>DXGC01000078.1 GCA_019114135.1 Candidatus Corynebacterium avicola
GGTTGACGCTCGTATTCGTAGACGAAGTCGCGGACCTCGTCGTCGGTGTAGCCCGGGCTGATGCTCATCGCCGGGACTCCTTTCTGTGTGGGAGTCGGAGTGACTCACACACAGCCTGGCAAAGAGGGAAACCACGTGAAAATCGGTCATTTGCAATGACCATGCGGACATTTGCGATGCCGCATTCCGTCCAGAGACCCCTTCGACTCTCCGGGTGAGCAGAAGTCCCTGGCAAGTCAGAGCCTCTCAGCGCGACTCACAGCACCTTGGTGTCCAGTTCCGTGAACAGGGCGTCCGGGGTGCCCAGCCGGTCCAGCGCCGGATCTACCTTCGGCAGTTCCCGGCTGAAGAAGTAGGACGCTGCGGAGGCCTTGCCGGCGGCCAGCGTCGCGTCCGGTCCCTGCGCCGCGGCGTCCTGCATGTCGAGCCACAACCAGGCGACCACGATATGCCCGGTGACCTCGAGATAGTCGGTGGCGTGCGCCAGCGCGGCCGCCGCGTCCCCGTTCTGCCACAGGGCGCCGCTGACCTCCACCAGTCGCTCCAGCCGGGACGCCAGTGCCGCGGCATGCTCCGGGAACCGTCCCGAAGTCCGTTCGATCGTTTCCCGCACCGTCTCGACCAGCAGTTTCAGGCCAGCACCTTTGTTCATCACAACCTTGCGCCCCAGCAGGTCCTGGCCCTGGATGCCGTGTGTCCCCTCGTGGATCGGGTTGAGCCGGTTGTCGCGGTAGAACTGCTCCACGTTGTAGTCGCGGGTGTAGCCCGCCCCGCCGAGCACCTGGATCGCCAGGTCATTGGCCGCCGGGCCGTACTGCGACGGCCAGCTCTTCACCACCGGGGTCAGCACGTCCAGCAGTAGCTCGTACCGGGCGCGCTCCTCGCCGGTGGACACCGTGGCCTTGTCCACCAGGTTCGCCGCGTAGAGGCACAGCGCCATCGACCCTTCGGCGTAGGACTTCTGGGCCAGCAGCATCCGGCGCACATCGGCGTGCTCGATGATCGGGACCTGCGGCTGGGCCGGGTCCTTCGCTCCGACCGGACGCCCCTGCGGACGGCTGCGGGCATACTCCAGCGACTCCAGGTAGCCGGTCATGGCAAGTGCTGCGGCACCGGTACCGACGCCGATCCGGGCCTCGTTCATCATGTGGAACATGTACTGCAGGCCGCGACCCTCCTCGCCGATGAGATAGCCGACTGCACCGGCCTCACCGCCGGGGGTGTGCGCACCTTCGCCGAAGTTCAGCAGGGTGTTCGTGGTGCCGCGGTAGCCCATCTTGTGGTTCAGCCCGGCGAGGACGACGTCATTGCGCTCCCCGGCGGACGGGCCCTCCACCAGCACCTTCGGCACGATGAACAGGCTGAGACCCTTCGTGCCGGAGTCGACGGCACCGGTGCGGGCCAACACCAGGTGGACGATGTTCTCCGACATCTCGTGGTCGCCGCCGGAGATCCACATCTTCGTGCCGGTGATCCGCCAGGCGTCGCCGGACGCACCGTCGGTGCTCGTTGCGTCCTGCCGCCGCGCGCGGGTCTTCACGTCCGACAGTGAGGAGCCGGCGTGCGGCTCCGAGAGGCACATCGTCCCGAAGAAACGCCCCTCGAGCTGTGGCTCGACATAGGTGGCGATCTGCTCCTCCGAGCCGTGGGCCAGCAGTAGCGCGGCATTGGCCATGGTCAGCATGGGGTAGGCCGCGGTGGAAATATTGGCGGCCTGCGGCCAGGCGAAGCAGGCCCGCGCCACGGTCAGCGGCAGGTTCACCCCGCCGTAGGCCTCGTCGAAGGTCGCCGCCATCAGACCGGAGGCGGAGAAGGCGTCGAGGGCCGGTTTCACCGCCTCATGGGTCGTGACCCGTTCTCCGTCGAAGGACGGTTCAGCCAGGTCGGAGGCGCGCATATGTGGTCGGAACAGGTTCTCGGCGATCTCACGGGAGGCGTCCAGCATCGCGTCGAAGGTTTCCCGGGAGTGCTCGGTGAAGGGTTCGTGGTTGGTGAGATCCCCGACCCTCAGCCAGTCGTGCAGAAGAAACGTGAGGTCAGAGACGTCGAGGATTTCTGGAGTGCTCATAACGGTGACATTACCGCAGCGGGTTATGTAGTTTTGACGAAAAGCATACCTGAGGAAAGGATCACCCGGAATGCAGAGAAACCAAGATTCAAGTAGCGCAGCAGGGTGCGCCGCCCGGGTCGCCGACTTCACCGGTGCGGGCGGTGGCGTCTCCGCTGTCTCGCATCTGCGGGAGGCCGTCCCGATTTCCGTAGCGACAAGGGAAGGCGGTGAATGACCATGGGCATCAATCTCTCCCACCGCCCCTCCTCCGGCCATCCCGACATTCCCGCCGCGCCGGCTGCCAGCGACCTTTACCGTCAAGCCACGCACAAGGCTCTGTTCCGGCTGATCCCCCTGCTGTGTCTCGCCTACTTCATGAACTACGTGGACCGGACCAACATCGGTCTGGCGAAGTCCCACCTTCAGGCCGATGTAGGCATCAGCGTCGCAGCATTCGGGCTCGGTGCCGGCCTGTTCTTCGTCGCCTACGCACTTGTCGAGGTCCCCAGCAACCTCATCATGTACCGGGTCGGACCCCGCATATGGATCGCCCGTATCGCCATCAGCTGGGGTATCGTCACGGCGCTGATGATGTTCGTCAGCAACGACGTGACGTTCTACATCGCCCGGTTCGCACTCGGTGCGGCGGAGGCCGGTCTCTACCCCGCCATCCTGTACATGGTCACCCAGTGGTTCGCGCAGCGTGACCGGGGGAAGATCATCGGGTACGTCTACATCGCCGCCTGTCTCGGGATGCTCATCGGATCACCGATGAGTGGGGCGCTGATGGGGCTCCAGGATGTGGGAGGCCTCCACGGCTGGCAGTGGATGTTCCTCATCGAGGGCGTGTTCACCGTGCTTGTCGGCTTTGCGGTGCTGTTGTTCGTCCCCAACCGACCGCGGGACGCGTCCTGGCTCGACCCGGACGAGGCGCAGGCCCTGGAGGATGCCGCCGGGGGAAGCGGTCGGGCCCACGAGTCACATTCCCTCAAGGGGAACATGAAGACCGCTTTCGGGCGTCCGTTCATCATCATCGTGGGGCTGATCTACTTCCTCAACCAGATCACCATCAACGGAATCACCGTCAACATCCCGTCCATCGTCGAGCGGATGAACGTCGACTCCTCCTTCATCGTCGGTGTTCTCAGCGGCATGTATGGTGCGGGCGCCCTGGTCGGTGTGCTCGTCGTCCCCCGGATTGCCCTGAAGATGAGTGAGACACGGCTTATCGCGATACTCGCAGCAGGGTGTGCAATCGTTGCAGGCCTGTTCCTGATGACTGATTCCCCCGCCATCCAGATCGTGCTGATCTTCATTCTCGGAGGACTGACGACCGGAACGCTCCCTGTCTTCTGGTCTGTCGTGATGCCGCGGATGGGTGGCCTCATGGCCGCCGCCGGCCTCGCCTTCATCAGTACCATCGGAATGAGTGGCGGATTCGTGGGTCCGTATGTCTTCGGCCTGGTGGAGTCCCAGTCCGGAACCCCGGTCACCGGTTTCTACGTCATCGTCGTGGTCTCCATCATCGGAGCCGCACTTGTTGCTCCTCTGAACCGGTCATTGCGGAACGAGGACAGAAACGCTGCTTCCGGGTCCTGAGTGGAAAACACGGTGACGGTCTGGAGCGGATACATCACGAGCTAACCCGAAAGGCACCATGACCAGCACACCCCACGCATTCGACATCTCCGGACGCACCGTCCTGATCACCGGCGGTGCCCGCGGCATCGGCCGCATGCTGGCCGAGGGCCTGCTGCACGCCGGGGCGAACGTCCTGGTCACCACCCGCCGGCCGGACGCTGCGGCCGAGGTAGAGAAGGAGCTCGGCGAGTTCGGCGAGGTTCATGCCATCGCCGCGGACATCTCCACCGAGGACGGTTGCCAGGAGGTCCTCGCGCAGATCGAGGAGTACACCGGGCAGCACTCGGGCAGGTTGGACGGCCTGGTCAACAACGCCGGTGCGACCTGGGGTGCCGGCTTCGACGACTTCCCGCCGGAGGCCTGGGACAAGGTCCTGGGTGCCAACGTGAAGGCACCGTTCCGCCTGGCACAGCTGCTGCGTCCGCTGCTCGATGCGCGTGCGGCGGAGGGCCTGGACCCCGGTCGGATCATCAACGTCGGCTCGATCGACGGGCTGGCCGTGCCGAACTACGAGAACTACTCCTACGCTGCGTCGAAGGCGGCGGTGCACCACCTGACGAAGGTCATGGCGGCGAAGCTGGCGCCGTCGATCCTGGTCAACGCGATCGCGCCGGGGCCGTTCCCGACCAGGATGATGTCCTGGGTGCTCGACGAGCGCGGCGAAGAGGTCAACGCCGCCAACCCCCTGGGACGCATCGGACGCCCGGAGGACGTCACCTCGCTGGTCACTTTCCTGCTGGCGCCGGGGAGCTCCTACATCACCGGCACGACCATCCCGCTGGACGGCGGGCTGACCTCGACCATGTCCGTGGCGATGTTCGCCGAGGAGTAGGCGCAGGATAGGCCCACGCCTCTCAGCCGCGGTTGGTGTGGAACCGCCGCAGCCGCAGCGAGTTGGACACCACGAACACCGAGGAGAACGCCATCGCCACACCGGCGAGCATCGGGTTGAGCAGCCCGATCGCCGCGACCGGGATCAGCGCCACGTTGTAGGCGAAGGCCCAGAACAGGTTGCCGCGAATCGTGCCCAGCGTCCGGCGCGACAGCTGGATCGCGTCGCCGGCCGAACGCAGGTCGTCGTTCATCAGCGTGATGTCGGACGCCTCGATCGCCACGTCCGTTCCCGCGCCCATCGCCAGACCCAGGTCGGCGGTGGCCAGGGCGGCGGCGTCGTTGACACCGTCGCCGACCATCGCCACACGCTTGCCCTCGCCCTGCAGACGCTCGACCTCGGCGACCTTGTCGTCGGGCATGACCCCGGCGATGACGTTGCCGGGATCGATACCAACCTCGGACGCCACGGCCTTCGCCGCGCCCTCGTTGTCACCGGTCAGCAGCCACGGGGTCAGGCCCAGTTCCTTCAGCTCGGCGACGGCCTTGGCCGAGGACTCCTTCACCGTGTCGCGCACGGTGATCACCCCGGCCGGCGTGCCGTCGACCTCGACGACGACGGGCGTGCCACCGGCCGCCTGCGCGGAAGCGAAAGCATCCTGCAGATCGGACGGCAGGTCCGCGCCGGGGCGTCCGACGGTGACGGTGCGGCCGTCGACGGTGCCGGAGACGCCGCGTCCCGCGGTGGTGGTGAAGTCGCTGACCTGCGGGAGGGAAGCGTCCTCACCGAGCTTCTTCTGCGCGGCACGCACGATCGCCTGGGCGATCGGGTGCTCCGAGCCGGACTCCACCGCCGCGGCCTGGAGCAGTACGTCCCCGGTCACATCGCTGACGCTCATCACGCCGGAGGTCACCGTGCCGGTCTTGTCCATGACGACCGTGTCGACGCGTCGGGTGGACTCCAGCACCTCCGGGCCCTTGATCAGCAGGCCCAGCTGCGCGCCGCGTCCGGTGCCGACCAGCAGCGCGGTCGGCGTGGCCAGGCCCAGGGCGCAGGGGCAGGCGATGATCAGCACGGCCACCGCGGCGGTGAACGCCGGGGCCACCCCGCCACCGGTCGCCATGTGGATGATCAGCGTGGCGACCGCGATGAGCACCACGATCGGCACGAAGTACTGGGAGATCCGGTCGACCAGACGCTGCACCGGAGCCTTCTTCGACTGCGCGTCGGTGACCAGTTTCGCCATCTGCGAGAGCGTGGTGTCCGACCCGACGCGGGTGGCGCGCACCAGCAGACGGCCCGATGTGCTGATCGTCGCTCCGGTCACCGTGTCGCCGGACGCGACCTCGACCGGCACGGACTCACCGGTGAGCATCGACTCGTCCACCGCGGAGGTGCCCTCGGTGACGACACCGTCGGTGGCGATCTTCTCGCCGGGACGGGTGACGAAAACGTCCCTGACCTGCAGCTGGCTGATCGGCACGCGCACCTCGGCGCCGTCGCGGATCACCGCGGCATCCTTGGCGCCCATGTCCAGGAGCTTGCGCAGCGCCTCCGAGGACTGTCCCTTGGCGCGGGTCTCGAACCAGCGTCCGAGCAGCAGGAACGTGATGACCACGGCGACGGACTCGAGGTAGATCTCGTCCATCGTGGTGTGCGACGGCAGCAGGTGCATCTCCATGGTCATGCCCGCGTGCCCGGCGTTGCCGAGGAAGAGCGCCCACAGACTCCACAGGTACGCCGCGGTGGTACCCAGGGTGACCAGCGTGTCCATGGTGAAGGCGCCGTGGCGCAGGTTCGCCCACGTGGCCTTGTGGAACGGCGAGCCGCCCCAGAAGTACACCGGGGTCACGGCGGCGAGTACCGCCCACTGCCAGTTGTCGAACTGGAGGGCGGGGATCATGCTGACCAGCACGACCGGCACCGTGACCAGCGCGGAGATGATGGTGCGGTGTTTCAGGTCGGACGCTTCGGCGTCGCGCGCCGCGTCAATCTGCACCTGGCCGGACGCAGCGTTCGCGCCGCTGTCAGCGGCGTCGGACGTCGCCGGTGCGTCCTGAACGTCCTGTTCGTCGGCCATGGCGAAGGCGTCGTAGCCGGCGCCCTGGACGGTGCTGATCAGGGTGGGGGTGTCGACCTTGGACGGGTCGTAGGACACGGACGCTGACTCGGTGGCGAAGTTGACGGTGGCGTCGACGCCGTCGAGCTTGTTGAGCTTGCGCTCCACCCGGTTCGAGCATGAGGTGCAGGTCATGCCCGTGACGCCGAGATCGAGCTGGATCAGGTCGGCGGTTGGGTGTGTCTGTGTCATGACGAATCAGTCCTGGTGACGGTGCTGGGTGATGCTTACTTGACGGCGTAGCCGGCCTCGTCGACCGCGGCGGTGACCTGATCGTCGGTGAACTCGCCGGTGACGGCGACATTACCGGTGTCCAGGTCGGCCTCGACGCCGGTGACGCCGGCGATCTCGGAGATCTCCTCCTCGACGGATGCCTTGCAGTGGCCGCAGGTCATGCCGGTGACGGTGTAGTTCTTGGTGGCCATGGTGAGCTCCTTGCTTCCTGTGCCTGTTGTGCTCCCGTGGAGCACCTTCCACCTCCGACGTTATACCCAAGGGGGGTATTGCGCAAGGGTGGGAACGGAGCCGTACCGATTCATGGCGAAACCCCGTACCCGCTGCCACTGAAGCACTCGATCCGCCATGCTGCGATCCGCCATGCGTCGTTCCTTTTGTGTACAGAGCTTCACGCGGGAGGGGAAGCGTTACGGATCTGGTCTCCCCCTGTCGGCGACATCCCGATTTCGTGATATTCCCCTCCATCGGCGCTTTGCGCCAGGGGCTTGTGGCATTTCCTACCGAACTAACCGGTTTGACAGGTTAGTTCGGTTGAGGTTCACTCGACGCCATGCCGACATCGACAACATCGACAACATCGACAACATCGACAACATCGCCACTGAATGCCCCTCGGTCGACGAAGCCTCTCGTCCTCACCGTCCTGTCCCTGATGGTCGTCGTCATGGCGCACTCGAACATGCCGACGCCGCTGTACTACATCTACGGACGCGAATTCGAGGTCACGACCGGCGCGATCACGGTGATCTACGCGATGTACGCCGTCGGCATTGCGGTCGGACTTGTCCTGGTCAATTCGGTCACCGCCAGATTCGGTCAACGACTCACCCTGGTTGCGGCGGCAGTCTCCGGCGTGTTCAGCAACGCGCTCTTCCTGGCTGCGGACGCCATAGGATGGCTGCTCGCGGCGCGGATCCTCACCGGCGTCGCCTGCGGGTTCGTCATGAGCGTCGGGACGACCTTCGCCATCGAGCTCACCGCCGAGCGCAACAGAAAGGCGACGGCCGTGGCAGCCACCGCATGCAACGTCGTTGGCATGGGGCTCGGCCCGGTGCTCGGCGGCATCGCGGCGGACTACGCCACCGCTCCGGTGACCGTCGTCTTCGCTACCCACCTGGCGCTTCTGGTGGTGGCGGGAGTTCTCCTCGTGGCACTCGGGAACCGGGACCACACGGGCCTGGCATCGTCGACCGGCCGGTTCCGGCCACCGTCGGAGCCAGGTTTCCGGCCCGTCTTTTTCGGGTTGTCGCTGGTGGGACTGGCCGGCGTCGGTGTCTTCGGACTCGTTGCTGCGCTGACCCCGGCATTCCTGACCGACATCGGTGTGGACGCCTCCTTCACCGTCAGCGGAGCGGTGATCGCCTGCATCTTCGCCGGCTCAGCCGCGGCACAGTTCGTCCTGAACAAGATCGGTGTCCGCACCGGACTCTTCGCGGGTGCGTCCGCCCTCGTCGTGGGCCTGACGTTGCTTGCGGCGGCCGTGAACGTCAGCCAGATCTGGGTGTACGTCCTGGCAGCGGTGGTCAGTGGCGTCGGCCAAGGGATGACCATGTCCCGGTCGGTGGTGTCTGTCTCCACTGCGGCGCAGAACGCCGGCGAACGGGTGTCGGCGGTGTCCCTGTTCTACTTCCTCGTCTACCTGCTGGCGTCGGCGCCGGTCATGGTCGTCGGTGTGGTCCAACGCAGTGCAGGGTTGGGGACGGCGGCCGTGTTGTTCTCGGCGTTGTCAGCGCTCGCCGTCGTTGTCGGCACGATGCTCGCAGTCAGGCGGCAGAGGTGACTCCCATGCGTAATCGCCGACGCATCACCGGTCGTATCTGGCCCGGTGCCGGCGGACAGCGGCACGGTTCGCGCACCGTACGCCGCAGAAGCGCTGGCGCCCGTTGCGGGTGACGTCGACGACGACGTTCCGGCACGGACTTCTCGACTCGGTGCCGGCTGCGCAACGGCGCAGGCGGTGCATGCCCCGGGTGGTCAGGTGCAGCGCGGTCCCCACGGAGATCACCGCCTTGAGCACATGTCCCATTGAGTCATCGTCGTCGCGGTAGTGCAGGTGCCAGCCTTCGCCGTCGTGGTCGGTAAGCCGCGGATACGCCGCTGCTTCGGCCATGGCGCTGTTGAGCAACTGGCTTCGTTTTTCGTCGTTGGGGGCGTCGACGATGTCGAGCCAGTTGTCGATCACGCCTCGCACGTCGGTGTAGTCGGAGTCTGTGACCGGGAACGGCATTGTCATCCCGAAGTCCCGGGTGCGGGATTCGATCCCCGCACGGTCGGACGGCCAGTCGTTGGCCAGAGACTGTGCGAGGAGGACGGCATACTCGCCGTAAGGGTTGAGATGCATAAGGCCATTACATCATGATTGGCCGCATGCAGCCGACAGAGAGAGAAGTGATGACAGGATGTTGCGATCCGACAGCGGAAAGAGCCGACCGGGTCCGTCCGCGGGCAGCTGACGTAGGCGTTGGTCATGAGCACGGGTGGATCACGGAATCGGTGCACGCCACCTCGGCTGGCAAGGTGCTGTATGTCCGTTGTGCGTCCTGCGGTGTCCGGCGCATCGATGTTCAGGACGCAGCGACCCATCCTCCACGGGGAATAAGCCGGGTACTCGGTCATGGCGGGTAGAAGGTAAGCAGCGCAACGGCGGGCATGAAGAGCACAATGGAGGACGTGATGGAGAACGAGAATGAGTTCCTCTTCCTCGGCGGACGGCCCAGCCTGGATCTGGTGAACACACTGCGCGGGCGTAATGACCACGTGCTCGGGAAACGTGACCTGGTGACCACGGTGGCAGAACTGCAGGACTGGATCGCCGCTGCAGATAAACAGACGGAGTGGTTCACCCTCGAACTCCCCGAATCCTCGCCGACGCAGGGTGAACTGTCGGACGCTGTCGCCCTGCGGGAAGCGGTGCACGCGCTCGCGGTCGAGGAGAACGGTCAGGACGTGCAGGACCCGCTGGACGTCATCAACCAGCTGGCCCTGGCGCAGCCGACACCGGCCCTGGCCCGCATTGACGAGGGGGGCGAGGGCGACGGCGAGGACTCCCGCGGGAGCCGGTTCACCGTGACCGGTGGCAACGGTCCGACGACGGTGGCGCAGCTCGTCGGCTTCGTCGCCGCCGATGCGGTGAACCTGTTCGCCACCGTGGAGGGCGCACGGATCAAGGAGTGTGCCCAGCCGCGGTGCGGGATGGTCTTCGTGGACTCGTCCCGGGGCAACCGTCGGCGCTGGTGTTCCATGGCGACCTGCGGAAACCGCGCGAAGGTGAAGCGCTTCGATGACCGCGCACGGGCCGCGGCACAGGAGTAGTCGCGTCCGCCGACAATCCGTTCGTGGCGAATCAAAGACTTCTGACCTCTTGCGCGCCCCTGGCACGCTGACTTGCCATGAGTGAACTCTCCTCCGTCAGTAGCCCCGAAAGCGACTCCAGCACTGCCGTCGAGCAACGGCAGCTCCGCCGCGTCATCGCCGCGTCCCTGCTGGGCACGACCGTGGAGTGGTACGACTTCTTCCTCTACTCCACCGCCGCGGCCGTGGTGTTCAACAAGCTGTTCTTCCCCGACCAGAGTTCCTTCGTTGGCACCATGCTCAGCTTCGCGACCTTCGCGGTCGGCTTCGTGATGCGTCCCATCGGTGGCCTGGTCTTCGGGCACATCGGCGACCGCATCGGCCGACGTAAGACGCTCGCCATCACCATGCTGTTGATGGGAATCGCGACCACACTGATGGGCGCGCTGCCGACCGCCGAACAGGTCGGCGTGATCGCCCCGATCCTGCTGCTTCTGCTGCGCATCATCCAGGGCTTCGCGCTCGGCGGTGAGTGGGCCGGTGCGGTCCTCATGGCCGTCGAGCATGCCCCGGCAGGAAAGAAAGGGCGCTTCGGCTCCGTGCCGCAGATCGGCCTGGCGCTCGGACTTGGCATCGGCACCGTGGTGTTCGCCCTGCTCCAGACGGTCTTCGACGACGAGCAGTTCCTGGCTTACGGGTGGCGCATCGCTTTCGCCGTGTCCATCGTCCTGGTGGTCGTCGGAGTGATCGTCCGGCTCGCCGTCGACGAAACCCCGGCCTTCGTCGCCACGCAGAAGACCCTGAACACCGCCAGCACCCCCATCCGCAAGTTGCTCGCCGACCCGCAGTTGCGAAAGAACACCATCGCCGGCTGCCTCGCCCGTTGGGCGGAGGGAAGCTCCTTCAACACCTGGGGCGTCTTCGTGATCACCTACGCCACCGCGACGCTGGCGATGGACGAGGTCGGCGTCCTGCTGGCGGTTGCCGCGGCGTCCGGCGTGATGGCTGTCGTCATCCCGTTCGCAGGAAGCCTGGTCGACAAGTACGGCACCGGACTGCTCTACGGTATCGGCGTGGCCCTCTACGGGGTGGCGGTGATCCCGGTGTTCGCCCTCTTCAACACGGGTTCACTGGTGCTGCTCTTCGTCGGGCTGATCATCGTTTTCGGCGTCATTCACGGCGTGTTCTACGCCGCTCAGGGTACCTTCTTCGCCGAGCTGTTCCCGACGGACGTCCGCTACACCGGGATGTCGGTGGTCTACCAGTTCTCCGGGATCTACGCCTCCGGCCTGACCCCGATGATCCTCACCGCATTGATGGAGGCCAATGGCGGGCTGCCCTGGGCAGCGGCCGGCTACCTCGCGCTGACCGCGGTGATCTCCGTGGTCGCGACGCTCTGGGCGGTGAAGCTGCGGAAGGCCTCCCGCTGGAGCGACCGTTCGCTGAGCGAGGCCTCCTCGGTGCACGACTCGGCGGTCGAATCAGCTGACGACCGGGCGGACGCACCGGTGGCGGAGCCCGCGCGGGCCCACTGAGTGCAGAATTAGCACCTCGCCCGTTTCTCACCTGCTGATACGTGCAGGTCAGGAGATTGCGGGCGCTCGGGGCGCAACGGCGGAGGTGCTAAATGTGACAGGTAGGACGCACCGGCGTCGCCGGTGGGCGCCGTACGGTGCCCTACGGTGCCATGACGTCCTACAGCGGCAGGCGACGCACGACGAACTGCGGCAGGTTCTTCAGGATCAGCATGATCCAGCGGAACAGCGGGTGGATCCAGATAACGGCCTTCTTGCCGTCGACACCTGCGACGACGGCCTTGGCGGCGTCGGTCTTGTCCACGGTCAGCGGGGCGTCGTCCAGACCCTCGGTCATGTTCGTCCGCACCTGGCCCGGGCGCACGGTCAGCACCCGCACGCCGGTGCCGCGCAGCGCCTCACCGAGCATGCGGTAGAAGCCGTCGGTGCCGGCCTTGGTGGAGCCGTAGACGAAGTTCGAGCGGCGGACCATCTCGCCGGCGACCGAGGAGAAGACCACGATCTGGCCGTGGCCCTGCTGCTTCATCCGGTCGGCCAGCAGCACGCCCACCGACACCGCACCCGTGTAGTTGACCTGCGCGGCGAGCACGGCCTTCTTCTGGTCGGTCCACTGCTCCTCGTTGTCGCCGAGCACACCGAAGGCCACGACGGCGAGGTCGATGTCGCCCTTGTCCCAGATGTGGTTGAAGACGTCCTCGTGGGAGTCGAAGTCGGTGGCGTCGAAGTCGATGGTGTCCACGGTGGACGCACCGGCGTCCTCCATGCGCTGGATCGCCGGCGACAGGTCCTCGCCGCCACGGGCGGCCAGGACGACGCGGGCCGGTCCGCGGGTGAGGAACTCCTCGACCACGGCCAGGCCCATGTCGGACGCACCGCCGAGCAGCAGGATGGACTGGGGCTTGCCCACAGCATTGATCATTGAAAAGGCTCCTAAGTGATCGCTAGTTCAGCTCGAGGCGGCGGGACATGTCGGAGGCGAAGACGCCGGTCGGGTCGATCTCACGGCGGGTATCCAGCCAGCCCTGCAGGCCCGGGTACATCTTGTGGAAGTTCTCCGCGGTCGTGCGGGACTCCTTGGCCAGGTAGAGGCGTCCGCCGAACTCCATGACGCGCTCGTCCAGGGAGTCGAGGAAGGCGCCCAGACCCTTGCGGATCGGGAAATCGACGCACACGTTCCAGCCCTTCATCGGGTAGCTCAGCGGCGCCCGGTTGCCCTCACCGAAGAGCTTGAAGACGTTCAAGGCAGAGTAGTGGCCGGACTTCTGGATGTCGCGGATGATCTCCTTGAACGGCTCCACGGCCTCGGTCGGCACCACGAACTGGTACTGCAGGAAGCCCTTGGGGCCGTAGCCGCGGTTCCACTCACCGAAGAGGTCGAGCGGCTGGTAGAACTGCGTCAGGTTGTTGATCTTGTTCCGCGCCGGCGCACCCATCGTGTAGTACGCGAGGCCCACAGCGGACAGGGTCAGCTTGTTCAGCGTGAAGGACGGGAAGATGTCCGGGATGGTCAGCAGCTGCGGGGCGTTGAACTTCAGCGGGTCCTTCGCCAGCTCCGGGGCGAACTCCTTGAGCTGGTCCAGGGTGGCCAGGGAGCCGCGGGAGATGGTGGAGCGTCCCAGCTTCGGCTCCGGCGAGATGCAGTCGAACCAGGCCGAGGAGTAGGTGTAGTTCACCTCGGAGCCGTCGGAGTGAATCGCGATGGTCTCGTCCAACGTGTCCGTGCGGTCGGTGTCGGCGATGAAGTACGCGGTCTCGGTCTTCGTCATCCGGATCGAAGCGCGCAGGATGACACCGGTCAGGCCCATGCCACCGACGGTGGCCCAGAACAGGGTGCCGTCCGGGTCGTCCGCGGAGCCTTCCGGCTCCAGGTGCAGGACGCGGCCGTCGGCGACGAGCAGCTCCATGGAGACCACGTGGTCACCGAAGGAACCGGCGGAGTGGTGGTTCTTGCCGTGGATGTCCGGGCCGATCGCGCCACCGATGGTGACCTGGCGGGTGCCAGGCAGCACCGGGACCCAGAGACCGTAGGGCAGCGCGGCCTTCATCAGCTGGTCCAGGGTCACTCCGGCGTCCACGTCGACCAGTGCGGTGTCCGGGTCGATGGAGTGGATCTGCTTGAGTTCCTGCATGTCGATGACCAGGCCACCGGCGTTCATGGCGGGGTCGCCGTAGGAGCGTCCCATGCCGCGGGCGATGACGCCGCGCTTGAGGTGGTCGGGCTTGTCGGCGTTGTCGTCGGCGACCTGGGCGACGGCGGCGGCGATGACGTCGACGTCCGGGGTGGAGAGGACCTCGGCCGTGGTGGGTGCGGTGCGGCCCCAACCGGTCAGTGTCCGGGTGTGCGTCTTCAGTTCCATAATTCACCACCCTACCGCCGAGGGTGGTGAAGTCATGCCATAGTTGGGCTATGGATTGGGCGGAAGATTCGCAGGATGTGACCTCGGTCGCACGACGGTGGGAGTCGTTGCGGGGCCGACGGGCGCGCGGCGAGGTCGGGGAGGACGTCTACCTGCGTCAGTGTGAGGAACTCGCGGATTTCCTGAGAGTTGGCAGTGAATCTGGCGACGACGCGGGTGTCGGGGTGTCTGCAGGGGCTGACGAGCTCGCCTACCGCATCGATCTGCTACGCCTGTTCGAACGCGAGGCCCGCGGCGACGGCTTGTCGCATGTGCTGTCCCTGCTGCCCCGTCTGTGGCAGCTGCACCGCAGGGACCCGATGCGTTTCCCCGCCCACCCGGACGCCGTCGGTGGCGCGGAGGGGCAGGCGATGGACGGCGGCCAGTTGCCGAACGTCTTCGTGCTGGTGTGGCAGGACGTCATCCTCAATGCGGCCCTGTCCCCGGCGGTCACCGCCACGCAGCTGGAGGAGCTCAACGCCCAGGCCTTCGACGCGCTGGCCGCGCTCGGCCTGCCGGAGGACGAGGTATCCGAACTGCGGGTCCGCGTCCGGCTGGCGACCGGGGACTTCGACGGCGCGCAGGCGCTGATCCGCATGCTCGACGCACCGTCGCTGCCGGACGCCCCGGACTGGGACGACGCCTACCGTTTCCAACGGGACATGGACGTCCGCGCGATGACCGCGCTGCAGTGCGGTGACCTGGAGGGTGCTGCCGCGCTGGTGGACGAGATGGTCGCCGCGCCGGAGACCCGGTCGCAGCCGACGGTGATGGTGGCGGAGTCGCTGATTCCGTTGGCCGGGATCCTGCCGCCGGAGACCTCGGCCTCGCGGGCGTGTTTCGTCGCCGACCGGGCGGCCGGCGAGCCGATGATGTCGGACGCGATGCTGCAGGTCGCGGAGTTCCTTGCCCAGACCGGGCGGGAGCGCCAGGCGTTGGGGCTGGTGGACCGGCTGTTGCCGCTGATGGGGCTGGACCGGCGCGAACCGGAGGGGGACGTCCACCTGCTCGCCGGGATGCACACGGTCTACAAGGCGGCCGCCGACGCCGGCTTCGGCGAGGTCCGCCCGTTGTTCGCCTCCCTGCCGTCGGTGTCGCACTGGGTGGCGCGCATCGGATGGGACGCTGAGGGTGCGGGCACGGCGTCCGGTGCGGCACCGACCGTCGCGCAGCTGGCTGCGTGGACCGGCCAGACCGCCCGCGAGGCCGCGGCGGCCCTGGACCTGCGCAACGACAACGACTCCGAGTCCACGATCGGCCTGGGCCTGCACGTCATGCCGGAGGGCGCGTCGGTGGACACCCTCTCGGACGCCGCCGAGACGAGGCTGAACTCACCGGTGATCTCGGCGATCCCGCCGATGCCGCCGCGCCTGCCGGGCTGGATCGAGCACGACCAGCTGGAGCTGCCGCCGGAGGTCGCCGACTTCTCCGGTGAGCTGTCCGGACGCCCCACCCCGGAGGTGCCCGTCGCCGGTCCCGTCGACGTCGCCGGCCTCGGCACGGAGGACGCCCTGCTGGCCACGATGTTGTACTCGACGCTGGGCCTGGTCGAGGCGGTGTCGGTCGGGGTGGACCGGCTTGTCGAGCTGCGTGACAACGGTGGCGACGGGGAGTACTCGGCACTGCTGTCGGAGCTGGTGAACCGCTACGAACGCGCCGTCACCGCCTTCGTGGACAGCGAGGGCGACGACGACGATGATGATCGCGACGACAGCGACGGTGACGGCGACGCCGACCCGGAGCGTCCGACCGACCCCGTGATCGTCGAGATCGACAACGTGCTCAGCCTCCGGCAGGAGGCGCAGGACGAGGCGGAGGACGCCGGTGCGCCTCCGGTGGAGATCCTCACCAACCGCGTCAACGCCATCGCCGGCGAGTGGGAGGGATCCTGCCGACTCGTCCGCGAGATCATCGAGCAGGACATCCTCATGGGCGGGGTGTTCCCTGACCTGCACGCCCTGTCGTTGGGGCTGCGGGCGCTGCGTCGGGTGACGCGCTTCGCCCCGCGGGCGGTGCCACAGGTCGGCACCGGTCTGATGGTCGGTATCGCGCAGCTTGACGCCACCGCCACCGAGGCGCTCAACGCCGTGGCGCAGTACACCACCGCGGTCGCGTTGGTTCTGCCGCCGGTGCCGGAGGAGGCGCCTGTGCCGGACGATCCACCCGCCGCTGCCCAACGTGCCGGGGAGGACGCCCCGGATCTGCAGGACGACCTGGCGCAACTGGGGATCGCGATGGCCGGAAGCGGCGTGTACTTCGAGGCTCTCTGCGTCTATGACCGGGCGCTGGATCTGCTGGAGCAGGTGCAGGAGGAGAGTCCGGGGGCCGTGGAGGGCGGCGCGTCGACCGACGCGGACGGCATGGACGGCATGGACGCTATGGACGCTATTGCCGCCGAGGATGACATCCACTCCCGCCGCGTCCGGCTGATCTCCAGCCGAGGTGACACCCTGTCCGCGCTGGGCAACCACCGCGTCGCCGCGGAGACCCACTCTGAGGCGGCGGCGACCGCCGAGCACTGGGGACTATGGGAGTATGCCGCGGAAAGCCAGGTCAGGTGTGCCGCGGCCTGCCTCGACGACCGTGACTTCCCGCGGGCGGCGATGATCATCGAGGGCTTCGACGAGGTCGAGGGCCTGGACTGGATGCGCTTCCCGTCGACCCGTTTCCGCCGCGAATTGCAGGCCACCCGGTTGGCGACCGCGCTGACCGCGGACCATTTCGAGGCCGAATGGGCGGCACAGCGGGCACGCCTCGCCGAGGCGCACGAATACCTGGCGCAGGCCACCAGCCCGCAGCGGGCGGCGAGCGAACTGGTCGACGGGGTGCTGCTCATCAACCGTGGGCTGGTGCACGCCGAGCGGGTCGACGTCGCCCTCGAGCTCACCGGGTGGGCGGCCGGTGAGGCTAAGGCGGCGGAGACCGCTGTTGGCGGTGCCGGCGCCTCCGGCGGACCCGGAGAACCCGACAGTGACGGTGAGCCGTCCCGTCCTGCCAAGCCGGTGGGCGCCGCCCGGCTGGAGGCGCTGACCGAGGAGGCGCTGCTGCTGCACGTGCAGGGGCGCGACGATGCGGCGATGATGATCTTCGAGTCGGTGGTGCAGCAGGCCCGACGGGCCGACACCCCGTGGCTGGTGGACGCGGTGTCACACCGGATGGCGGCTGCGTCGCGCTACGCCGAGGACGAGCAGGTGCGGCGGCGCTACGCGGACCTCATGCGGGAGCTGGCGTTGGACTGACCGGGAGGTACCGTCCGGTCAGAACTCCGCCTAGAACTCCAGGATCTCCCGGACGACCTCCGGCAGTTCCGCCACACAGGTGATCTGCGGCTTCCCCGCCTCCTTGTGCTCGCGCAGCTCCTGGTTGATGATCCGTCGGCTGGTGGAATCCAGCACCGGCAGCTCCTGGGCGAGCAGCCGGACCATGAACTCGTTGAGCGGGGCCTCGACGTGCTGGGCGGCTTCGTAGTGCTTGTCCTCCACCGTGCCGCCGACCACGCTGGTCTCCGCACGCGCCCCCTTGGACCCCGCCGGCTCACCCTTGGTGGCCTTGGCGATGTTGCGCCGCATCTTCTGCTTGGCGCGGTCGCGCTCGCCCGTGCCTTTATCTCGTCCGAACATGGTCACCGACGATACCCCGTGTCCGGGCGCTCACCTAGACTCGGCAACGAACCCGGCCGACACCCCGACCAGTACGAGGAGCGCCACACCGATGACTGACCCGTCCGCAGCGTCTGCAGCAACTGTCACGACCGCACCGCCGAGCGCAAGCGACCCGATGCCTCCCGCCCAGCTGGCCGCCGTCGTCGCTGCCACCCTGGGCTACTACGCGCTGCGGGACGCTGTGTCGACGCCGTGGTTGCGCCGTACCGGGCAGGCCGTGGTGCTCGTCGGCACGGCTGCGCCGTTCGCTGTCGCCGCGTTCCGGTCGTCTCATTCGGAAGAGGCCCGGAAGGAGGTCTCGGAGAACCTCGCCAAAGCGAAGGAGAACTGGCGGGAGCAGTCCCCGGTAGGGCAGGTGCGCACCGCGCTGATGATCGGTGGCCCATTCCTCGGAATGGCCACGGTCATCGGATTCCTGACCGAGAAGTTCGACGCGGTCGGGGAGTCGGTGGTGAGAAAGGTCGGTGGACGCCTGCCGGTGGTCGGCGGGCTGTGCCGCCGGGTTCCGAACACGGTGAACGGATTGCTGCAGTCCGCTGCGGCCGTCGGGGTGAACACGGTCCAGTCCCGCCGTCAGGCAGGTCGCGCCGGGGACGGGAAGGCATGATGAGCGAACAGTCACAGGCAGCCCAGGCCGGGGCGACGCGCCCCCAGGACCCGCCGTTGCTCGTCGCAGCCACCGTCGGCGAAGCCACCGCGGTGTGGCAGGTCGAGGTCGACGCCCGCGTCCTGCTCGGCGACTTCAGTGGCGCCTGGCTGGTCGACGATGCCGGCGTCCACGGTTTCGCCGCCGACGCCGACTGGATCGAACAGCGCGGCGACCGCGACGCGGTGCTGGAGCTGCTGCTGGCGCGTCCGGTCGTCGTCGCAGGTGAGACGCAGGACGCCACGCTGGCAGCCCTGCCGGACTCCGCACAGGTCGTGGACCTGGACGCCACGGTGGAGAACGCAGCCGCGGAGCTGGAACGCAACAAGGAGCAGTTCGCCGAGGAGAATCCCGGCAAGCGTCAGCCGACGTGGGGCGAGATCTCCTACGCCGCGCAGGACGGCCCGGCTCCGCAGGGGCTGACCGGGGACGCGGCGGCCGCGGTCACCGCCTGCATGGCGACGGCACGTGGGGTGCGGTGGCTGGTCAGGGACTGGAACGCCGCCGAGAAACTGCGGGCACAGCGGCTCGGCGGTGAGCTGCGGGCCCTGCCGGTGGTGCTGCGCTGACCGGCACGTCCTGCCCAACGCCGCTACCCTTGGATGGCATGAACGCACGCCAAGCTCCCTGGACCGACCGCGCCCGTGGCGCGGCGGTCAGTGATGGCCTGGCGGCGGTACTTCCGCTCCCGCTCCTCGACGCGGTACGGGACACCCGAGAACGCACGGTGCAGGGCGCAGTCGCGAATGCTGCCGGAAGCGCGGCACCGCAGAGGTTCGACGGTGGGGAGGACGACGACGAGCCGGGGGACGGGGAGGACGTCACCCTCCTGCTGCTGGCGGAGCATCACCGGACCGGCGAGGGGTATTTCACCAGGGCACTGGGGGTCAACAGTGCGATGTCGGTCGCCGAGACGGTCCGTGCGGTGCTGATCTCCTTCTCCTGGCCGGGTGCGGTGCGGATGTTGCAGGACGCGGGGGATGCAGGAAGCTCGGTCTCCGGTGACGCTCCCGTGACCTGGGCACTGCACGCCCGGAGAAGTGACCGCCTGCGGGTCTACAGTCGCACGGGCGGACCCATCGGCACCCCGCTCCGCGAGGCCCTGGGACGCGACGGCACAGCCACCCTCTTCGCCGACGGTGTGGTGTTCACCGTGACCACCGCGGGCTCCATGACCAGGGACGACCACACCCCGGACGCGGTGTGCCTGGCCGGCGACTTCATCGACGAGCAGGGCACTGTGAGCACAGCGGGCGCCGCGGATACAGCGGGAACCGTGGCCAGGACGTCCGGGATCCCTCGCGAGGTGGACCTCGCGGCCGTGAACGTCACGCTGACCGGAGAGGAGACCGTCGAGCAGATCCTCGCGGGCATCGCCCCTGAACTGCACGATCTGCTGCTCGCCGGGGACCTCTACGAGTTCACCCCGTTGCTGCAGGCCCTGGACCTGGAACGTCCGGCGCAGGTGTCGGAGGGGATCCAGTCGGTGCTGTCGACCCTGCCGGCGGAGACGACCCCGGTGGGTCGGGCCGCTGCCTGGGCCCGGATCGTTGCTCTGTCGACGCTCTCGGACCGGACGGCGTCCGACGAGATCACCGAGATGCTGATGGCGGCACTGGGCTTCACCCGGGCGGACGCGGACCTCGCACCGGACGTCGGAAAACTGTCGTCCGATCCGTTGGATGCCGGGGAGATCCGACGTCTGTCCGCGGCGACAGGGCACGTCCTCGCCACCTGCGGAGCTGACGTGTGGGGACAGCGTGAGGGGACGGTGTCGGGCGTGACTCCGCTTGTCCGGCGGTGCAGCCTGGTGGAGCGGCTCGAGATGTACCGCTTCCTGCTCCAGCGGCGAGACGGGAATTCTCCCAGGGAAGTCTGAGACGACACGGACACGGTTCACAGGCGCCGTCAGTCGAAAAATGCTGCCGGGGGAAGTAGCGTATTAGCGATAACCACCGGCTGACGTCCGGTGCCTGCAGGCAAGACGAAATGGATCCGAACCACGTGACTGACACCCTGGCCGAACGGCCCGACTCCTCCGACGGCGACGCCCACACGGGCTCCGTCGGCGGTGGCGCGCCCCGTCCTGGGGGACGTGCCGCCGAGCGCACCCGCCGGTTGATCCGGCAGTTCATGAAGTTCGGCATCGTCGGTGCGTCCGGCGTCGTCGTCAATGCGGGTGTCGTGGTCGTGGCGAACAAGACCACCCAGTGGCTGTGGGGCCACGACGGCCACGAGGTCTTCGCCAACCTGCTGGGCACCGACTACAACATCCGCTGGTACCACGTGTTCTCGACGCTGGCGTTCGTGGTCGCGAACCTGTGGAACTTCAACCTCAACCGGCGGTGGACCTTCCAGACCGCCGGAAAGTCCTCCTGGTTCAAGGAGATGTTCTCCTTCATGCTGGTCGGCGCCGGTGGCCTGGTGGTCACGCTGATGGTGCAGACCGCGATGATCAACCCGGAGTCGCCGATCCACCTGTCGCGGGAGTTCTTCGACGGGTCGACGGGTCTGCGCGACCCGATCTACTGGGGCAACCTGATCGGTGTCATCGTGGCGATCCCGGTGAACTTCCTGATCAACAAGGTGTGGACGTTCCGCGCCGCCCGTGACCACCGGGTCGCCACCCACGTCACGCCTCTGCCGGAGGACGCGCCAGCGGATGACGACAGCGGCTCCACTGACAACGACAACAACTCCGACACCAAGGAGGCCAAGTGACCGAACAGGTCAACGGGACCGGGGACACCGCGGATCAGCAGGCGCCCAAGTATGCGCCTGCAGGATCGGACACCCCGGTCGGTGAGGTCGAACGGCTGGGCCTGAAGACGCAGCTGTTCCGGTTCATCGCCACCGGCGTGGTCGGCGCGGTCGTCGACTTCGGCAGCACCTACCTGCTGTTCCTGGCGGGGATGAGCGACGGTGTCTCCAAAACCATCGGTTTCATCCTGGGTACGCTCACCGCCTACCTGATCAACCGGCGTTGGACCTTCCAGGCGGAGGCCTCGGTCAAGCGCTTCCTCATCACCATGTTCTCCTACCTGGTGACCTACGGCGTGCAGGTCACCCTGTACACGGTGAGCATCCCGTGGCTGGAGGACATGGACCTCGACAAGTTCTGGGTGCGTGCGATCAGCTTCGTCATCGCCCAGGGCACCGCGACGGTGCTGAACTTCATCATCCAGCGCTGGATCATCTTCCGGAACTAGGTGCCTGGGCTCTCCGCTCCACCGTTCTACCGTGTGAAATTCCCATGGCTGGAGGTACGCGAACCACCCTGACTGCGTACCTCCAGCCATGGGAATTCTCGGGTCCAGGGAAGGCCCTGTCGGCGGAAGTGCGCCTACTCGTCGGCGCCCTTGATCTCGGGGCTGTGGCGACCGTGGGAGCAGGCGTCGTCCCACTCCGGAGGGTCGGTGAGTGACTGGTCACCGCTCTTGTGAGGAGTTCCCATCACGATCCTGTCCTTCTGGTCGGTCAGACCTGCCATAGTGGCCTCCCCGCTCCGGAACTCCACGTCGGTGCCGGGGCTGTGCATGGTGACGTCCACGGTGATGGTGGCGGCAGAATCGGGGTCCTGCGGAACTGTCTTCGTTTCAGCCGACGCGTCCCACCCCGAAGGCGCAGGTCCGCCGAGCGCGAAGGATTGTGCACCGGAGAACGGGACGTCCGGAACAAAGGGGGCGATCGTGTCACCGTCAGCCGCCACGGTCACCTCGTCGATGTCGTGGCCGCAGGTGTGCACGAAGACGGTCATGGCACCGTCGGCGTCGACCATGGTGCCGACTTCGCCGACGTAGTCAGGCGGGGAACCACAGGACGCCAGCGCGGCCGCGGTGCCGAGGGTGGCCGATACCGCCCCATACCGCCGCTGCCAGCGTTGCCCATTCATGGCCGGTAGAACTTCTCCGCACGGCCCTTCGCCTGCAGTGCCAGCCACTCGCGGAAGCCCTTGATGTCGCGACGCTGCACCAGGAAGAACCAGGCGAACCGGGCGTACTCCTGCGGCAGCAGCCGACGCATGCCCGGCTGGTTCATCAGGTAGCCGCGGTTGCGGTAGGTGAAGTAGCGTTTCGACTCATTGTCCGGGTACTGGGTGTGCATCCGCCCACCGAGGATCGGCTTGAACTCGTCCGCACCGTCCGGGTGCAGGTAGGACGTGGTGAGGCAGGTTCCGAAGGGTAGCCCGGAGCGCACCAGGCGACGGTGGTACTCCACCTCGTCGCCCCGGATGAACAGCCGGTAGTCCGGCACGCCGATGACCTCCATCGCCTTCGCGCTCAGCAGCGCGCCGTTGAAGAGGCTGGCGATGCCGGGCAGGAAGTCGCCCTCCAGTTCGTGCAGGTAGCGACGCCACACGACCCCCTGGCGCAGCGGGAACGCCAGACGCTCCGGTTCGGCGATGTTGCACACCGCCGGCGACACCTCCGCCAGCTGGTTGCGCTCGGCGACCTCGTAGAGGGTCGCCAGGACGTTCTCGTCGGCGGGGCGTCCATCGTCGTCGGCGCACCACACCGCGTCCACGCCCAGCGACAGTGCGGTGAGGAAGCCGAGGGCGAACCCGCCGCCGCCTCCGAGGTTCGTCTTCGAGGGGACGTACACCGCGCGGTCGCCGGCGAGTTCCTCGAGAAGGACGCGGACCTCGTCCTGGCAGCCGTTGTCGACGACGATGACCTTGTCGACCGGGTGGGTCTGCTCGCAGACCACCTTCAGGGAGTGTTGCAGCAGATCGACACGGTTGTAGGTGACGATGACGGCTGCGGTGGTCCCTGACGGGTCCAGGACGACTGCGGAGGGTTCAGACATGGGGATCATTGTGCCATGTAGGGCCAGTGGAAACGGTGTGCGGCTCGTCGAGGCAGTCAGAGCCTCTCAGCGAAGAACGGGATCACCCGCTCCAACGCCTTCCCGGCCCCGTTGGCCTGGTCGTAGAGGTCGTAGTGGGAGACGTCCTCGAGCTCCAGCAGCTCCTTGTCCGTGGACGCCGCCTTCTCGTAGATCTCGCGCCCGTCGCGGTAGGCGCCGAAAGCACCCTGCTTGTCCCCGATGACGACCAGCAGGGGCTGGTCGAGCAGTTCGTCGGCGAGGTGGAAGGCGTCCCAACCCAGTGCCGTTGCCCCGTGTGCCGCCTCGAACAGGACGCAGCCGTTGTCCTGCTTCCCGCGGTCGGTCCGGTAGTAGTCGAAGGCCTCGATGACGTCGACGTCACCGAGTTCCTGTGCCTGCTCAGCGGAATCCGGAAGGAGAGTGGTGGTCTGGCTGTCGGCGCCGCGGGCTTCCGAGGTCCGCTGCTCCGAAATGCCGGCGAGCGCATTGAGCACACCCTCGTCGGACGCGGCAGCGGCATTCTCCCGTTGGAGTCGTCCGAAGTTCACGCCGGTGATCGAGACGACGGCCTTGAACCGCTTCTCGGTCAGCGCTGCATTCAGGGTGTATCCGCCGCCACCGCAGACGCCGAGGACACCGATGCGCTCGGAATTGACGTAGGGGAGCGTGACCAGGTAGTCCACCACGCGGCGGAAGTCCTCGACGCGTTCTGCGGGGTCTTCGCGGAAGCGCGGCGAGCCGCCGCTGGCGCCCTGGAAACTGGCGTCGAAGGCGATGACCACGTTCCCGGCCTTCGCCAGCGCGGGGGCGTAGACATTGCCGGAGGTCTGCTCCTTGCAGGAACCGATCGGGTGAGCGGCGACGACCGCCGGGTAGGACGAGTTCTCGTCGAACTCGGGCGGGAAGTGGATGGTGGCCGCGATGTCCCAGTACATGTCCGCATTGCGGAAGGTGACGTCCTGGGTTGTGCCTGGGTTGGTATCAACTGCAGTGCTCACGTGTGCTCCTCACGTAGATCGGGGACGGCAATCAGCGGGTGGTGGATTGCCGTGGTGATCTCCATCGTGGTGCGGAGAGAAGAAGGTAACCAGACAGGATCTGAACCTAGGAAGATTTTTCCTGGGTTGGGAGCGGGCCTTTCACCAGCAGTCCGAGTCTTTCCTGGGTGACCGACCCGGGTTCCACCGAGTTCAGGACGAGCTGCTGCTCGGGCGAGGCGGCATGGCGGAAGATGTCCCAGTCCAGTGTGAGATCACCGACCAGGGGATGGTGCAGGAGCTTCGTCCCGAAATCCTGACGGGCTACATCGTGGGACGCCCACCATTCAGCGAACGTCGTGTCGGCGACCGTCAGCTCACCCACCAGGGATGTCAGCTCCGGGTCCGACGGGTTCGCCGCCGCCTCGCGACGCAGAATCGCCACGCAGGCCCGGGCGACCGACTCCCAGTCGTCGAACAGTGACCTCATCCGGTCGTCGGTGAACACCAGTTTCACGTAGTTGCGTTCCGGTGTCGGCACAGCGGCGAAGTCCACGTAGACCCGGCTGGCCAACGCGTTCCACGCGAGGACGTCCATGCGCGGACCGAGCACCAACGCGGGTGTGTCGGTGAGCTGGTCGATCAGTCGCGACATCTGGGGTCGCACCAGAGGGGACCGGTGGTCCCCGGTGGACGCTCCCCGTGAGAGCACATGGCTGGGCGCCCCGGCGTGGTCGGCGAGCACGCCGAGGTAGTCAGCCTGATCGATGGTCAGGCGTAGGGCCTCCGCCAGATCCGCGAGCACCTCCGGCGAGGGCGCGAGTCGCCCCTGTTCGATGCGTGCGTAGTAGTCGCTGCTGATCCGGGCACGTTCGGCGACCTCCTCGCGTCGGAGGCCGGGGACCCTGCTGCGGGTGGCGGCGCGGGTGATCCCCAGGTCGGACGGCTCGAGTTCGCTTCGCCTGGTGCGCAGGAACGCACCGAGTTCGCGCAGGTGTGGATCGTGACCGGTGGAGGCGGGCATGGTCCCAGTGTAGGGCGCAGGCCGGTCGTCGGACGACGCTGATCAGTCGTTCTTCCCCGACTCGCTGAGCACGGCGTTGGTGTGGCGGACCATGGAGTGCGCCAGCTTCCGGTTCGCCCGCGCACCGAGCACCGCGCCGACTCCCAACGGCAGCATCTTCGCGAAGGCAGCACCGGTCATCCGCCGACGCAGCTGCCGGAAGGCGATGCGTCCCAACCGTGAGTTGATGTTCCGCTTCTCGGCGTCACTGGCACCGCCCAGTTTCCGCAGCCCGCTGACTCCCTTGGCGCCCGAGGCGGCGGAGACGGCCTCATTGCCCGCGGCACCGGCGATGCTGAACAGGATCAGTCGCCGACGCGCCTCCTTGTGGCTGATGTCGATGCCGCGCAGCCTGGCGCTGGACAGCGTGTAGAGGGCGAAGACCTCGACCACCCCTAGCGCCTCACCGCCGGCCGCGCCCATGCTCAGGAACGTGCCGATGCCGGGGAAGAAGGCCAGCGCACCCGTTCCCGCGCCGGTGCCTGTCGCCAGCGTGCGGAAGTGCCTGTCGATGACCTTCTGCTGCTGCTCGACCGACTTCTTCCCGTGCCTGCGCTGGATGTGGTTGACGTACTTCTCGATCGCCGGCGCCTGGGCCCCGGAGGCCTTGTCGACCGCCTTGAAGAACTGACGGGCGAACGTGCCGTCCGGCTCGTCCAGATCCGCGATGCCCTTGAGCGCTTCCCGGGATTCGGGGGAGAGTTCGTCCTCGCTGACGTCGGCGGACGTCCCTGCCGACGAGGTGTCGGCGTCATTGGACGCGCCGTTCCTACGGCGACGGGAGAAAGGGTTCGCGAGCTTCACGTGTGTCCTCAAGGCCGGGGATGAACAGATGGGCCCGGCCGACAATGACCGGGCCCCGGAACCCCCCAGGGTAGCGACGAAATTGCGCTACGGCAGCGCAACTGCAGCGCAGCGTCCGAACTGCAGCTGCCCTACAGTCGCCCCAGGTCCTTCAGCACGGTGCGCACGTGCTCCTGCGCCGCCGGCCCCTCGTACTGTCCCACGATCTCGTCGACCGGCCCGCAGGATTTGATCTCGCCGTGGTTGACCCACAGTGCCGAGTCGCACAGCTGCGCCAGGAACTCATTGGAGTGCGAGGCGAAAACCAGGATGCCGGACTTCGCGACGAGTTCCTGCAGCTTCACCCGGGCCTTCTCCATGAAGGACGCGTCGATGGCCCCCAGCCCCTCGTCCAGCAGCAGGATCTCCGGCTCGATCGAGGTCACCACACCCAATGCCAGTCGGACGCGCATTCCCGAGGAGTAGGTGCGCAGCGGCATCGCCAGGTAGTCGCCGAGCTCGCTGAACTCGGCGATCTCGTCCATCTTCTTCTCCATGGACCGCTTGGACTCGCCGAGGAACAGTCCACGGATGACGATGTTCTCGTAACCGCTGACCTCCGGGTCCATGCCCACTCCGAGGTCGAAGATCGGAGCGACGCGGCCTTCGACCACGGCGGAACCCCGGGTCGGCTCGTAGATGCCGGACAGCAGGCGCAGCAGTGTGGACTTGCCGGCACCGTTGTGGCCGACCAGGCCGATCCGGTCGCCTTCCTTGAGGTGCAGGTTGACCTCCTTGAGCGCCTCGACGACGACGGTGTTGTCGGCGTTGCGTCCGATGGCGCCGCCAGCCGCGCCGAGGAAGGCCTTCTTCAGGGAGCGTGATTTCGCATCGAAGATGGGGAAGTCGACGCACGCGTTGTAGGTGTCGATGGATACCAAAGGAGTCTCCTAGCCTCGGTTAAACCCAGTAGCTGACGCGTGAACGCCACTTGCGCATGAGTACCAGTGCGAACAGGGTGCCGACCACAGTCAGGGCGATCACGATAAGCCAACTTCGCATCTCCACCGGTTGGTTGATCATCGGACCACGGACAATGGCCATGTAGTGGTACAGCGGGTTGAGCTCAGCGAGGTAGGCCTTGTTGCCGAGTTCACCGATACGGTCCTTCAGGGTGGCGTCCATCCACACGATCGGTGTCATGTAGAACAGCAGCTGCACCAGTGAGTCCAGCAGGGCCCCCACGTCACGGAATCGGGTGGCGATGATGCCGAAGAACATCGACACCCACACACCGTTAACCACCAGCAGGGCAAGACCCGGGACGGCCAGGATTACCTCCCAGCCCACTGGGATCTGGAAGACGACCAGCAGTATCAGCCAGATCACCAGGTTGTGACAGAGGAAGAGGAACTGGCGCCACACCAGCCTGTAGATGTGCACGCTCAACGCACTGGGTAGCTGTTTGATCAGGCCCTCGTTGGCGATGAACACCTGGGAGCCCTCGTTGATGCATCCGGCGATGAACCACCAGATGATCAGGCCCATGGCGACATGCGGCAGGAACTCCTGGATCGCGATGTCGAACAGCATGGAGTACATCAGCCCCAGTGCCGTGGCCATCACACCGGTGGCGATGGTGATCCACACCGGCCCCAGTACGGAGCGCCGGTAGCGCTGCTTGATGTCCTGCCAACCCAGGGAGAGCCAGAGCTCGTGTTGGGCAAAGCCGCGTTTCAGGTCGTCCCACGCGGCGCCGAGAGTCTGGGACTTCGACGCGGGGGAGGAGTCGCCCTCGGGAACGGCGACGAAGCGCTCGTACTCCGCTGAGGCGGCGACGGTGGTTTTCTCGGAATCGGACACGTGGATACGGTACCCCGCCGTGGGGGCATGAGGGGAAACTGACGCGACCCGATGCTGGGCAAAGGGCCGCTGACCGACTCTGTTACCGATGTCCGGTGGGGGATGTAGTATCAGTGGCGGTCGAGACAGCAATGGAAAGGGGTCGACGGACAGTGTTCGACATCGCCAGGGTGCGTGGACTCTACGAGTCGTCGTCCGAGGGCTGGACCTACCTGAATGCAGGTCAGCGGGCACAGTTGCCCGAGAAGGTCAGCTCCGCGGTGTCGCGCGCCTTCCGCGCCGCACCGCTGCAGGGGGATTCAGGACGTCCCCGCGGCGACGCTTCGGTGTCCGCTGCACGTGAGGCGATCGCCGACCTGGTCGGCGCGTCCCCCGAGTGTGTGGTGCTGGGCCCGTCGCGGTCTGCCCTGCTGGGCACCCTGGCCACTGCGGTGCCGCGGAAGCTGCGGATGGGACGCGAGGTCGTCCTGTCGCGCATCGACGACCCGGCGAACTCCACGCCCTGGAAGCTCGCCTCGGACCTCTACGGTGCCACGGTGCTGTGGGCGGAGGCGGACCTGACCAGCGGTGCCCTGCCGGCATGGCAGTACACCAGCCTGATCAGCAACGACACCTCCATCGTGGCGGTGCCGGCGGCGAACTCGCACCTGGGTACGGTCACGGACATCCGGGCGATCTCCGACACCCTGCGTGCGAAGTCCCACGGCTGGCTCGTCGTCGACGCCGGTGCCTACGCCCCCTACCGCCTGATCGACATCGAGGCCTGGGGCGCGGACGTCGTCGCCCTCGACATCGCCCCGCTCGGCGGTCCGGAGGTCGGCGCCCTGGTCTTCCGCGACCCCTCCCTGCTGTCTGAACTGCACACGAACGAGGCGCGCCGCGGACGTCACGCCGTCCCGGACCCGCAGGCCCTGGCCGCGCGCCGGGTTGCCGCGCTGGAGCGCGACGGCATCTCCCCGGGCTTGCTCGGTGGTGTCCCCGCGGTGGTGGATCACCTCGCGTCGCTGGACGAGGACGCTTCGGGTTCCCGCCGCGAGCGCCTGGAGACGTCGCTGTCCTCCACCTCGGAGTACCTGGGAGGCCTCGCGGACTACCTCACCGACGGACTGCGTGACCTGGACCGGGTGCACGTCATCGGTGTCGACGGCGAGGCCGACGGGGCCCACGACGGCTCCACCTGGGGACGCCAGGGCAACCACGTCGACCGCCTGCCGAGAGTCAGTTTCCTGGTGCAGGGCATCGAGGCCGCGAGCGTGGGGGAGCGGCTGCTGAGCAACGGTGTCGTCGCCCAGACCGTGGGTCTGGAGGAGAGTGCCCTCTTCGACCAGATGGGTGTCGCAGAGATGGGCGGCGCGGTGTGCGTGGCCCTGGCGCCGCACAACACCCAGTTCGACGTGGACCTGCTGGTCCGCATCGTCGGCGGCATGGTCTAGCCCACTCCATCCCTGGGCCCTGGCCGCCACGCCTCCTACAGGCTGGCGACCTGGAACACGGCCTTGCCGGTGATCTCCCCGGCCAGCAGCGCCTTGTGGGCGTCCGCGGCGTCCTGCACGTCGAAGACGCGGTCGACGTGGTGGGTGATCCTGCCGTTCTCCAGCAGCGGCCACACGTTCTCCACCGTCTCGGTGACGACTCGTGCCTTGTCCTCCCGGTCGCGGTAGCGCAGGCCGGTGGCCGAGACATTGCCGCGCTTGCTCAGCAGCTTGCCGATGTTCAGCTCGCCCTTCACACCGCCCTGCATGCCGATGATCACCAGGTGACCGTCCGGTGCCAGCGCGGAGACGTTGCCGTCGAGGTATTTCGCGCCGATGATGTCGAGGATGACGTCCGCCCCGCCGATGCTCTTCACGACGGAGACGAAGTCCTCGTCGCGGTAGTTGATCAGCACGTCCGCCCCGTAGCGCGAGCAGACGTCGAGCTTCTCCTGACTGCCGGCGGTGACCGCCACCTGCGCTCCGAGGGCCTTGGCCAGCTGGATGGCGAAGATGCCGACGCCGCCGCCACCGCCGTGGATCAGCAGGGTGTCGCCCTCCCCGAGGTCGGCGGTCATCTTCAGGTTCGACCAGACGGTGCAGGCGACCTCGATGACGCTGGCGGCCTCGGACAGGCTGAAGCCGTCGGGGACCGGGACGAGCTGGCCGACCGGGACGGTGGTGTACTCGGCGTAGGCGCCGCCGGAGAGCAGCGCGCCGACCTCGTCGCCGACCTCGTAGGGGGTGCCGTCCGGACGGGTGCAGCCATTCGGGTCGGCGATGATGCCGGTGGCCTCCAGCCCGAGAATCTCCGAGACGCCCTTCGGCGGCGGGTAGTGTCCCTTGGCCTGCAGCGTGTCGGCGCGGTTCAGTCCGGCGGTGGCGACCTGCACCAGAACCTCGCCCTCGTGCGGGGTCGGGGTGTGGGTGTCCTGCCAGGACAGTGAGTAGGGGTCGTTCAGGTCAGTCTGGATGATGGCCTTCATGGTCACCAGCCTACGGAGAATCCGGGGTCAGCGGCCGGAGCGTCGGTGGCCGACCACCCCCACGATGAGCGGGTTCAGGATCAGTGCGACAGCGGGGTAGACCAGGAGGCCGGCACTGAAGATCACCGGTTCCCCGGCGTCCTGGTGTCGGAACCACAGGCCCACGATGAAAAGCAGGATGCCGACGACCACCTGACCGAGTGCGGCCCCGCGCAGGGCGCTCAGCCCGGTGGCGTTCACGATGCCGCCGAGGATCCCCCAGGAGAAAGTGAGGAAGATCAGGCAGGTCAGCAAGAATTCCGTCGCCGCGTTGCTTGCGGCGCCTGCGATGCCCACCGTAGCTGTGACCTGTAGGAGGATGAAGGACGCTACGACCGCGATGGCACCGACGATCGCCCACGTGCGACGGCGTACACCGGCGGGGCGATGACCACCTGAATAAGCGGCTGATGTGTCCATGCGTCCCGTTGTACCACCGGTTCCGACGAGGTGGTTCGGGGTTTCCCGGGGGCGGTGCGCTACACTGGGTCCGCTGCGACGGCCCAGGCCGGACCTGTAGCGATGGAGATGTGGCAGAGCGGCCGAATGCACTGGTCTTGAAAACCAGCGACGAGAAATCGTCCAGGGGTTCAAATCCCCTCGTCTCCGCCAAACTTTCTGGGGGACATGACCGTCCGGCCCCTGTCGGCAAGGGAACGGTGAACAGGGCAGATGCCGTCCACCAACTGGTTTCGACGAACCGATTAACTTGCTTAGGTACCCGCAAACCTAATGTGGTTCGCGCTGTCCCAAGTTACATCCGACGTGAAGTCAGTTAGGTATTTGATGTCTCACTCTCCAGCCCTGGAAGCCACCGGGAAGTCATCGAAGCAGAAGGCCGCCACTCAGGCGGCAGGGTCCGGTTCATTCGGAATCGGGCTCGTGATCATTGCGGTGGCTCTTGTCGCCATCGGCGTAGTCCCCAAGCCGGAGGATTTCGGTTCCGGGCTCCTGCTCACCATTGCCGCTGCCGCGGTGGGAGCGCTCCTGCTTCTCATCATCGTGATGAAGCTGCACCCCGTCATAGCCCTTGTCGTCGTCAGTATCGGCACGGCAATGGCAACAGGTATCGACCTGGGTGAAGTGCTGGACGTCATGCTCGACGGGTTCGGCAGCACCCTCGGGGAGGTCGGCCTCCTGCTGGGCTTCGGTGTGATGTTCGCGCGGCTCTTCGAGATCAGCGGAGGTGCAGCGGCATTGTCATCGGCGATGATCGACAAACTCGGTGAGAAACGTGCGCCGCTCGCTCTCGGTGTGGCTTCCCTGCTGTTCGGATTCCCGATCTTCTTCGATGCCGCATTCATGGTGATGCTCCCGATCCTGCTCGCGACCGCGCGACGACTCGGTGGCAATGTGCTGGTCTACGTCCTGCCGGCGGCAGCAGCTCTGTCCACGATGCACGTGCTCCTGCCGCCGCACCCGGGAGCAGTTGCAGCGACGGTCCTGTTCGGAGCCGACGTGGGACTGGTCATCATGGTGGGCCTCGTCATCGCCATTCCCACGTGGTACCTCGCCGGCTACGTCTACGGAGTCTGGATCGGCAAGCGCATCGACCTGCCTGTTCCGGACCTGGTCACCGGTGGGCCCCAGGTAGACGACGATGACATGGAGCCTCCGCGGGTTCGGGTTTTGGTGGGCCTGCTGGCACTGCCCCTTGTCCTCATCTTCTTCAACACCCTCGTCACCACGCTCGGGGATCTCGATGTCATCGATGCCGACGCCACCTGGGCCTCCGGACTGGTGCTCATCGGATCGACCCCGATCGCCCTCCTCATCACCGTCCTGGTGGCCTGCTGGGTGATCGGGGTGAACAGGGGGAACACCCCTGAAGTCATCGAGGACATGCTCGACAACTCGCTCAAGCCCATTGCCCCGGTTCTGTTGATCACCGGTGCCGGTGGAATGTTCGGCGGGGTCCTGATCGCCAGCGGCATCGGCGATGCGCTTTCAGGCACGCTGGAGAGCATCGGTCTTCCGCTGGTGTTGGCGGTGTTCATTGTCGCCGCGGTCATCCGGGTGTCGCTGGGTACGGCGACGGTGGCGATCACTACGGCAGCCGGTCTTCTGGGCGCGTCAGTGGAAGCGGCCGGACTGAGCCCTCTGCAGACCGCTGCATTGACCATCGTTCTCGCAGGCGGTTCCTCGGTTCTGTCACACGTCAATGACGCGAGCTTCTGGATGATCGGCCGATTGCTCGGAATGAGCGTCGTCCAGACCTTCAAGACCTGGACGGTCATTAAGACGCTCGTCGGTACGATTGCCGCCACTCTCGGAGCGGTCGTCTACCTGCTCGCGTGATCTTCTGACGGTGTTTCTGCTGTCAGCAGGTCACACCACGTCGACGACGTCCCCGACCTGCAGGTGGTTGAAGAAGGCCTCGGCGTCGCCGGGCGCCAGGTGGATGCAACCGTGGGACATGACGCCCGGGTCACCCTCGTGGAAGGCGATGCCGATGTCGTTCGGGTAGCCCGTGCCGGCCGAGAAGTACACCGAGTACGGCATCGGTGCATCCCACTCATTCGACCATTCGTCGACGATCTTGCGGGTGACCTGCGTCGTTCCGCGCGGCGTCTCGTACCCGGCCCGGCCGGAACTGATCGCCACCGGTCCGCGGGTGACGTTGCCGTTGCCGTCCTGCAGCCACGCGGTCTGGTTCCCCAGGTCGATGCAGGCCTTGGCCTCCACGGCACAGGGGGCCGTTCCCGTACGCGGCGTCTGCTCGGGTGCCGGGTTGGTGTCCGGCGCCGGAGCGGGGGACTGGTCTGGCGCCTGATCCTGCGAGTCGTCGTCGCCGGGGAGGTTCTCGGTGACTTCGTCGGGAAGGTTGTCGGTGACTTCGTCAGGGAGGTTGTCGGTGACCTCGCCGGGGAGGTTCTCGACTGCGTCGTCGGCCCAGCCCTGCACATCGTCCGCGTCAGGCAGGTCCTCGATTCCCGGGAGTGCCTTGTTCGACGATGCAGCCTGGGCGACCGCACCGCCGTCGTCAGCAGGGGCGGCGGTGGCGGCCGGGGCGACGGCGAATGCGGTCGCCATGGCGACGGCACCGATGGACATCTTCATGAGTCGGCCGATGCTCTTCATCGGAACTCACCTTCACTTTCGGGCACTCGGGTGCTTTTTGGTGTTGGATACGTCGTTGGTTCCACCGTACGCCCCCGCCAAAACGTTTCATCGACTTACCTGATTCTTTGGCGCGCCGTGGAAAACCCTTACTCCAGCACGGTGATGCGCTCCAGCTCCGGCAGTCGCAGCATCGTCCCGTCCGCCAGTTTCACCTGCACCGGCTCCCCGACATCGGCGGTGACCAGAGACATCCAACGGAAGTTGTCCCGCTCGACTGATCGCCGGGAGACGTCGAACAGCCACAGCGTCCGGTCGACCACCAGGCTCGCCCCGGTGAACTCGTCACCGACGAGCTGCAGGTGGTAGACGTGCCCGTCCAGCCGGTCACGACGCAGTCCACTCAGCGAGGTCAGTGGACCGGGTGGGACGTCCTCTGCGATCTGGCCGATCCGGCTGACCAGGCCGAAACGGTGAACGAAGCCCTCGGTGTCGATGATGGTCAGCGGCCCGCCGACACTGGCGGCCCGCACCCCGCCGTGGCGCCACACCGTCGGCTGCGGCATCTCGGCGGCACCGGGGCGTCCGGCGCGTGTTTTCTGCCCCGACCGCGCAGGACGCACCGCTGCCCACGTGTCGTCGATGGTGACCCGGTGCGCGGGCTGCTCGGTCTCGACGAGGAAGCGTCCGGACCCGCCGGAACTTTCCTTCAGGTCCGCCGGCAACCGAGCCGGACGCTCGGTGGCCAGCGCGTCCAACACTTCCAGGACCTCCTCGTCGGTGGAGTTCCAGGCGATGCCCCTGGTCTCGAGGATGCCGTAGACCTGCGGCAGGGTCAGGTCGGGCTGGGCCTCCCAGACGCTGCGGAGGGCGTCGAGGACTCGGGGGATACGCAGGGGATCTTTCACGGTGACCAACGCTACTCGACGTGGACGTACAAGCTCGTGGCGGGAGTAAGGGCGAGGGAGCTACGGAGAAGCCACTCAATGCCACCGAAAGGGCATCATCCTAGAACTATCAATGCTCGACCTTGTCGTAGGTTCTGCGGCGCTCACGGACGTGTCAGATGCGTGGGATGAATCGCTGCGTTTCCGACGCGAAAACCGTCGATTCATCCCACGGAGCTGACATCGCCGTTCCGCATCCGCGCGTCTGACCACGGTGAATCATCCCCCCGGCTCCCGCCCCCGCCGGTCCGTCCTCGATGACCGATCCTGCGGGGATGGAAATTCCCTGGTCATGCCCCGGCCACAAAGCCAACATGACTGGGTGACGCGACGGAAACTGTGCATTAACGTTCGTGTAACATTTGTGCCACATCATGGGACACCCCACACCTATGCCAGTTAGACGAGCTGGTGCAGGTGGGCGTCCGCAAACTGACCTTTGCGACACAAAAGGACGCCCCCGATCCACGAATGGAGGTTGACGACCCCCGTGACCAGAACAGAGGCACGACACCCGAACACTGCGGCAGAGAGCACCCGCCAGGCCAGCCAGGCGGTAGCAGCCACAGCACCAGGCCCCCAGGGCCTGTACCACCCGAGCCGTGAACACGACGCCTGCGGCGTCGCGTTCGTCGCGGACATGCACGGCCGGGCAACCCACGACATCGTGGACAAGGGCATCCAGGCCCTCGTGAACCTGGACCACCGCGGCGCCGCCGGTGCGGAGAAGAACACGGGCGACGGCGCGGGTATCCTGCTGCAGGTTCCCGACCGGTTCTACCGTGAGGTTCTCGCAGAGCAGGGTATCGAGCTTCCCGCAGCCGGCACCTACGCCACCGGCATCGCCTTCCTCCCGGCCTCGCGCATGGCCGCACTCGACGCCATGCGCGCCGTGGAGAACATCATCGCCGAGGAGGAACTCGATCTCATCGGCTGGCGCGAGGTCCCCGTCGACGACTCCTCCCTGGGCGCCATGGCCCGCGACGCCGAGCCGATCTTATACCAGCTCTTCCTCTCCGGCAAGGACGCCACCGGCAATGTCCTGGAGGGCATCGAGCTGGACCGTCGTGCCTGGTTCGTCCGCAAGCGCGCCGAGCGTGAGCTCGGTTCCAAGGGGCCGGGTTCGGGCACCGGCGCGGACACCATCTACTTCCCCTCACTGTCTGCCCGGACCATCGTCTACAAGGGCATGCTGACGACCCCGCAGCTGCGGGACTTCTACCTCGACCTGCAGGACGAGCGCATGGAGTCCGCACTGGCGGTCGTCCACTCCCGCTTCTCCACGAACACCTTCCCGTCCTGGCCGCTGGCGCACCCCTTCCGTCTGCTGGCCCACAACGGCGAGATCAACACGGTGCGCGGCAACGAGAACTGGATGCGTGCCCGCGAGTCCCAGATCCGTTCCGAGGCCCTCGGCGACATCGAGCGCGTCCTGCCGATCTGCGACCCCACCGGCTCCGACACCGGACGCTTCGACGAGGCCCTGGAGCTGCTCCACCTCGCCGGACGTTCCCTCCCGCACGCCGTGATGATGACCGTCCCGCAGGCCTGGGAGCGCCACCGCAACATCGACCCGGACGTGCGCGCGTTCTACGAGTATCACTCCTCCCTCATGGAGGCGTGGGACGGCCCGGCCGCCCTGGTCTTCACCGACGGCTCCGTCATCGGCTCCGTCCTCGACCGCAACGGCCTGCGCCCCGGACGCGTGTGGGTCACCCGCGACGGCCTGGTCATCGGTGGTTCCGAGACCGGCCTGCTGCCCGTCCCGCCGGAGGAGATCGTCCAGCGTCGCCGGATCGAGCCCGGCCGCATGTTCCTCGTCGACACCAAGCAGGGTCGCATCAACCCGGACGAGGAGATCAAGACCGCCCTCGCCGCGAAGCCGTACCGTCAGTGGGTCGAGGAGAACCTGGTGCGCTTCGGCGACCTGCCGCAGGCCGAGTACGACCCGATGAGCCACGAGCGTGTCGTGCTGCGTCAGCGTGTCTTCGGTTTCACCGAGGAGGACGTCGACCTCCTGGTCGCGCCGCTGGCCCGGACCGGCGCCGAGGAGCTGGGTTCGATGGGCACCGACACGCCCATCGCCGCTCTGTCCGACAAGCCGCGGATGCTCTTCGACTTCTTCGCCCAGCGCTTCGCCCAGGTCACCAACCCGCCGCTGGACTCCATCCGCGAGAAAATGGTGACCAGCATGTTCACCCAGCTGGGACGCCAGGTCGACATCACCACGGAGGTCCCCGAGGCCGCCCACCGGATCCACCTGGACACCCCGGTCCTGAAGAACTCCGCCCTGCTCACCCTGCGTGAGGCCGGCCGGCACGAGGGCCTCGGCGACTTCCGCTCCGCGGTGGTCTCCGGGCTGTACCCGGTCGCCCACGGCGGTCGTGGCATGCGCGAGGCCATCGAGCGCGTCCGCCGCGAAACATCCCAGGCCATCGCGGAGGGCGCGACGCTGATCATCCTCTCCGACCGCGAGTCGGACGAGCGCCTCGCCCCGATCCCCTCCCTGCTGCTGACCAGTGCCGTCCACCAGCACCTCGTCGCCGAGCGCACCCGCACCCGAGCCTCGCTGATCGTCGAGTCCGGTGACGCCCGCGAGGTCCACCACCTCGCCATGCTGCTGACCTTCGGCGCGGACGCGATCAACCCCTACATGGCCATGGAGACCATCGACGAGCTGCGCATCCGTGGCGAGCTCGGTGAGCTGACCACCGGCGAGGCCTGCGACAACTTCGTCGCCGCCACCACCGCCAGCGTGCAGAAGATCATGTCCAAGATGGGCATCGCCACCGTGGCGTCCTACCGCGGCGCCCAGCTGGCCGACGTCACCGGCCTGCACCAGCGCGTCCTCGACGACTACTTCACGGGCTGCCTCAGCCCGATCTCCGGCATCGGCCTGGACGAGATCGCCGCCGACGTCGCCGTGCGCCACCGCTTCGCCTTCCTGCCGCGGCCCGAGGAGGCCGCCCACCGGGAGCTCGAGATCGGTGGCGAGTACAAGTGGCGCCGCGAGGGCGAGTACCACCTGTTCAACCCGGAGACCGTCTTCAAGCTGCAGCACGCCACCCGCTCCGGGCAGTACCGCATCTTCAAGGAGTACTCCGAGAAGGTCGACAACCAGTCCAAGCGCCTGGCCACCCTGCGCGGCCTGTTCGAGCTGCACTCCGACCGTCCCTCGATCCCCGTGGAGGAGGTCGAGCCGGTCAGCGAGATCGTCCAGCGCTTCTCCACCGGCGCGATGAGCTACGGCTCCATCTCCGCCGAGGCCCACGAGACCCTCGCCATCGCGATGAACCAGCTCAAGGGCATGTCGAACTCCGGTGAGGGCGGCGAGGACCCCGCCCGCTTCGAGCCGGAGGAGGACGGCACCTGGCGTCGTTCGGCGATCAAGCAGGTCGCCTCGGGACGCTTCGGTGTGACCAGCCACTATCTCAACAACTGCACGGACATCCAGATCAAGATGGCCCAGGGTGCCAAGCCCGGTGAGGGCGGCCAGCTGCCGCCGCACAAGGTCTACCCCTGGATCGCCGAGGTGCGTGTGACCACCCCGGGCGTCGGCCTGATCTCCCCGCCGCCGCACCACGACATCTACTCCATCGAGGATCTCGCCCAGCTGATCCACGACCTGAAGAACGCCAACCCGGACGCCCGGATCCACGTCAAGCTCGTCGCGGAGCAGGGCGTGGGCACCGTCGCCGCCGGTGTCTCCAAGGCGCACGCGGACGTGGTGCTGATCTCCGGCCACGACGGCGGAACCGGTGCGTCCCCGCTGAACTCGCTGAAGCACGCCGGTGGCCCCTGGGAGCTCGGCCTCGCCGAGACCCAGCAGACCCTGCTGATGAACGGCCTGCGCGACCGCATCAGGGTCCAGTGCGACGGTCAGATGAAGACTGGACGCGACGTCATCGTCGCCGCGCTGCTCGGTGCCGAGGAGTACGGCTTCGCCACCGCACCGCTGGTGGTCGAGGGCTGCATCATGATGCGCGTCTGCCACCTGGACACCTGTCCGGTGGGTGTGGCCACCCAGAACCCGGACCTGCGCAAGCGCTTCACCGGCCAGGCCGAGCACGTCGTGAACTTCTTCACCTTCATCGCCGAGGAGGTCCGCGAGTACCTCGCCGAGCTGGGCTTCCGCAGCCTGGACGAGGCCGTCGGCCACTCCGAGTGCCTGCGCGACGGCAGCAAGGGTGAGAACGGCATCGCCGGACGCGACGGTAAGGGTCACAAGACCGCCGGCGCGCTGGACCTGTCGCCGATCTTCCACCAGCCCGACAGCCCCTTCATGCACCAGGACCTCCACCGCACCAAGGAGCAGGACCACAGCCTGGACGCTGCCCTGGACAACGAGATCCGTGCCGCCGCCGAGGAGACCATCCGCCGCGCCGCCGCCGGTGAGGGCACCACCATCGACCTGGAGTACCCGATCACCAACGTCAACCGTTCGGTGGGCACCATGACCGGTTCGCTGGTCAGCCGGGTCGCCGGACGCGACGGACTGCCCGAGGGCACCGTGAACCTCACGTTCACCGGCTCCGCCGGCAACTCCTTCGGCGCCTTCGTGCCCAAGGGCATGACCCTGACCCTGGTCGGCGACGCCAACGACTACGTCGCCAAGGGCCTCTCCGGCGGCACCATCGCCATCCGCCCCGACTCCCGGGACGCCGCGGTCGGCGAACACCAGGTCATCGCCGGCAACGTCCTCGGCTTCGGTGGCGTCTCCGGTGAGATGTTCATCCGCGGTGCTGTCGGCGAGCGCTTCTGCGTCCGCAACTCCGGCCTCACCGCCGTGGTCGAGGGCATGGGCAACCACGGCTGCGAGTACATGACCGGCGGACGGGTGATCAACCTCGGCCCGGTCGGCGAGAACTTCGGCGCCGGCATGTCCGGCGGCATCGCCTACCTGCTGGACGACGGCACCGGCCTGGAGGGCATCTCCAAGCGCATCAACCCCGAACTCGTCGACGTCGAGATGGTCGGCACCGACGCCGACCCCGCCGAGCTCGACTGGCTGGTCGACACCATCAGCCGCCACCGTCAGCTCACCGGATCCACCATCGACGTGGACCCCTGCGCACTGATCAAGGTCATGCCGCGCGACTACCGCCGCGTCCTGCAGACCATCGAGGCCGCCCGCGAGGCCGGCCTGGACACCGACGGCATCAACGCCGCCATCATGGAAGGAGTGAAGTAATGGCTGACCCGCACGGATTCATGAAGTACCGCCGTAAGGAGGCGGCCAACCGCCCCGTTCCGCTGCGGCTCCTGGACTTCAAGGACGTCCACGAGCACATGGCCGACAGTGACGTCGAGACCCAGGCCGCGCGCTGCATGGACTGCGGTGTGCCCTTCTGCCACGACGGCTGCCCGCTGGGCAACATCATCCCCGAGTGGAATGACCTGGTGCGCCGCGGCCGCTGGGAAGAGGCATACAACCGGCTCCACGCCACCAACAACTTCCCCGAGTTCACCGGACGCATCTGCCCCGCCCCCTGCGAGGGTGCCTGCGTGCTCGGCATCGAGGGCATCGGTGCAGGTGCCGGCGTCGGTGAGCCGGTCTCCATCAAGACCGTGGAGCTGCAGATCGTCGAGCACGCCTACGAGCACGGCTGGGTGAAGCCGGTGAAGGCCAGCTTCTACACCGGCCAGTCCGTCGCCGTCGTCGGCTCCGGACCCGCCGGCATGGCTGCCGCCCAGCAGCTCACCCGAGCCGGCCACAAGGTCACCGTCTTCGAGCGCGACGACCGCATCGGCGGCCTGCTGCGCTACGGCGTGCCGGACTACAAGCTCGAGGCCCGCTGGATCGACCGTCGTATCGAGCAGATGGAGGCCGAGGGCACCACCTTCCGCACCAGCATCTCCCCGAGCGTCAGCGACCTCGCCGGCTTCGACGCCGTGGTCATGGCCGTCGGCGCGACCGTCCCGCGTGAGGTCAACTTCCCGGGCCGTGAGCTCGAGGGCGTGTACCAGGCGATGGACTACCTGCCGCAGGCCAACCGCGCCGTCGCCGGCGACGACCTCTCCGAGGTCCTCGGTAGCCAGCGCAGCACGACCGGTGAGACCGGTGTCCCGGAGATCAACGCAAAGGGCAAGAACGTCGTCATCATCGGCGGCGGCGACACCGGCACCGACTGCTTCGGTACCGCCCTGCGCCAGGGTGCCGCCTCGGTCCGTCAGTTCGACTACAACCCCGCCCCGGGTCAGAACCGCACCGCCGGCAACCCCTGGCCGGTGTGGCCGAAGATCTGGCGCGTGGCCACGGCCCACGAGGAGGGCGAGTACACCGTCACCGGCAACGAGTCCGCCGACGAGATCGCCGCGTTGGGCCTGGCGTCCCGTGCCCCGGGTGAGACCCTGGGCCACCGTGATTTCCGGATCAACACCGTGGAGCTCACCGGCGAGAACGGCAAGGTCACCGGCCTGCACGCCGCACAGTGTGAGCGGACCCCGGACGGCATGGTGAACCTGCCGGGTACCGATGTCGTGATGGACGCCGACCTGGTGCTGCTGGCCATCGGCTTCACCGGTGCGGACCAGAAGGGCATCGTCTCCGAGCTGGATCTGCCGGTCGACGAGCGTGGCCGCCTGGTCCGCGACGACAACTACCGCAGCTGGTGGCCGGAGACCTCCGGCATCCGCGATGCAGGCTTCGACGCCCCGGTGTTCGCCACCGGTGACGCCGGACGTGGCGCCTCGCTGATCGTCTGGGCGATCGCCGAGGGCCGTGCCTGTGCCGCGGCCGTGGACCGGGTGCTGATGGGCGAGACTGCCCTGCCGAACCCGGTCGCCCCCTCGGACGCTCCGCTGAGCGTCTGACGCAGCCGACTCCGCGCGGGTCCACTGTCGGATAGGTGAGATGAATCGCTGCTCTGACGCGCCTCAGAGCAGCGATTCATCTCACCTTTCTGGCATTGAGGTGGCTGAGGCGCCGGGACACCGGGACACCGGGGACCGCGCGGCGCGTCCCGGTATGCGGAGTAAACTGACACCACATGACCAGCGCCGCCCTCCTCAGCATCCTCGTCGCCTGGCTGCTGGCCATCGCCTCGCCGGGCCCGGACCTGGTGCAGATCCTGCGGCTGGGGGCCGTGCGGCGCAACGGCGTCGCTTGCGCCCTGGGCATCATGACCGGCAACACCCTGTGGATCCTCGCCAGCATGCTGGGCCTGTCCACCCTGGTCAACACGGTGGACTGGGTGCTCACCGCCCTTTTCCTCGTCGGCGGTTTCTTCCTCATGTGGATGGGCCAGGGGGCACTGCGCTCCGGGCTGGCGGAGCGCCGCTCGGCGCGCACGGTGATCACCACAGGGGAAGATGCTGCGGTGGACAGCACTTCTTCCGCAGCGACCACCACCAAGACTACCACCGCCCTCCGCGTCACCACGGCCCAGGCCTGGCGCCTCGGCATCGCCACGAACCTGGCCAACCCGAAGGCGCTGGTGTTCTTCGGCGCGGTCTTCGCCGGCTTCGTCCCACCGGACACCAGCTGGGCGATGCGCGGCGTCGTCCTGGCAATGCTGCTGGTCACGGGGGTCGCGTGGTTCGTCGCCGTGGCCGTGATGGTGTCGGTGCCGCGACTGTCCCGTGCCCTGCAGCGCGCGGGGGCGTGGATCGACATCGTCGCCGGTGTCGTGTTCCTGCTTCTGGGTGCATTTCTGGTGGTCGAGGGAATTCTCGGGGCAATCTGAGCAATCTTGCGCCAGGACTTTCCTGGCGGGCGGCGGAGTCGTAGGATGGTCGGCATGCCTGAGCGAGAAGAGCAGAAGGTGCCGGTCCAGGATGTCTCCGTACGCGGGGACGATATCCGGCTGGGCCAGTTCATCAAGCTGGCGAACCTTGTGGAGTCCGGCGGCGTGGCCAAGGAGGTCATCGCCGCCGGTTCTGTGACAGTCAACGGGGAGACCGACACCCGGCGGGGACGACACCTCCGTGCCGGCGACGAGGTCACCGTCCATGACGAGGACGGAACCCCCCTGGCCGCCGCACGGTTCGCCGCTGATGACGGTGCTGACGGCGCCGACGACTTCTTCGACGAAGCAACTGCTGACGACGACTTTGATCCCGAAAAGTGGAGGAACCTCTGATGCCCGCTCTCGTAGCGGAGCCAGGAATGCCGATTTGGATCGACCTGGCTACCACTGACCTGAACAAGGCCAAGGAGTTCTACACCGAACTCCTCGGCTGGGAGTTCGACAACCCCTGCGGTGACGGCTACCTCGTCGCCAAGAAGGACGGCATGCCCGTCGCCGGCCTCGGTGAGGTCCCGGACGACAAGTCCTCGCTGTGGGGCCTGCTGCTGTACGCCCCCGACATCGACCACGTCCACGAGGAGGCGGTGAAGGCCGGTGCGACCAGCATCCTGTCCCCGCGTGACGTCGGACGCCGCGGTCGGATGTCCGTGCTCGTCGACCCCTCCGGTGCGACGATCGGCCTGAAGCAGCCGGCGGGGGACGAGCCCTTCTTCGCCGCCGGTGAGCCGGGAACCCCGGTGTGGCACGAGCTGCTGGTCGGCGAGGAGTACGACGCGACGATCAAGTTCTACCACGACCTCGCAGGCTGGGACATCCGCCAGCACAGCGACACCGCGAAGTTCCACTACGCCACCGGCGAGTACGCCGGTGCCCCGCTGTGCGGCATGTGGGACACCAGCGAGCTGGATGAGAACCCCTCGATGTGGACGCTCTACCTGGGCTGCGCCGACGTAGACGCCGCGGCGAAGAAGGTCAAGAAGTTCGGCGGCAAGCTGGTGCGTTCCCCGTGGAACTCCGAGCTGGGACGCCTGTGCACCCTGGTCGACCCGACCGGTGCGCTGGTGAACCTCTGCGAGATCGAGGAGCCGACCCCGGAGACGCTCGAGGACATCCACGAGCCGGACATCCTGGCCCCGGACGCCCCGCAGCCGTAGCCTCCTCCACCGGGGGAGTCGGCGCATTGCTCCCGGCACGACGAACGCCCTGACCATGCTGCACGTGGCAGCAGGTCAGGGCGTTCGCCTGTTACCCGGTGTTCTCCGGCCGGGGAACAGGTCTAGAGCTGGGCCACCAGCATCGGGGCGGCGGAGACCGGGTCGATGCCGGCCTCCTCCAGGGCCTTCAGCGCGGCCTCCGGGTCCGTGGCGAAGTGGGACGCGGTCTCGCGGTCCACACCCAGACGCTCGGCGGCGGCGACGGTGGCGTCCGGGTCCTCGGCCAGGCGGGCCGCGGACTCCGGGTCCACGCCGGCATCCTCGAGGGTTGTGCGGATGGCCTCCGGGTCTGCGGCCGGGGCCGGTGCAGCAGCGTCCGCGTCGGCGGGTGCCTCGGCCGGGGCAGCGTCCTCGCCCTCGCCGGCCTTGTTTGCTGCACCCTCGCCGGACTCGGCGTCGATGCGGTCCAGCAGGGCGTCCTTGTCGACGGTACCGCCGGCGATCTGCGCGGCGTAGTTGTCGGCACCGAAAGCGCTCATCAGGCGCAGGATGCTGTCCAGGGTCACGCCCTCGCCGCCGCCCAGGGCGTCGCCGATGATCCCGGTCAGCGCGTTGATGTCGAAGCCGGACCCGCCGTCGATATCGGCGCTCTGCTCCTCGGGCAGGGAGCCGGCCAGCGAGCCGATCTGGCTGGCGATGTCCCCGCCGTCGGTACCGAGGCCGAGGGAGCCGAGGACCAGGGCGGCGACAGCGCCGAGCGGCAGGGTCTCACCGGCGTCGCGGGCCTCCATACCGGAGGAGGTCAGTGCGGAGCCGAGGGTCTCGTCCAGGCCGGAGCCCAGTGCGGACTCCAGCACGGCCTCGGGGCCGACGGTGCCGGCGACCAGGCCGAGCAGGTTGACCAGCAGGTCGGTGCTCAGCGGCTGGTTGAGGCCGGGCTCGCCGTTGGCCTCCTCGTGCTCGGTGTTGTTGGCTGCCTCGGCCTGGGCGCGGGCGGCATCGGTGATCGGACGCAGGGCGTCGGCGATGTTGCCGACCGCACTGCCGGCGGAGGGCTGTCCGGCGAGCTCCTGCAGCTGGGCATCGGTGCCGTAGTAGGTGTTCAGGTCGACGTCGGCGTAGATGCCGTCGACCTGGCCGGCGTCGGAGTACTGCCAGAAGGTGACCTCGTCCCAGCCGCCGGGGATCTCCGAGGGCAGGGTGGGGTTGTAGTACGCCAGCCACAGCGGGTACTCCGAGAACTCCTCGGTGTTACCCATGTCGTTGATCCAGAAGTCGTTGTACGTGTAGATGATCGGGTCACGGCCGGTGAGGATCTTGATCTCGTCGATCCAGTCACGCACCCAGTTCTGCAGTTCCTCAGGGCCGAGTCCGCCGGACTCCTCCAGGTCGAGGGTGGGCGGCAGGGAGGGTTGCGCACCGCTGGCCAGGGTGGCGGCGTAGTGCTGGGCCTCGGCGCGGGGGTCGCTGGTTCCCGGCTTGGCGAAGTGGTAGCTGCCCGGGGTGACGCCGGCGGCGGAGGCCTTGGCGCTGTCCGAGGTGAAGTAGGGGTTGACGTAGCCGGTTCCCTCGCTGGCCTTGATGAAGGCGAAGCTCTGGCCGGACGCGGCGACGGTCTGCCAGTCGATGGCGCCGTCGTCGGGGTGCTGGTGGCTGGCGACGTCGACGCCGTCGAGGGCCCAGGAGGGCACCGGGACGACGTCAGTTGCGACCAGCGCAGCGACCGTCGCGGCGGAACCGAAGAGGGTGACTGCGGTAAGGCGGGCGGGGGTTGTGAGCGCGTGGCGACGCCAACGAAGGGAGAACATGCGCAACACGATACACACGAACCACACGAGTAACAGACGCAACACGCGCACCGTGTCGCAACTTTCTCAACTTTTTTTCTGGTGGGTGTGGGGCGGCGGGTGGCCGGGAAACCGCCAGGTGGCATGCATGACGAAACCCCGCCCGGGGACCGGACGGGGTTGTGGAGGTTCACTCCGGCGATCGCCGGAACGCTTCCGGCATGTGCCGGGGGAGGCGCTGCTACAGGTTCGCGGCCAGAGCGTTCGCGGCCCACACCGGGTCGATCCCGGCGGCCTGGGCGGTGTTCAGTGCCTGCTCCGGGTTGTTGGCGACCCAGATCGCGGTGTCGCGCGGGACGCCGAGGCGCTCACCGGCGGCGATGGTGGCCTCCGGGTCCTCGAGCAGTCGGTCGACGACGTCCGGGCTGACGCCGGCGGCGATGGCGACGGTGGCGACGCGGTCGGGGTCGTTGATGACGGCCTTGGTGGGGGACGCGTCGGTGGCGTCCTTGACGGCGGCGACGAGGGAGGCGGTGTCAGGCGCAGTAGGCACGGACGGAGCGGCGCTGGCAGCCGGCACGGCGACACCGGCCAGGCTTCCGACGGCGACGGCGGTCACGGCGGCACGGGTGAGGAACCGGCGGCCGCGGGGTGAGGTAGCGGTGGCGTGGGCAGGGGCTGGAGAGCTGGAGAGAGTAGACATGCCAGCGATGTTAGCCATGTTCGGCCCGGGCACAACTTCAGGAAGACGTCGGGAGTCGGTAGAAGTCAGACTGAGTCAGTGCTTCGGGTCATCGTCGGGGTCGGTGGGTCGCCGCGGTGACCAGGTGGTGGGGTCGGAATGCGGCCACGTGGTCGGACGCTCCGGCGTCTGCGTCTCGCGCTGGGAGCGCCCGAAGGATTCAGGTAGGTGACCGTCCTGCCAGGACGGTCCGGACTGCCACATCGGCGGGTGCTGTGCCTGCTGTGCCTGCTGTACCTGCTGTGCCGGATGCCCCGGCAGTCCCGGGAGATGTCCTGCCGGCAGGGGCTCCGGCACCTTACGGTAGATCGACACCACCGGGTAGACCCCCGCCTCCGCGGCAGGACGCGCTTCCCGGGTGCACCGGATGATCGCGGCGACCAGCAGAGCCGCGGCCGCACACCAGGTCACGACGTAGATCGTCAGCTGGACGGCCACCGAGTCCGTGATGATGTTCCAGCAGGCGTGGAAGAAGAAGCCCGCGAAGCCGCAGGCGAGGATCCAGCCCAGCCGGTGCGTCCTGTTCAGCCTGCGTCCGAAGACCGCGACGCCGATGCCGTAGCCCACCAACCCCGCGAAGAGCACGTGCATGAGCGGGCCGGCCACGGTGCGCAGCAGCCACATGTCCAGCAACCCGGTGATGTCCGAGGACGGGTGGTCGATGGCGAAGAGCGAGGCGTACATGATGTTCTCGAAGGTCTCGAAGCCCAGCCCGACGAGCATGCCGGCGACCAGTCCGTGCCACGGCCGGTTCCACCACGCCCGACCTATCTGCAGTACCAGCCACACACCAAGTCCCTTGGCCAGCTCCTCGGTGTACGCGCCGCCGAGTGACATGGAGATCTCCGGCACGTCCCAGTCGTAGGCCAGTTCCATGAGGTGACCGGAGGTCGGTGACACCCCGATCAGGACACCGCCGGTCGCACCCCACACCATGGCGGTCAGGGCGAGCAGTTTCGGGGTGCCGCGGTAGATGAGCAGTCGGGAGATCCCGAACCACACGACCGCCAGGTACACCGCTCCGATGGCCAGGGAGAGGGCGACGACCCCCGGGCCGGGGAAGACG
>DXGC01000079.1 GCA_019114135.1 Candidatus Corynebacterium avicola
ACATCCGCCGGGCCGACCTGTCGAACTTCATCGACGAGATGACCCCCTCGGCGAACTACATGTACGCGGTGCGCATCACCGGGCACTTCAGCGACGTCACCACCCGTACCGTTGTGCGTCAGGAGAAGCCCTACCCGCCGATGACCGAGGCGGTCGGCGACGACGCCGAGCAACACTTCACCGACGTCTCCGGTGTCATCGCCGGCTTCCGCACCCCGATCTTCGAGAAGGGGATCTCGGTGCCCGGCTGTCATGTCCACTTCATCGACGACAACCGGACGCAGGGCGGACACGTCCTGGACTTCACCCTCGCCGAGGGCAAGATCGAACTGTGCCCCGGCACCGACCTCGACCTGAGGCTCCCCCTGACCTCGGCATTCTCGGACGCCAACCTGGACCCGGACGACCTTGACGACCAGCTCCACGCCACCGAGGTCAAGGACTGAACGGACTGACCAGGCGGCCGATCAGGCCGTCGGACGCGCCGGCGCGGAGGTCACGTCGGTGGACCCGGTACGCAGGTACTCGATGACCGCCGCGTCCACCGTCTCGTTGCCCATACCGAACTGGCCGTGCCCCGGCCCGTCGACGGTGATGACGTGGCTGCCCATCGCCTCGGCCATCGGCTGGTGGGTGCGGTAGACCGTCTGCGGGTCGCGCGTTCCCTGGATCTGCAGCGGGGTGGTCTCCAGCTTGTCGCCGGAGATGTCGGTCCACGGTGCGTCGGCCTCCCGGCCACTGCAGCTGATCCCCGATTTGGCCATGTCACCGGCGGTGGAGAACATGTCGCCGAGGATGTAGCCGTTCCAGATCGCACCCGGGATACGGCCGTAGTCCGGGGCGACCTGGTTCTCACCGCAGATGATCAACGACTGCATTGCGGTGTAGGTGAACATCAGCGATTCCTGCTCGGACATCTCCTGCTGACTCATGTCCTCGCCGGCTGCCTCGGCACCGGGGGCGGTCCCGGTGCCGTTGATCACCTCGGCCAGCATCCCCCAGTGGTTCGGCTGCGGCAGGAAAGTGCGGGTCAGCATCAGGGTCTCGGACGTCGACTGGCTGGAGCCGGGCTTTGCCATCATCCGGAAGACGTTCTCGATCTGCGCCTGTGGGTGGCCGATCTCGGTGAGTACATCTGCGGCGGGCTGACCACCCCACTGCAGGCCAGCCGGAAGGTCACCGATCTGCGCGGGCGGCGGCACCGCGGTCGGGTTCGTGCCGGACTCGGCGACGATCTTCGCCGACCAGGACTGGTACACCTCCAGCGGGGTGTCGCCCAGGCCGTACTCGTCGTCACGTTCGGCGACCCATGCCAGGAACTCGTGCAGCGCACCGGTGTATCCGGCGGTCTGGTCGTCCAGCACACCGGCCCACGCACCTTCGGTGTCGTAGCCGGAGTCGAGCACCAGCTTGTCGGTGGCCTCCGGGAACAGCGAGGCATAGGTGGAGCCCAGCTGGGTGCCGTAGCTCAGCCCCAGGATGGAGATCTTCTCCTCCCCGAGCGCGGCGCGGACGTCCTCCCAGTCATGTGCGGTCTCCCAGGTGTTGACGGCGTCGGTGTATCCGGGGGTGCCTTCCTCGCAGGCCGCCTGCATGTAGGCGCCGGCCTGGGTCTGGGCGCGGACCGGGTCCCAGCCGGCAGGCTCGTGCTCGCAGTCCACCGGGGTGGATCCGGGCAGGCCACGGGGCTGGACGGCGATCATGTCCCATTCGGAGGCCAGCTCGTCCGGCCACTGCATGCCGTACTCGCCGTCGTAGCCGAAGAACTCGTAGGCGTCGCCGCCGGGGCCGCCGGGGTTGCCGAAGATGGTGCCGCGCTTCGCGTCCGGGTTGGACGCCTTGACGCGGATGAAGCCGACGGAGATCTGGTCCCCGTCCGGTTCCGCGTGGTACATCGGGACCTCGACGCGTCCGCATTCTGCGCGTTCGACGTTGACCTGGGTGGGGCAGTCCTCCCAGGTGATGTCGGACGCTGCGGTCGGGCTGGCGGTCCCGGCGACCGCCGGGGCGACCAATCCGGTGGACGCCACCGCTGCGGCGGCGATCAGGGCGGTCACGGGCATAGACATGCGGTAGCGCGGGGGCACGGATTCTCCTGGCAACGTCGTATGATGTTTGCCTTTTGAATCTACCGCATGTCTAAGGCGCTTACCCGATGGGACGTGAGGGGGCGGAGGTCACGTCGGTGGAGCCGGTACGTAGGTACTCGACGACTGCATCATCCACCACCTGGTTGCCCACGCCGACCTGGCCGTGGCCGGGGCCGTTGACCGTGATGACATGGCTACCCATCGACTCGGCCATCGGTCCGAACTTGCTGTACGGGGTCTGCGGGTCGCCGGTGCCCTGGATCTGCAGCGGTGTGGTGTCCAGTGCCGAGCCGTCGAGATCGGTGATGGTGGCGTCCGCATCAATACCGTTGCAGTTGATGTTTGCCTTGGCGACGTCACCTGACAAGGAGAACGGGTCCTTCTCCACAGTTGAGTTCCAGAGTGCGGTCGGGAGTCTCGTCAGGTCCGGTGCCACCTGGTTCTCGTTGCAGAACATCATCTGCTGCATGAGGAGTGTCGGGTCTGTCCCGCCCTGGTTCTGTTCCGCTGCCTGGGCCTCGGCAGCCTCTACCTCCTCCTGGGTCGGCACGGGCTGGTTCCCGCCGACCAGGTCTGCGAGCTGACCCCAGTAATTGGGCTGGGGCAGCGCCTGCTGAGTGGCCAACATAGTGGAGGAGTTGGATTGGACGGCGCCTGGCGTGATGAGCATCCGGAACAGGTTCTCGATCTTGGCGGCGGGAGCGCCGGCAGCAGTCAGGACGTCCGCTGCCGGCTGGCCGGCGATCTGCAGGCCCTCTGGGAGGTCGCCGATTTCGGCCGGTGGAGGGACGACGGTCGGGTTCGTGCCGGACTCCTCGACGATCTTGGCAGACCAAGACTGGTAGACCTCCAGCGAGGTCGCGCCCAGGCCGTACTCGTCGTCGTGCTCGGCGGCCCATTCGAGGAAGTCGTGGAGTGCGTTTGTGTAGCCCTCGGTCTGGTCGTCAAGCGTGTCTGCCCAGGTCAGTGTGGTGTCCATGCCGGAGTCCAGGACCAGTCGGTCGGTGTGCTCGGGGAACTTCGTGGCGTAGGTGGAGCCCAGCAATGTTCCGTAGCTCACGCCGTGCAGCGAGACCTTCTCCTCGTTGAGCGCTTCGCGGACCGCGTCCATGTCCTCGGAGATCTCCCAGGTATTGATGGCGTCGGTGTATCCGGGGGTGCCGATCTCACAGGCCTCCTTGAGGTGGAGTCCGGGCTCGATCAGCTGTGCCCGCACGGGATCCCAGCCTTCCGGTTCGTGGTCGCAGTCCAGAGGCGTGGAACCGTTGAGTCCGCGGGGTTGCACGCCGACGACGTCCCATTCGCTGCGGATGTCCTCAGGGAGGCCCACCACGGAGTCCGGGTTGACGGCGTAGGAGTAGGCGCTGTCGCCGGGGCCGCCGGGTACGGCCAGGAGGGTGCCGCGGCGGGCGTCCGGGCTGCTGGCGGGGATGCGCACGAAACCGACCGAGATCTTCTCGCCCTCCGGCTCCGAGTGGTACATCGGGACGTCGATGCGTCCGCACTCGGCGCGCTCGTCGGTGACCTGTGCAGGGCAGTCCTCCCAGGTGATGTCCTGGGACGCCTCCGGCTGAGGAACGGAGGTGGCGTCGGAGACTGCCGTGGGCATGCCCGCGAAGGCGACGGTGGCTGCGGTGAGTATGGCGGGTGCGGTCACTCGGACACGTCGGCGCCGGGGAGAGTGGTGAAGCACAATAAATCCTGAAAACGTCGTGAAAAGCTACATTCATAACACTATCGGAATGATGTGCTGCCGGGGTAGGGGTCATCGGACGGCAGGAGGTCCAGAAGGCCCCTTGTGGGACGGTGCGATAGCGGGTAACCTGCGGGTTCCGCAGTGACTAGACCGATCTGTCTAAATCGTGTCGGTCGTCACCATTTTCAAGGAGAACCCATGCTCATTACCGGACTCGCGCTCGGTGCAGTCCTCGGCTTCGTCATGCAACGCGGCCGCTTCTGCGTCACCGGCTTCCTGCGCGACATCTTCACCCTCAAGACCTGGCGCGGCTTCACCGCCCTGCTCGTCGTCATCGCCGTGCACGCCGTCGGCCTGACCGCGTTGACCAGTGCCGGGGTCATCGACCCCTCGGTCAGCGACTTCGCACCTGTCGCCGTCATCGTCGGCGGCCTGCTCTTCGGCCTCGGCATCGTGCTCGCCGGCGGCTGCGCCTCGGGTACCTGGTACCGCTCCGGCGAAGGACTCGTCGGCTCCTGGATCGCCCTGGCCTTGTACGCCCTGTCCGCGGCCGCGATGAACTACGGCCCGCTGTCCGGCATGAACGAATGGCTTGGCGGAGTCACCGTCAGTGCGACCACCGTCCCGGAGACCCTGGGGATCAGCCCCTGGTTCTTCGTCGTGGGCATCGTGGTGCTCACCATCGTGATGGTCCGACACTTCGTCCTGCGTGACCGCGCGATCCCCACCCCGGCGAAGCTCGCGCCGAAGAAGACTGGCCTGGCGCACCTGCTCGCCGAGAAGCCGTGGCACGTCTACATCACCGGCGCGATCGTCGGTGTGCTCGGCGTCATCGCCTGGCCGCTGTCGGCCGCCACCGGACGCAACTCCGGCCTCGGCATCACCACCCCTTCGGCCGATCTGGCGACCTGGACCACCACCGGTAGCTCGGACAACTGGAACTGGGGCGTGCTGCTGGTGCTGGGCATCTTGGTCGGCTCCTACATTGCGGCGAAGGCCTCCGGTGAGTTCCGCGTGCGCGTGCCGGACGGACGCCAGGCCGTGCGCTCCATCGGTGGCGGTGTGCTCATGGGTGTCGGCGCCGTGTGGGCCGGCGGCTGCACCGTCGGCAACGGCATGGTGCAGACCTCCCTGTTCAGCTACCAGGGCTGGGTCGCCCTGTTGGCCATCGCCCTGGGCGTCGGTCTGGCGGCGAAGATCTGGCTGAAGCCGGACCAGCCCTACAACCCGCAGGACGCGGAGGTCGCTCAGGACGCGCCGTCCCCCGACAGGGACGGCGACGCGGTCGCCACCGCCACCGCCACCGCCGCACCTACCGCAGCGTCCGGCGTCCTCACCATGGCAACCCCGGTGCTGAACGGGGCGTCCCTCGGGACGTCCGGCGCCGCCGGCGACGGCGGCCTGACCAGTCTCGGCGACGGACGGTGGAAGATGGACACCCTCGGCGCCGTCTGCCCGTTCCCGCTGATCGAGGCGAAGGACGCGATCAAGCGGATCGACATCGGCGACGAGCTCGTCATCGAGTTCGACTGCACCCAGGCCACCGACGCGCTGCCCCGCTGGGCGGCAACCGACGGCCACGAGGTCACCCAGTTCGAGGCGACCGGCGACGCAGGATGGGTCATCGCCGTCAAGCGCGGTAAGTAGTCCTCGGTGCTGGCGCGTTCATCCTGCTGACAGGGGAATCCGCACTGTACGTTGAGTGCATGACTTCCCCGACCTCGGCCGAGGACCCCGCACGACAGGCCACCGATCTGCCGCCCTCTCGGCGCTACATCCCCGGTCGGGCGTTCCGGAACTTCACAGCCAACGGGGTCATGGACTACGCGGCGAGCCTCAGCTTCCGCGCCCTGCTGTCGATCGTCCCCGCCGTCGTGGCGTTGGTGGCGATCGTCAGCATGCTCGGCTCCAGCGAGGAAGCCGTGACCAACATGGTCGAGGAGGTCCGGAAGGTCACACCGGACGACGCCTGGGCCACCGTCGGGCCACTGCTGGACCGCATCCTGTCGGTACCCTCCGCCGGGCTCGGCCTGGGTGTCGGTCTGGTGATCATGTTGTGGACGGCCTCCGGGTACGTGCGAACCTTCAGTCGTGCGATGAACGCGATCTACGGCGTGGAGGAAGGCCGTGGGATCTTCAAGTGGAACATCCACATGTACCTGCTGACCATCTTCCTCCTGGTGCTTGCCGCCATCGGGGTCATCGCCTTCAGTCTCTCCACTCCGGTCGCCGAATGGTTGGGTGGGTTGGTCGGACTGGCCAACACCACGCTCCAGTTGTGGGAGGTGGTCCGCTGGGTCGTGATCGTGGTGGTGATCGTCCTGTTCGTCGGCCTGTTGTACCGGGCGACCCCGAACATCCGCCCGCACGGCATGCGCTGGTTCAGCGCCGGGGCGACGGTGGCGATCATCGGGGTGGGCGCCCTGTCGACCGTGTTCTTCTTCTACGTGGCCAACTTCGGCAACTACGACGCGACCTACGGGACGCTGGCCAGCGTGATCATCGCGATGTTGTGGGTCTACCTGGTCAACATCATGCTGCTGGTCGGGGCGGTGCTGGACTGCGAGATCGAGCGTGTCCGTCAGCTGCGGTCCGGGCTGCCGGCAGAGGAGATGCTGCAGCTTGAGGCTCGCGACACTGCGGCGAGCGACAAGCTGGAGGACCAGATGGCCCGTGACGTGGAGCGTTCCCGCGAGGTGCGCGTCGCTGCCAGCGAGGGGGAGGGGGAGGACGAAACGGTCGAGGTCGGGGATCCGGAGACGCCGGACGAGAAGGCTGATCAGCGCGCCTGATTTTTGATTTCTGTTCCGCGACAGAACAGTTTCGCCTAGGGTAGCTGGAGTATCCACTACGGAATATCCGACGACCCCTCTGGAGAAGACCATGTCCTGCCCCTTCACTGGCGAGACAAGTGAACTGGACGCCGTCCTCGGCGCCCCCACGACCGCACCCGCAGCCGACACTGCGCCCGCCCCTGACTCCGCAACTGCCGCCGCTGCGTCCCTCACGAAGAAGGACAGCAAGAACAGCCGCAACGAGAAGAAGTTCCGTCGCGGAGGCAAGGACGACAAGGTCGTCCGCAAGGACGAGGGCTGGTTCGGCCCCGGCTCCATCGCCTGGCAGGTGTGGAGCTTCCCCGCCTCCGCATTGCAGGGCTTCGCCCGCGCGGTGACCATCGAGCACCTGGACCCCGACCTCGTCGCCGCCGTCGATGCGTCCGGCCAGGTCTACAAGCGCACCCCGGTCCGCTACGACCGGACCATGGAGTACTTCGTCTCCTGGCTGTCCGCCGACTCCCAGACCGTGATCCGCATGTCGGACATCCTCATGAAGGTCCACGACCGCTCCTACGGCGTCAACCCCGTCACCGGGAACACCTTCGAGGCCAACCGTCCGTCCTCGCAGTTGTGGATCCACGTCACCGCGTGGCACTCCATCCTCTACTGTTACGAGACCTTCGGTCCCGGCAAGCTCTCCCGCGACGAGGAGAACGAGTACTGGCAGCAGATGAAGATCGCCGCCGCCGCGCAGCCGATCAACCCGGACGACGTGCCCACCACCCGCGGTGAGGTTCTGAAGTACCTCGACGACTGGCGGGAGAAGCTCTCCGCCTCCGAGGCGGCGATCCGCAACGTCGACCACATCCTCGACGGTTTCGTCACCACCCAGCCGGACCTCCCGAGGTGGCTCAACAAGCTCGGGCGTCCGTTCCTGCGCTGGAGCATCATCGCCACCTTCCCGCGGTGGATGCGCCCGATGCTGGGCGTGAAGCAGTCCAAGCTCATGGACACCTTCGCCATCGCCTTCTGGCGCCCCATCTACAAGGTGCTCCGTGCCCAGCCGCGGCTCTTCCTCTGGCTGGTCAAGCGCATCTGCCCGCGGGCGGTTCGTTATTACGAGCCCCTGCTGCTGGGCATCCCCGCCGAGACCCCGCGCGTGATGACCCCGGAGGTCTCCCGTCGGATGTACGGCAACCCGATGACCCCGCTGGAGCAGCGTGAGGAGCTGCTGCGTAAGCGCGAGGCGGGAACCGGTCAGAAGGCCTACGACCACAACCACACCGACGGCATCCTCGAGTTCGCCGGTGCGGACGACATCGAGTCGACCCAGGCGACGCTCAAGTCCACCGAGGAGTACGAGACCGACCTGCACGAGGTCAGCTGACCCGACTCCCTCAGTTCCCTGTCGGCTACCCTGGGTGGTCATGGGGCACCGGATACGCAGGCGACGGTTTGTCTCCGTGCCACTGGTGGCGGTGACGTTGGGTATGGCGCTGGTCTTCGGTATGGCGGCCTTCGCCAAAGCCGTGCAGCTGCGCGCCACCGGAGGGGAAGACAGTGACTCCGGACGCGCCGAATCCGCTACACCTGCGTGCCAGCCCACCTCCGGCGCCACCACCGTCGACGGACGGACCAGCACCTGGCTGAGCTATGCCTGTGGTCTGGACGCCGACCCGAAGGGCGTCGTCGTCCACCTGCACGGTGACGGGGCGGGGGAGTTCAGGAACCCCTCCGGGACGCTCGCGGACCTGGCAGCCGCCGCGAACAGCCGTGACCTGCTATTCATCGCTCCGCGGACGCCCGACGAGCGCAACGGTGTGACCTGGTGGCACGATCTCGGCGGCAACCTGACCTGGCTCCGGGGACTGCTCGACGATCCGGCGGCCACCGACGGCGCGGACGCCTCCCACCTGGTCTGGTCCGGATACTCCGGCGGGGCCGAGATGATCAGCTACGGGGTGCTCGCCCGCGCTCCCGAACTGGTCACCGGAGGTGCCCTGATGATGGGCGGGGGAGGGGTGCCCCGGGACGTCACCGGGTTCGCCGCCGGGGTCACGTCACCGGTCGGGGACGCAGCGTCCGTCCCCGTCACCTGGGCGGTCGGCCTCGGAGACGACGGCACCACCAGCGCCGACGGTTTCGACGCGGTTGACGCCAGCCGTCGCGGTGAGCAGTTCTACCGCGACCTGGGGTACCTCAACACCACGCGCACCGTGCTCGAAGGGCGTGGCCACTATGACCTGCCGCACGGGCAGTTGCTGGACGAGCTCCTCGACGTAGCCTGAGGAACAGGTGCTTCCTCAGTTCTGCGATGACTGGTCGGATCCTGCCTCCCGTTTGCGCTTGCGGTCCCTGTGGACCAGGTAGGCCAGGCAGACGAGGACGGCGACGGCGATCACCACGTAGATCACGATCGAGAACCTGTCCATGGTGTCGGAGACCACCGTCCAGTTCTCCCCGAGCAGCACGCCCAGCCAGATCAGCGCGCTGTTCCACACCGCGGAACCGATCGTCGTGAGCACGCTGAACCGCAACAGGCCCATCCCGTGCACGCCGGCGGGGATGGAGATCAGGCTGCGTACGCCCGGGATGATGCGTCCGATGAGGACCGAGGCCTCACCGAAACGGGAGAACCAGTGCAGGGCCTTGTCGACGTCTTCGGCGTCGGTGAGCCACATCCGGTCGGCGATCGCACGCAGGCGGTCCGCACCGATGACCGCACCGAGAAAGTACAGGAGCCATGCGCCCATCAGGGAGCCGATGGTCGCACCCACGATGGCGGCCCAGGCGTTGATCTCACCCTGGGTGGAGGCGAACCCTGCCATGGGGAGCACGAGCTCACTGGGGATCGGCGGGAAGATGGTCTCCAGCAGTGTCGACAGGCCGACACCGACTGCACCGAGAGCGTCCATCAGTGTGACGGTCCAGTCGGCGAGGAAGTCGAACATCAGGTGCGTTCTCCAGGGGTTGGGGTGCTGTGCGGACGGCCGGGATCGTCACATCAGGACGCCGTCCGCGGCCCCTCCAGGATAGTGCCCCAGCCTGGGGTTTGCTGAGGCTCTGGCTCCGTCCCGGTAACAGGAAAACGGCGGACTATCGCACCTCTGCCCGATCTCCTTCACCATCAATATTCCGCTGAACTGCAGGTATCACATGGTGGGAATCGCTGGAGGTGCGATAGTCCGCCGTTCCGGTGTGTCCGGGCGAGGCGACCGACCGCCCGGACCGTAACTTCTAGCCCTTCAGGGAGTCGACCGGAGTGAAGCGCTCACCGTAGGTGGCGGCCAGCTCCTCGGCGCGGGCGACGAAGCCCTCGACGCCTGCGGTCGGGTAGTCCTCACCGGCGTCGGCAGGCAGCGGGGCGCCGGCCGGGCGGGCGTAGTTGGTGATGAACTGGCGGGTGCCGCCGGTCCAGGCCGGGTAGCCGATACCCAGGATGGAGCCGATGTTGGCGTCCGCGTCGGAGGTCAGCACACCCTCGTCGACACACTTCTGGGTCTCGATGGCCTCGATGAACAGCATGCGCTCGATGAGGTCGTTCAGGCTCGGGCCCTCGACACCGGCGGAGGTGACGGAGTTCAGGTCGGAACCTGCTGTGGCGGCCTCGCCGTCCGGGACGACGACCGGGGTGATGCCCAGCTTCTCGCGGAGCTCACCACGCAGACCGGACCAGAGGCCGGTGCGCTTGCCGTTCTCGTCGTAGTCGTAGAAGCCCTTGCCCTCGAGCTTGCCCGGGCGCTCGACATCGTCCAGGAAGTAGTCGACCAGGGCGTTGACGCCACCGTCGTCGACGGTGACACCGGCGGCCTCGGCTGCGGCAGCGTTCTCCGCGCCGATCTTGCGGGCCAGCTTCAGGTTCAGCTCGTCCTGCAGCTGCAGCTGCGGGGCGGGGTAACCGGCCTGGCGACCTGCGGACTCGATGACGGCCGGGTCGACACCCTCGACCAGCATGCGCATGGCCTCGTTGAGGACGGTGCCGATGACGCGCGAGGTGTAGAAACCGCTGGAGTCGTTGACCACGATCGGGGTCTTGCGGATCTGGCGGGCGAAGTCGAGGCCCTTGGCCAGGGTCTCCGGGGAGGTGTTGTCACCGGAGATGATCTCGATCAGCGGCATCTTGTCCACCGGGGAGAAGAAGTGCAGGCCGATGAAGTCGGCGTCGCGCTTCACGCCCTCGGCCAGGCCGGTGATCGGCAGGGTGGAGGTGTTGGAGCCCAGGACGGCGGTCTCCGGGACAGCCTCCTCGATCTCGGCGAAGACCTTGTGCTTGAGCTCGGTGTTCTCGAAGACGGCCTCGACGATCAGGTCGACGTCGGCCAGGTCGGAGTAGTCGGCGGAGGGGGTGATCCGGCCCAGCAGGGCGGCGGACTTCTCCTCGGTGGTGCGGCCGCGCTTCAGCGCCTTGGCCTCCAGGCCCTCGGAGTAGGCCTTGCCGCGCTCGGCGTTCTCGATGGAGACGTCCTTCAGTACGACCTCGATGCCGGACTTGGCGGCGACGTAGGCGATGCCTGCGCCCATCATGCCGGCGCCGATGACGCCGACCTTCTTGAACTCGGTCTTCGGGAACGGGGTGCCGTCCTCCTGCACGGGGCGGGAGCCGCCACCGTTGCAGTGGTTCAGGTCGAAGAAGAAGGCCTGCATCATGTTGGCCGAGGTCGGGCCGGTGACCAGGGAGACGAACCAGCGGCTTTCCACGGCGGTGGCGTCTTCGATGCGCTTGAGCTGCGCGCCCTCGACGGCGGCGGCGAGGATGGCCTGCGGCGCGGGCATCGGGGCGCCCTTGATCTGCTTGGTGACGTTGGCCGGGAAGCTGGGCAGCATGGCGGCCAGTGCCGGGGTCGACGGGGTGCCGCCGGGGATCTTGTAGCCCTTGCGGTCCCACGGCTGGGTGGGCTCCGGCTCGGAGGCGATCCAGGCCTTCGCGGCGTCGATCAGCTGGTCGGCGGGGACGATCTCGTCGATCAGACCGGCGTCCTTGGCGGCCTCGGTGTTGAACTGCTTTCCGGTGGTCAGCACCTTCATCAGGCCGTCCTGCAGACCCAGCAGGCGGGTGATGCGGGTGACTCCGCCACCGCCGGGCAGCAGGCCCAGGGTGACCTCGGGCAGGCCGAACTTGGCGCCCTTGGCGTCGGAGGCGATGCGGTGGTGGGTGGCCAGGGCGATCTCCAGGCCTCCGCCGAGGGCGGCACCGTTGAGCGCGGAGACCACGGGGACGCCCAGGGTCTCGATGGTGCGCATGTCGGCCTTCATGCCGTCGATCTGGTCCCTGATGGCTTCGGCGTCGGCCGGGGTGGCCTTGATCATGGACTTGATGTCGCCACCGGCGAAGAAGGTCTTCTTGGCGGAGGTGATGACGACGCCCTTGACGTCGCCGGCCTCGACGCCGTCCTTCAGCTTGCCGGCGGTCTCGGACAGTGACGCACGGAAGGCGTCGTTCATGGTGTTGACCGAGGAGTTCGGGTCGTCGATGGTCAGGGTGACCACGCCGTTGTCGTCGGACTCCCAGGCGATGATGTTCTCAGTCATGGTGTCTCTCCTTAGACGCGCTCGATGATGGTGGCGACGCCCATACCGGCGGCGACACAGAGGGTGATCAGGGCGTAGCGTCCGCCCGAACGGTGCAGCTCGTCGACGGCGGTGCCGGTGATCATCGCACCGGTGGCACCCAGCGGGTGGCCCATTGCGATGGCGCCGCCGTTGATGTTGAGCTTCTCGTCGGGGATGTTCAGGTCGCGCTGAGCACGCAGGACGACGGAGGAGAACGCCTCGTTGATCTCCCAGACGTCGATGTCCTCGGTGGTCAGGCCGGCCTTCTCCAGGGCGGCACGGGCAGCGGGAGCCGGGGCTGTCAGCATGATCGTCGGCTCGACACCGGTGGTGGCCGTGGCGACGACGCGGGCGCGCGGGGTCAGGCCGTTCTTCTCACCGGCTGCCTCGTTACCGATCAGCAACAGGGAGGCGCCGTCGACGATGCCGGAGGAGTTACCGCCGTGGTGGACATGGTTGATCTGCTCGACCTGCGGGTACTTGGTCTGGGCGACGGCGTCGAAGCCACCCTGCTCGCCGACGGCGGCGAAGGCGGGACGCAGCCCCGCCAGCTTCTCGACGGTGGTACCGGGGCGGATGGTCTCGTCGCGGTCGAGGACGGTCAGGCCGTTGCGGTCCTTGACCGGGACGACGGAGTTGTTGAAGCGTCCGTCCTCCCATGCGGCGGCGGCGCGCTCGTGGGAGCGTGCGGCGTAGGCGTCCAGCTGCTCCCGGGTGACACCGTCGAGGGTGGCGATGAGGTCGGCGGAGATGCCCTGCGGGATGAAGTCGTTGGCGAAGGAGGTCTCCGGGTCCATGGCCAGGGCGCCGCCGTCGGAGCTCATCGGGACGCGGGACATGGACTCCACGCCGCCGGCGAGGACGAGGTCCTCGAAGCCGGAGCGGACCTTCATCGCGCCGATGTTCAGGGCGGTCAGGCCGGAGGCGCAGTAGCGGTTGAGCTGCACGCCGGTGGCGGAGTAGGGCAGACCGGCGTTGAGCGCGGCGGTGCGGGCGATGTCCATGCCCTGGTCGCCGACCGGGGTGACGACACCGGTGATGACGTCCTCGACGGCGGCCGGGTCGAGCTCGGGGTTGCGCTCCAGGGTCTCGGTGATCAGACCGGAGAGCAGGTCCACCGGCTTCACGGTGTGGAGGCTGCCGCCGGGCTTGCCCTTGCCACGCGGGGTTCGTAGGGCCTCGTAGATGAAGGCCTCGGGGATGCTGGTGTTCGTCATGACGTTCCTCACTTGTCGATG
>DXGC01000080.1 GCA_019114135.1 Candidatus Corynebacterium avicola
AACGGAAACCAAATGAACGAGCTGCAGATCCTCGCCCAGGACACCACCACGAACTTCGAGGGCCTCGGTACCGTCGGCTACGGTCTCGCCGCAATCGGCCCCGGTGTCGGTATCGGTATCCTGGTCGGTAAGACCGCCGAGGCCATGGCTCGCCAGCCCGAGATGGCCGGCCAGCTGCGTACCACCATGTTCCTGGGTATCGCCTTCACCGAGGCCCTGGCCCTGATCGGCCTGGTCGCCGGCTTCCTGTTCTAGGGTGCGATGCTCCGGCGACGGAGCATTGTGACAACACCTTCACACTCAAGAGCGAAAGCTGGAGACTATGACGAACTACCTCATCCTGGCAGCGGACGAGCTGCCGCTGGAGGACAGCATTAACCCGCTGGTCCCCAAGTCGTATGACATCGTCTGGTCCCTTGTCAGCTTCATCATCATCTTCCTGGTCTTCTGGAAGTTCGTGCTCCCCAAGCTCAAGCAGGTCATGGCTGAGCGGACCGAGCAGATCGAGGGCGGCATCGCCCGCGCCGAAGAGGCACAGGAAGAGGCCAAGGCCGCGCTGGAGAAGTACAACGCCCAGCTGGCTGAGGCACGTACCGAAGCCGCGCAGATCCGCGACGACGCCCGTGCACAGGGCCAGAAGATCATCGCTGACATGAAGACCCAGGCCACCGACGAGTCCAACCGCATCATCGAGTCCGGCAACAAGCAGCTGCAGGCGCAGCGCGACGCCGTTGTCTCGGACCTGCGCAAGGACATGGGCGAGAACTCCATCAACCTGGCCGAGCGGCTGCTGGGTAACCAGCTGTCCGACGACGTCAAGCGTTCCGGAACGATCGACTCCTTCCTCGCTGATCTCGACAGCGTCGGATCGGGGAAGTGAGGCCCGTGCACGCAGCGAGCAGAGCAACCCTGGACCAGCTGATTGCATCACTGGACGCCACCCTCACGGGTGCCGTCGACACCGCAGCCACTGCTGCGGCGACCGGTGCAGAGCTGTTCGATGTCGCCGACCTTCTGGACGGCGACCGGTCACTGCGCAGCGCACTGATCGACCAGGCTGTGCCGGCGGACCGCCGTGCAGCCCTGGCTGACGGGCTGTTGGCGGACAAGGTGTCGGGTACCACCCGGGACACGATTTCCTCGGCTGTTGCCGGCACCTGGTCCAACACCCGGGACCTGCGGCACGGGCTCGTCGAGCTGGGCCGCCGTGCCCTGCTGCGTGCAGCCCGCGAGCAGGGGCAGAGCGAGAAGGTCGAGACCGAGTTCTTCGAGCTGGCTCGCCTCCTCGAGCGGGAGTCGGAGCTGGAGATGCTCCTGGCCGACCGTCTCGCACCTGCCGAGAAGCGCCGCGAGCTTCTGGCCAAGGTCCTCTACGGACATGTCAGCGCCCTCTCTGAGGCCCTCGCACTCCAGGTCGTCGGACGTCCTGTTGCGCGACCGGTCGAGGACCTGGAAAAGCTGTGCGAGTTCGCCGCCGCACTCGAGGACCGCAAGGTTGCCCGAGTCCGCAGCGCCGCCGCACTGAGCGAGTCCCAGGAGCAGGCACTGGCCCAGAAGTTGGAGAAGATCTACGGTTCCGCGATGTCGGTCCATTCCGAGGTTGACACCAGCCTCCTCGGTGGAGCGGTCATCCGGGTCGGCGACGAAGTCATCGACGGGAGCACGGCCGGCAAGCTGGCGCGTCTCCGTCGGGAGTTCGCCTAAGTCGGGCCGCGACGAACCGCGATCGAAATTTAACTCACCAAATGCTGGAAGACGATACCGAGAGCAGGAAGATTATGGCGGAGCTTACGATCTCCTCCGATGAGATCCGTAGCGCTATTGCGAACTACACCTCAAGCGCTTCCGCGGAGGCCTCCCGTGAGGAGGTCGGCGTGGTTACGCTGGCCGCGGACGGCATTGCCCAGGTTTCGGGCATGCCCTCTGTGATGACCAACGAGCTGCTTGAGTTCCCCGGCGGCGTCATCGGCGTCGCACAGAACCTCGACACCGACAGCGTCGGCGTCGTTGTCCTGGGCAACTACGAGGCGCTGAAGGAAGGCGACGAAGTCAAGCGGACCGGCGAAGTCCTGTCCGTCCCGGTCGGAGACAACTTCCTCGGCCGCGTCATCAACCCCCTGGGGCAGCCCATCGACGGTCTCGGCGACATCGAGTCGTCCGAGAACCGTGCGCTGGAGCTCCAGGCCCCGTCCGTGCTGATGCGTCAGCCGGTGAGCGAGCCGATGCAGACCGGCATCAAGGCCATCGACGCGATGACCCCCATCGGTCGCGGCCAGCGTCAGCTGATCATCGGCGACCGCAAGACCGGTAAGACCTCGGTCTGCATCGACACCATCCTTAACCAGCGCGAGAACTGGCAGTCCGGAGACAAGACCAAGCAGGTGCGCTGCATCTACGTGGCTGTCGGCCAGAAGGGCTCGACGATTGCCGCTCTGCGCCAGACGCTGGAGGACCAGGGGGCGCTGGAGTACACGACCATCGTGGCCGCCCCGGCCTCCGACTCCGCCGGCTTCAAGTGGCTGGCACCGTTCTCCGGTGCCGCCCTGGGTCAGCAGTGGATGTACGAGGGCAACCACGTCCTCATCATCTTCGATGACCTGACCAAGCAGGCGGAGGCCTACCGCGCCATCTCGCTGCTGCTGCGCCGTCCGCCGGGCCGCGAGGCCTACCCGGGTGACGTCTTCTACCTGCACTCCCGTCTTCTGGAGCGTGCAGCGAAGCTGTCCGACGAGTACGGCGCCGGTTCGATGACCGAACTGCCGATCATCGAGACCAAGGCCAACGACGTGGGTGCGTTCATCCCGACCAACGTCATCTCCATCACCGACGGCCAGGTCTTCCTGGAGTCCGACCTGTTCAACCAGGGTGTCCGCCCGGCCATCAACGTCGGTGTGTCCGTCTCCCGTGTCGGTGGTGACGCCCAGACCAAGGGCATGAAGAAGGTCGCCGGTAACCTGCGTCTCGATCTCGCTGCCTACCGTGATCTCGAGGCCTTCGCCGCCTTCGCATCCGACCTGGACGAGTACTCCAAGGCGCAGCTCTCCCGTGGTGAGCGTCTGGTCGAGCTGCTCAAGCAGACCGAGACCCAGCCGCAGGCCGTCGAGGACCAGATGGTCTCCATCTACCTCGCCGGCGAGGGTGAATTCGACACCGTTCCCGTCGAGGACATCCGTCGCTACGAGTCCGAGCTGTGGGAGTACCTGCACGCGAGCCACGCCGGTGTTTTCGAGCAGATCGCTGGTGGCACCCCGCTGACCGACGAGTCGAAGGCCGAGCTGGTCGAGGCGAACAACGAGTTCAAGCGGACCTTCCAGGCCACCGACGGCACCCCCGTCATCAACGAGCCGGAGCCCGAGGCCCTGGCTGACGAGGATCTGGACAAGTCGCAGATCACCGTTTCCCGCAAGAAGTAGGCGCGGGAACCTGATCCGATGACTGCACAGACCGAGTACACAGAAGAAGGGAGGTAGACAGCGATGGCAACTCTTCGAGAACTGAAGGACCGGATCAAGTCCGTCAACTCGACGAAGAAGATCACCAAGGCCCAGGAGCTTATCGCGACCTCCAAGATCACGAAGGCTCAGGCTCGGGTGGAGGCATCCCAGCCCTACGCCGACGAGATCAACCGCGTCGTCAGGCGGCTTGCCTCTGCATCGTCCGTGGAGCACCGTATGCTCGACACGGAGGCTGAGGCGCGTCGCGCCGCGATCCTGGTGGTGACCAGTGACCGCGGTATGTGCGGTGGCTACAACCACAACGTCCTCAAGAAGACTGCTGAGCTGCGCAAGCGTCTTGAGGATGAAGGTAAGGAAGTTGTCCTCTACGTTGCGGGGTCCAAGGGCCTGACGTACTACAACTTCCGCGGCGAGGACGTCGCCGGCTCGTGGACGGGTTTCTCCCAGGACCCGGAGTACAGCCTCACCCACCAGCTGCGTCGCCACCTCATCGACGGTTTCAACGCCGGAGACGAGGGTACGGCTCAGTGGCGTGAGGGATTGACGGCCCCGGAGGGGCAGGAGGTTCCCGGTTTCGGGGAGCTCCACGTGGTCTACACGAAGTTCGTGTCGATGCTCACCCAGGAGCCGCAGGCTTTCCGGATGCTGCCGATCGAAGTTCAGGTGGATGACGCCCCGATCCACACCGGAGAGGATCTTCTCTCCAATGCTGCGGAGCCCGCCACTGCCGAGGTCGACTTTGAGCCGGACGCCGATCACCTGCTGTTCGAACTGCTGCCGCAGTACGTCTCACGCAGCATCTTCGCGCTCATGCTCGAGGCCGCCGCCAGCGAGTCCGCTGCGCGTCGTACCGCGATGTCCGCGGCAACCGACAACGCCACGGCACTGGTCAACGACCTCTCGCGCGTCGCGAACCAGCTGCGCCAGGCAAAGATCACCCAGGAAATCTCAGAGATCGTCGGTGGCGTTGACGCGCTCGCCGACAGCGGAGAAAGTGACTAACTATGACTACAGCTACTGAGGTGCAGCGCGACAGCGCCGCATCGACCGCTGCCGGTCGCGTGGTCCGAGTCATCGGACCGGTCGTTGACGTGGAGTTCCCGCGTGGCGCGCTGCCGGCACTGTACAACGCCCTTGAAGTGGAGGTGACCCTGGAGGAGGTGGCCAAGACCATCGTCCTCGAGGTCGCCCAGCACCTGGGTGACAACATCATCCGTGGTGTCTCCATGGCCCCCACCGACGGCCTGGTCCGCGGTGCCGAGGTCGTCGACACCGGCAAGCCGATCTCCGTGCCCGTCGGAGACGTCGTCAAGGGCCACGTGTTCAACGCCCTCGGTGACTGCATCGACGAGCCCGGCCTCGGCCGTGACGGCGAGCAGTGGGGTATCCACCGTCCCGCCCCGAGCTTCGACCAGCTCGAGGGACGCACCGAGCTCATGGAGACCGGCATCAAGGTCATCGACCTGCTGACCCCTTACGTCAAGGGTGGAAAGATCGGCCTGTTCGGTGGTGCCGGTGTGGGCAAGACCGTGCTCATCCAGGAGATGATCACCCGTATCGCCCGCAACTTCTCCGGTACCTCCGTGTTCGCCGGTGTCGGTGAGCGTACCCGTGAGGGCACCGACCTCCACCTGGAGATGGAGGAGATGGGTGTGCTGCAGGACACCGCGCTCGTCTTCGGCCAGATGGATGAGCCCCCGGGAGTCCGTATGCGCGTGGCGCTGTCCGGTCTGACCATGGCGGAGTACTTCCGCGATGTCCAGAACCAGGACGTGCTGCTGTTCATCGACAACATCTTTCGTTTCACCCAGGCCGGTTCCGAGGTCTCCACGCTGCTGGGCCGTATGCCCTCCGCCGTGGGTTACCAGCCGACCCTGGCAGACGAGATGGGTGTGCTCCAGGAGCGAATCACCTCGACCAAGGGCCGTTCGATCACCTCGCTGCAGGCCGTCTACGTGCCTGCGGACGACTACACCGACCCGGCTCCGGCGACCACCTTCGCCCACCTGGATGCGACCACCGAGCTCAACCGTGCCATCGCCTCGAAGGGTATCTACCCGGCCGTTGATCCGCTGACCTCGACCTCCCGCATCCTGGAGCCCGGCATCGTCGGTGACCACCACTACGAGGTCGCTCAGCGCGTGATCGGAGTGCTGCAGAAGAACAAGGAGCTGCAGGACATAATCGCCATCCTGGGTATGGACGAGCTGTCCGAGGAGGACAAGATCACAGATCG
>DXGC01000081.1 GCA_019114135.1 Candidatus Corynebacterium avicola
ACCGGCCACAACTTCCCGGAGGTCATCGAGTTCCGCGACCGGATCGCCGAGGACCCGCGGATCACGCTGCACGTCGCCGCCGTCCAGGACTGGATCGACTCCGGGGCCATCCAGGAGCGTCCCGACGGCACCCGCAACCCGCTGCAGACCGTCCCGCTCGTCGAGACGATCCAGAACCGCAACTACGACGCCGTCCTCGGCGGCGCCCGCCGCGACGAGGAGAAGGCCCGCGCCAAGGAGCGCGTCTTCTCCGTGCGTGACTCCTTCGGCGGCTGGAACCCGCGGCGTCAGCGTCCGGAACTGTGGGGGCTGTACAACGGCCGCCACCAGGCCGGCGAGAACATCCGCGTCTTCCCGATCTCCAACTGGACCGAGGCCGACATCTGGGACTACATCAAGGCCCGGAACGTCGAGATCCCGGACATCTACTACTCCCATGACCGCGAGGTCTTCAACCGCGGCGGCATGTGGCTGACCGCCGGTGACTGGGGCGGCCCGAAGGAGGGCGAGACGGTCGAGACGAAGACCGTGCGCTACCGCACCGTCGGCGACATGTCCTGCACCGGTGCCGTGCTCTCCGATGCGGCGACGATCGACGATGTCATCGACGAGATCCGCCTGTCGACCACCACCGAACGTGGCGCCACCCGTGCCGACGACAAACTCTCCGAGTCCTCCATGGAGGACCGCAAGAAGGAAGGCTACTTCTGATGACCGCCACCCTGGAGGCCCCCGTGAGCGACGCCCAGCAGACCCTGCCGACGCTGCGCCTGTGCACCGCCGGCTCCGTCGACGACGGCAAGTCCACCTTCGTCGGACGACTGCTGCACGACACCAAGTCCATCCTCGCCGACCAGTACGAGGCCGTGGAGCGCGTCTCCGCCGCCAAGGGCCTGGAGAACCCCGACCTGTCGCTGCTGGTCGACGGCCTGCGTGCCGAGCGTGAGCAGGGCATCACCATCGACGTGGCGTACCGCTACTTCGCCACCGACAAGCGCTCCTTCATCCTCGCCGACTGCCCCGGCCACGTGCAGTACACCCGCAACACCGTGACCGGTCTGTCGACCTCCGACCTGGTCATCGTGCTGATCGACGCCCGCAACGGCGTCATCGAGCAGACCAAGCGCCACCTCACCGTGGCCGCGATGATGCGCACCTCCCAGGTCGTCGTCGCCGTCAACAAGATCGACGCCGTCGACTTCGACGAGGGCGTCTTCCGTGCCATCTCCACCGACGTGCACGCCCTGGCCGAAGAGCTCGGACTGCAGAAGGTGGACGTCGTCCCGACCTCCGCCCTGCTGGGCGACAACGTCGTCTCCGCCTCGTCCAACACCCCCTGGTACTCCGGCCCGACCGTGCTGGAGATCCTCGAGACGGCCCGTCCGTCCCGGATCAACTCCGGCAAGGTCCGTGGTCTGCGCTTCCCGGTGCAGTACGTCATCCGTGACCACGCCACCGACTACCGCGGCTACGCGGGACGCCTCGCGTCCGGTTCGGTCACCGTCGGTGACACCGTCACCGTCGGCGGTGCCGGCGGACGCACCACCACCGTGGCCGGCATCGACGGCCCCGGCGGTGAGCAGACCACCGCTGCGCGCGGTGAGTCCGTGACCCTGCGTCTCTCCGACGACATCGACATCGCCCGCGGTGACCTCATCGCCACAAGCACCCCAGATGACGGCATCCCGGAGGCCTCCAACCAGGTCAATGCCCTGGTCTTCCAGCTGTCCGAGATCCCGGTGAAGCTGCGCGGAAACGTGCTGCTCCGCTACGGCGCCGCCACCGTGCGTGCCCGCGTCGACGAGATCGTCCGTCGCGTCCACATCCTCGACACCGACGAGACCGCTGATCTGGGCTCCGAGCTGGAGCTCAACGACATCGCCGAGGTACGGATCACCGTCGCCGAGCCGCTGCCGTTCGAGGCCTACCGTCGTGGCGGCCGTGTCGGCTCCTTCCTGCTGATCAACCCGGGCACCGGTGACACCATCACCGCCGGCCTGGTCACCGAGCAGAACTAGGGACGCGAGGAGTCCATGGCCGGCCTGACGCCTGTGGTGTTGCTGGCCCACGGCTCCCGACACCCGAACGCCGATGCGGCGGTCTCCCGGATCGCCGCGGAGGTGGAACGCACCAGCGGACGCCGGACCATGGCATCCCACCTGGACTTCTCCCCGCTGACCCTCACCGAGGTCGCCCGTCTGCTCGGCGTGTCCGGGCACCGGGAGGCCGTGGTGGTCCCGCTGCTGTTCACCGACGCCTTCCACCTGCGTCAGGACGTCCCGGACGCCCTGTCCGAGGCCGAGGAGGCGAGCGGGGTGCACCTGCACCTCGCCGCGCCGGTCGGACTCGGCGAGGACATGGCCGCGCTGATCGCAGGACGGGTCGGTTCCACCGACCGGTTGGTCCTGTACTCGGTGGGGTCCAGTGTGCCGGGCGCCAATGACACCGTCGCGGCCCTGGCGGCGCGTGCCGGGGAACTCCTCGGGGTCCCCGGTCACGCCGTCGTCGCCACCGGAGGCGAGGGTGCCGGGCCGGACGCCCTGGTCGCACGGTGCCGGGACGTCGGGAACGTCTCGGTGCAGCCGCTGTTCTTCTCCCCGGGCACCCTGTGGGACCTCGCGGTCCGGGAGCTGTCCGGACAGGACGGTGTGCAGCTCGGCGAGCCGCTGGGGGAGGACGTCGCCCCGCTGGTCGTCGCGAGGGCGGAAGACAAGATTGACGACGTGACCGGAGAGAGAAAGGAGGAGCGGGAGTGAAACTGCTGCTGTTCGCGGTCGCCGGACTACTGGCGCAGCTGGTCGACGGTGCGCTGGGCATGGCCTTCGGCGTCACCGCCACCACCATGCTCATCCTCACCGGCGCGGCACCGGCCTACGCCAGCGCCGCCGTGCACTTCGCCGAGGTCGGCACCACCCTGTTCTCCGGGCTCGCCCACTGGCGGCTCAACAACGTCCACTGGCCGACCGTCATCTTCCTCGGCATCCCCGGTGCGATCGGCGCCTTCGCCGGTGCGACCGTGTTGTCGGGCCTGTCCTCCGAAGCCGCCGAACCGGTGGTCTCGCTGCTGCTGCTGATCCTGGGCGGGTACGTCCTGGTCCGCAGTGTCCTGGTGCCGTGGGGACGCTCCGCGGACGGGGAAGACGCCTCGCCAGGCGGGGCAGGACGACGTTCCCGTATCGGACTGGTCGCCCTGGGGCTGGGTGGCGGTTTCCTCGACGCCTCCGGTGGTGGCGGCTGGGGCCCGGTCACCACGTCCACGCTGATGAGCGTGGGGCGCAGCCAGCCGCGCAAGATCATCGGCACGGTGAACACCGCCGAGTTCCTCGTGGCGATCTCCGCCTCCGCCGGCTTCATCTTCGGCCTGGAGGGGGTGCACGACTCCTGGCAGCCGGTGCTGGGGCTGCTGATCGGCGGCATGATCGGCGCCCCGATCGCCGCCTGGATCGTCACCAAGGTCCGCCCCGACATCCTCGGCGGTCTGGTCGGTGCCGTGCTGGTCCTGCTCAACGGTCTGCGGGTCTCCGCCTCTCTGGGGTGGCCGGGCGTGGTCGTCACCGTCGTGATCGCGGGAGTCTGCACCGCCGTCGTGGTGCGCGCGGTGCGTAAGGCTCGTCGTGCGGCGCAGCCGGAGTTCGTCGACGCGGGGGATGATCCGGACCAGCCGCGGATGGTTATCCGCACAGACATTGTCTGAGTCCGCCTAGCAGGGGAAGGCCCGGGGGCGCTACCCCCGGCGCAGTGGGGTAGGACACAGTATTGGGGGTACTGGGAACGGTCGAACAGGCTCGCGGTGGGTGCCGTTTGCTTTTCGCAGGCACAATAGGTGGCTGTAGGTAACGCACAGCATTCCGCCGCGCCGACGTGTGGCCGATCACACGTGGACACCACGGGTCGCGGCGGGACAGTCGAGTTATTAAGGAGAGACCGTGACCGTTCGAGCAGTGCTCAGTCCGATCGCGACCGGAGCAGGACGCCGAGACGATCTCATCGCACACCTGTCGGGCTCGGTGACCGACGTCTTCGACACCCTGCGCCCTTCGGCGCCGGACTTCGGGGCCGCACTGGAGACCGCCCTCACCACCGACGGTGGTGCCCTCATCGGGACCGGTGAGCCGATGTTCGACTCTCGGCTCGCCGCAGCCGCCGGTGTGGGACACTTCCTCGTCGCCGGTGGGGAGCGGGACCACCTCCAGCTCCAGCAGGTCTCGGGCCAGCTCGTCCGCTCCGGACGGACCCCGCGCGGCATCAGCGTCCTGGACCGCCCGGAGGAGTCCTCCTCCGCCCTGGAGGCCGAAGGCACCGCCGTGCCTTTCGTCGCCGTCGCCGCCGCCCTCGAGGCCGAGCCCGGCACCCCGGTCATCGGCCCGGAGTCCTTCGAGCGCAACCTGATCATCCAGGCCCGTGCCGCCAAGGCCCACATCGTCCTGCCCGAGGGCGACGACGACCGCATCCTCGAGGCGGCCGACCAACTGCTGGCCGCCCGTGTCTGCGACCTGACCATCCTCGGCGACCCGGCGGACATGGCCAAGCGGGCCCACGATCTCGGCCTGGACCTCAGCTCCGCCACGTTGACCGACCCGACCAGGGGCTCCGACCTGGAGCGCTTCGCCGAGGAGTTCGCCGAGCTGCGCAAGGCCAAGGGTGTCACCCTGGAAGAGGCCCGGGAGACCATGAAGGACATCTCCTACTACGCCACCATGATGATCCACCTCGGCCTGGCCGACGGCATGGTCTCCGGTGCCGCGCACACCACCGCGCACACCATCAAGCCCAGCTTCCAGATCATCAAGACCTCGCCGGAGGCCTCCATCGTCTCCTCGATCTTCCTCATGGTCATGGACGGTGTGCTCTGGGCCTTCGGTGACTGCGCCGTCAACCCGAACCCGACTCCGGACCAGCTCGCCGAGATCGCCGTGGTGTCCGCCAAGACCGCCGCGCAGTTCGGCATCGAGCCCAAGGTCGCCATGCTGTCCTACTCCACCGGTGCCTCCGGTGCCGGTGAGGACGTCGAGGCCGTCGCCGAGGGCGTGAAGATCGCCCAGGAGTCCGCCCCCGACCTGGAGGTCGACGGGCCGCTGCAGTTCGACGCCGCCGTCGTCGAGTCGGTCGGCCAGAAGAAGATGCCGGAGTCCGACGTCGCCGGCAAGGCCACCGTCTTCGTCTTCCCGGACCTCAACGCCGGCAACATCACCTACAAGGCGGTCCAGCGCACCGCCGACGCCCTGGCGGTCGGCCCGATCCTGCAGGGTCTGAACAAGCCCGTCAACGACCTGTCCCGCGGAGCCACCGTCCCGGACATCGTCAACACCGTCGCCATCACCGCCATCCAGGCCGGCAACTAACCACGAAAGGCAGAGAATCGCCCATGAGTAAGTTCGTCCTCGTCCTCAACTCCGGTTCGTCCTCCATCAAGTTCCAGGTCGTCGACCTGGAGGCGGATCCGAAGGAGGGGCCGTTCCTCTCCGGCCTCGTCGAGCAGATCGGCGAGTCCCGTGGTCACATCAAACTCATCACCGAAGACCAGACCATCGAGGACCGCCGTCCGATCCTCAGCCACTCCGTCGGTCTGGAGCGTGCCTTCGGCATGATGTCCCTGCTGGGCGTCGGCCCGCAGGACCTCGACATCTCCGCCGTCGGTCACCGTGTCGTCCACGGTGGATCGAAGTTCTCCGAGCCGGTCGTCATCACCGACGCGGTCGTCGACGAGATCCGCAACCTGGTCCCGCTCGCACCGCTGCACAACCCGGCGAACATCGACGGCATCGAGAACTCCCGGGCCCTGCTGCCCGACGTCGAGCACGTCGCCGTCTTCGACACCGCCTTCTTCCACAGTCTGCCGGAGGCCGCCTCCCGCTACGGTCTGAACCGCGAGGTCGCCGACCAGTACCACATCCGTCGCTACGGCTTCCACGGCACCAGCCACCAGTACGTCTCCGGCCTGGTCCCCAAGCTGATCGGCAAGGACGCGGAGGAGATCAACCAGATCACCCTGCACCTCGGCAACGGTGCCTCCATGGCCGCGATCCGGGGCGGCAACCCGGTCGACACCACCATGGGTCTGACCCCGCTGGAGGGCCTCGTCATGGGTACCCGTACCGGTGACATCGACGCCGGCATCATCTTCCACCTCGCACGCGAGGGCAAGATGTCCGTCGACGAGATCGACACACTGTTCAACAAGCGCTCCGGTCTGAAGGGGCTGGCCGGTGCCAACGACTTCCGCCTGATCCAGGAGCTGATCAACGAGGGCGACCAGAACGCCCAGGAGGCCTACGACATCTACGTCCACCGCGTGCGTCGGTACGTCGGTGCCTTCATGCTGCAGCTCGGGAAGCTGGACGCGGTCGTCTTCACCGCCGGTGTCGGCGAGAACCACGTCGGCATCCGTCGCGATACCATGGCCGACCTGGAGAACTTCGGCATCAAGATCGACGAGTCCCGGAACCACAACGAGGAGGGCGTCCAGGGCCCGCGCGTGATCTCCACCGACGACTCCGCGGTCAAGGTGCTGGTCGTGCCCACCAACGAGGAGCTGGCGATCGCCCACGCCGCCGTGGAGCTCGCCGAGGCTTAATCGCCGCGCCGGAAGGTGGAACTGAACCTGGCCCGGTAGTCGGACGGGGTGGTGCGGAGGTGGCGGTCGAAGGCCCGCCGGAGGCTTTCGTCGCTCCCGAACCCGGAGTTACGGGCAGCGGCGGTCACGGTCTGCCCCTCCAGGATGAACTGCTGGGCAGACGACATCCGGAACTGCTCGAGCCACCGGGCCGGGGTGACCCCCAGTTCCTCACGGAACAGCCGACCCAGGTGCCGTGAACTCACCGAGGCATCGGAGGCCATCGTGGCCACGGTGTGGGGACCGGAGGGGTCGGCCTGTACCCGGGCCAGGACCTCCCGGAGAATGGGGTTCTCCGCGGCCGGGGTGTTGGGGGCGCCCGCGAACTGGGACTGGCCGCCGGGCCGATGCATGAACACCACCATCTCCCGGGCGATGTCCCGGGTGCTCTCCGCCCCCAGGTCCTCCTCGACAAGGGACAGCGCCAGGTCGATACCGGCGCTGATCCCGGCCGAGGTCACGAACCGTCCGTCATGGACGTGCAGGGTGTCGGTGTCGACGCGCACCCGCGGATAACGACGGGCCATCTCCCGGGCATTGCGCCAATGGGTGGTGGCCCGTCGACCGTCGAGCAGTCCCAGCTCCGCCAGGATGAACGACCCGGTGCATACACTGGCGACCCGTCGGGGGCCGTTGCAGAGGGTGGCGGCGGCGTCGAGGAGTCCCAGGAGATCGTGGTCCTTCGGGCGGTCCGGAAGGTCGTCCGCCCCGGTGATGATGACGGTGTCCAGGAGTGCGGCGTCCTCTGCCGTGGGGATGCTGGTCCCCGCGAGTGGTAGTCCGTTGGCGGCGGTGACCGTGCCCCCGCGGGGAGAGAACAGCACCAGTTCATAGTTGGTGGCACGCCCGAGTACCTCGGCGGGGCCGGCGAAGTCGAGCATCGTCATCCCGTCGAAGACGAGGAAACCCACTGTCGTCATGTCCGGATCCGTGGGGCATTGGTCGGTAAAGACATGGTGAAAGTTTACCCGGCAAAGAAAACTGATGCTCAGGCATTCCCATCACCACCCGACGAGGAGAGCATCATGTCTGACCGCATCGCCAACACAGAGCTCCGTTCGAGAGTCATGACCGCCGACGAGGCCGCCGAGTTCGTCCACCACAACGACACCGTGGGCATGTCCGGATTCACCGGGGCGGCCTACCCGAAGGCACTTCCCACCGCCATCGCGAACCGCGCCACCGAGGCCCACGGGCGCGGGGACGAGTTCGCGATCAACCTGCTCACCGGGGCATCCACCGCCCCGGACTGCGACGGTGTGCTGGCAGAGGCGGACGCGGTCAACTACCGCATGCCCTACCAGTCGGACCCGGTCCTGCGGTCGAAGATCAACACCGGCGCCGCCCGCTACCAGGACATCCACCTCTCCCATTCCGGGTTGCAGGTGGAGCAGGGGTTCTTCGGCACCCTCGACGTCGCCGTCGTCGAGGTCACCCGCATCACGGAGGAGGGACACCTCGTCCCGTCCTCCGGTGTGGGGAACAACCTCGAGTACCTCGAGTCGGCGGAGAGGATCATCGTCGAGGTGAACTCCTGGCAGTCGCCCGACCTCGAGGGAATGGCGGACATCTACCGAGTACCCCGGTTACCCAACCGCACCCCGATCCCGATCAACAACGTCGGCGACAGGATCGGTACGACCTACATCCAGATCGACACCTCGAAGGTCGTGGCGGTCGTCGAGACCGACGCCCCGGACCGCAACAGCCCGTTCAAACCCTTCGACGAGGTCTCCAAGCAGATCGCGGGTCATTTCCTCGACTTCCTGGAGGGGGAGGTCGCCGGTGGGCGGCTCACCTACGACGGCTACATCATGCAGTCCGGTGTCGGTAACGTCCCGAACGCGGTCATGGCCGGACTGCTCGACTCGAAGTTCGAGAACATCCAGGCGTACACCGAGGTCGTGCAGGACGGCATGCTCGACCTCATCGACGCCGGCAAAATGACCGTGGCCTCTGCGACCTCGTTCGCCCTGTCCCCGGAATACGCGGAGAAGATGAACCGGGAGGCCGCACGCTACCGCGAGTACCTGGTCACCCGGCCGCTGCAGATCTCCAACTCCCCGGAGGTCATCCGACGGATGGGGCTGATCGCGTCGAACGGCATGATCGAGGCCGACATCTACGGCAACATCAACTCCACCCACGTCAGCGGGACAAGGATCATGAACGGCATCGGCGGTTCCGGTGACTTCACCAGGAACGCCTTCGCCTCGACGTTCATCTCCCCGTCGGTGGCGAAGGACGGAGCGATCTCCGCGGTGGTCCCCTTCGCCTCGCACATCGACCACACCGAGCACGACGCCATGGTCGTCATCACCGAGCACGGCTACGCCGACCTGCGCGGACTGTCGCCACGGGAGCGCGTGCCGAAGATGATCTCCGTGGCGCACCCGGACTACCGTCCACTGCTCGAGGAGTACTACGAGCGGGCCGCCGCCGACAGTCATCTCCACACCCCGCATGACCTGACGACAGCCTTCTCCTTCCACACCAACCTCGCCGAGCGCGGGTCGATGAAGGACGGCGGCTAGGACCGGCGCGGCCGCGGTGCGCTGTGGTAGCCCTGGTGACATGGACACCACAGCGCGCAAACTCGGACTGATCGGCGGCACAGGCCCCGAGTCGACCCTGCTCTACTACCGGGCACTGACCACGGGGGTCCAGGAGCGGTGCGGGGAGGACGTCTTGCCCCGACTGACCGTCGAATCCCTCAGCCACTTCGAGGTCTTCCGCTTCCTCGGAGCCGGGGACACCGACGGGCTGGCGGACTACTTCTCGGCCGCCGTGGACAACCTCGCCGCCGCCGGCGCCCAGGTGGTGAGCCTGAGCGCGATCACCCCGCACATCATCTTCGACCGCCTGGCGGAGCGTTCCCCGGTTCCGCTGGTCAGCGCCGTGGAGACGGTGCGGGACGAGGCGGTGGCGCGCTCGGCCCGCCGTGTCCTGCTGCTGGGGACCGGGTTCACCATGGCCCCGGAGACCAACGGTTTCTTCCTGCGGCCTTTCGCCGAGGCAGACATCGAGGTCGTGGTCCCGGGGGAAGAGGATCGCGAGGAGATCCACCGCCGCATCGCCACGGAGCTCGAGTTCGGCACCGTCACCGAGGAGACCCGGGAGCGGTTCGTGCAGATCATCACCGGGATCCACGAGGTGACGCCGGTGGACCAGGTGGTGCTGGGATGCACCGAACTTCCGATGGTGCTGGACGACGAGGTCTCACCGGTGCCGTGCCTGGACACCGTCGGCATCCACACCCGTGCGCTCGTCGACGCGATGGTGGGGTCGGCACGGGATTGATCAGAACCAGGTCCGCGGCCGGATCTTGTTCGCCATGTCCACCAGTCGGAACCGGTGCCGGGCGAAGGGGGACTGGCGGGCGATCTCCCGCAGCCCCTGCTCCAGGCCGGTGCGCAGACCGCGTTCGCTGAACTCCACGTCGAACAGGGGAGGGGAGGACGTCTTCGGTGCCGACTCGGAGTCCGGCAGGGCCCGCAGCCAGTCCACTGCCGCTGCGAGCACGGCCAGTCTGACCTGCAGGATCCTGGGCTCGTTGGTCGGCATGATCTCCAGGCGCCGGGCGGCACGACGCAGCCGGGCCTCGTTGATCGTGGACTGGTCCGAGACGAGCATCAGCACCGTGGTCAGCCGTGCCATCCGGTGGTGCCGGGAGGACTGCGGAACCCGGTCGAGCGCCGAGATCGCGGCGTCCACCAACCCCTCGGCGTGCAGTTGACGGGCCAGGCCGAAGGCGGCGGACACCGTGGACTGGTTGGTCGTCCACACCAGGCCGTAGAGCCGGATGGTGTGGAATCGCAGCGACACCGGGTCCTTGGTGACGTGCGTCCAGCCGGGGACCTCGCTGTAGTCGGTGGCGTGCTTGCCCTGAGGGTAGGTCAGCGCCAGGGACGCCTTCTGGACGTTCGAGTCGAGCAGACGGGTGGAGTTCACCCCCTGGTGCTGCAGCAGCAGCTCGTCGGTGGCGGCCAGGGCCAGTTTCGGGGCAGGCTCGCCGGGCAGGGTGTTGAGTACTTCGTTGAAGCATTCCTGGGCGGCGGAGAACTCACTGCTGAGCAGGTTGGACACACCGGAGAGCCAGTGGTGGCGCCATTCGGCACGCAGGTCCTCGTCCATGTTCTGCAGGGTCAGACCTGCCTCGGTGGTCATGCCCAGGTCGAGCTGGGCACGCACGATGGTCAGCGGGATCTCCGTGGACCGGGACATGTCGGGTTGGTCCAGGGCGGCCTTCAGCGTCTCCAGCATCTCACCGGGCTCGGTCAGGCTCGCCGCCGACAGCAGTGAGGCGCCCGGATCGTTCGGGTCGGTCAGCGGGATGGGCAGTGCCGAGACGACCTCCGGGGCGGTGATCTCCACCGAGCGTTCGATACCGTCGATCAGCTGGTCGGTACGGAACAGCAGGTGCTTGGTGCCGAAGGTGGACCGCTGCGTGGTGAAGCGGGTGTCCATGTGCGGGTACTGACGCCCGTCACGGATGGCCAGGACCTCCCTCAGCACACCGATCAGTTGGTTGGCCATGGTGCCGGCCGAGGAGAACCGCTTCTCCGGGTCCTCGTGGGTGGCGCGCAGCAGCAGCCGGTACAGCGAGAGGTACTTACGGAAGATCGGTTCAGTGTCCGGGGTGGGCAGGCCGTCGTCGTAGACACCGTCGGTGACCGGCAGCTTCACGATGAGACTGGCCAGGGTGCGTCCCACGGTGAAGATGTCGCTGGCGATGGTGGGGCCGGTGCGGGAGATCTCCGGGGCCTGGAATCCGCGCGTGCCGTAGATGTGCCCGAAGGCGCCGATCCCGGACACCGCGCCGAGGTCGATCAGTTTGGTCTGGTCCTCGGTGATGATGATGTTGTCGGGCTTCAGGTCGTTGTAGACCACGCCGCGGGAGTGCAGGTAGTCCAGCGCGGGGAGGATCTCCAGGAGGTAGCCGATGTCGGTGTCGACCGGCAGGGTGTTGCCCGGCTGACGCATCCGCCGGCTGCGCAGGGAGGGCCCGCCGACGTACTCCATGATGATGAACCCGCCGGGGCTACGGGCGTCGTCGATGAAGTTGAAGATCTTCACGATCCCCGGGTGGGTGATGTCGGCGAGGAAGGCGCGCTCGGAGTCCGCGACGGCACGTTCATGTGCGGTGTTGGTCTCCATCATGCCCTTGAGCACGACCCAGCGGTCGGAGACGTTGTGGTCGGTGGCCAGGTAGATCCAGCCCATGCCGCCGTGGGCGATGGGGCCCAGCACCTCGTACTGGGCGGCGACGATGTCGCCGGGTTGCAGGACAGGACGCTCCGTCCCCTTCGCGACCGCCTTCTCGACCTCCTCGTCGTCGATGACGGCGTCCGGCGGGTTCGTCGGCGGGATGAACGGCAGGCGCACCATGCCACCGGCGACCTCGGCACCGGCGCGGGACGTGCCGCGACGGCGACGGAAGGTGGAGAGCGCCTCGCGGCGGCTGCGCTCCCCGGAGTCCTCCTTGGGCTGCTTCAGCGTGGGGGTCGGACTGGTGGTGCCGTCCTCGTCCTCGTCGTCGGCGAAGGGGTCGTACGGGGTCGCCTGGGTGGCGGCGCTGTCCTCGTCGTCCTCGTCATCCTCGTCGTCGGCGAAGGGGTCGAAGGGCGTGGCCTGGGTGGCGGCGCTGTCCTCGCCGGGTTCGTCGGCGTTGGACGGGACGTCAGCCACCTCCATGTCATCGTCGTCGTCGGCGAAGGGGTCGAAGAAGGTTGCCTCGGTCTCGGCTCCCTCGGGGGAGGTCCGGTCACTGTTCATCGTCAGCCTCCTCAGCAGGTTCTGTCTCGGTCCCGGCCTCCTCTTCCGCGGCGGCGTCCGCGGCGTCCTGCAGGGCCTCGCGACGCAGAACGGCGAGTTCCCGGGCGTCGGCGGCCGTGCGGTACTTCGCCTCGGGTGGGACGCCGTCATCGAGGTAGTCCTTCATCCACTTTGCGTAGAGCCGGTTCCACGTCCCGTCGGAACGGATCCGCTCCATGGTGGAGTTCACCTGGCGTACCAGCGAACTGGTGTCCCGCTGCTGTGGCAGGGCGGCGGCCACCGCGTACTGCGAGGCGTCCGTGGAGTCCCCGACGATCTCGGTGTAGGGGTCCTGCGCCTGCAGCCCGGAGAGGATCGCTGAATCGGAGTAGATGGCGTCGGCCTGTTGACGTTGCATCGCCAACAGGCAGTCGGACCAGGTCTGGGTGGTCAGGATGTCGCCGTGGTTGTCGGTGCGCTGCAGTTCGATCAGGTTGGTCGAGTCCTCGGTGACGCACACCGTCTTGTCGGCGAGATCGCTCTCGCTCTGGATCCCGGAGTTCTGCATCGCCAGGATACGCGGGTAGGTGGTGAGGTAGGGCACGGAGAAGTCCACCTCGGTCTGCCGGTCCCTGGTGACGGTCATGGTGCGCAGCACCAGGTCGACGGTGCCCTCGGCAAGGGCGTTCTCCCGTCCGGTGCCTTCCACGAAGCGGAACTCGATCCGGTCGGGGTCGCCGAAGATGTCGCGGGCGATCTCCTTGGCCAGGTCCACCTCGAAACCGGCCATGTCCTTCGTCACCGGGTCGCGGAAGCCCAGGCGGTTCAGCGACTGGGCGACGCCGACCACCAGTCGGCCTCGTTCGACGATGTCGGGTACCCGACGGTTCGGCGAGACCTCCTCGCCGGTGTCGGGGTTGCGGTCGGGACGCAGCGAGCCGAAGGGCTCCTCGGAGTCCTCCACGTCCTCGTCCTCCCCGGAGCCTTCACCAGCAGGGATAATGGTCGCCCCGTTCGGCAGTGCCAGGTTCGGTTCGGGCTGTTCCGGCCACTGCTGCAGGTCCAGCCCGTCGGAGGCGCAGGACGCCAGGGCCAGGGATGTGGTGAGCGCCAGGACGGCGCGGAGCGGGCGCGGGTTCACAGGTACTCCTGGAGCCGGGGGCGGATGCCCTGGATGACGCACAGTGCCGAGACCAGGCCCAGCAGGATCACGATGGAGGTCACCTGCTGCGCCGCGGCGCGGGAGTCCGACAGGTACTCGCGCAGCTGTTCGCGGGTGTCGTCGATCAGGGTACGCAGGTTTTCGTCCAGTGCCTGGTAGGACTCGGTCACCGTCGGTTCGGCGGAGGTCCCGGACCCGTCGTTGGACACGGTCGGGCTGTCGCCGACGGTCGCCCGGATCGCCGCGGCGTAGTCACCCTGGCGGACCAGCGAGACCATGTCGGCGTGGGCGTTGTCCCAGCCCCGCAGGTTCTCCCGGGCGTCGTCGACGGCGTCGCTGTCGCTGATGGAGGGGCGCAGCTGCTCCAGGTCCGCGTCGATCGAGGCGACCTGTTCGGAGAACGAGGACTGGGTGACGTCGTTGTAGTCGCGTTGGACCAGACTCAGCGCCTCAGAGGTGCGGGTCTGCTGCACCTCGATGCGCAGCGAGGTCAGCACCTCCAACGGCTGGGTGGTGCCGTCCAGACCGCGGGCACCACTGGTCCAGGTGTTCAATGCAGCACCGCCGGCCCACAGCATCGCGATGGTCATCAGTACGGTGGCGGCGAGGTAGCCGGGGTTGACCCGACGGTTCGTCTGCGCCGCGAGGTAGAACTGCGCGATGATCAGCAGCACCACCGCGGCGACCAGACCGGAGAGCGCGAACCAGTTGGGCTGGGTCAGGGCGAGCTGCTGACGTCCCACCTCCGAACTGGTGCTGGCGTGCAGCTCACCGGCGGCGGGGAGCAGGTCGTCCTGCATCATCGAACTGGCCTGGGTGATGTAGGCACCGCCGATCGGCATGCCCTGACGGTTGTTCACCCCGGCTTCGGTGATGAGGCTGGTGTAGATCGGGAGCTTCTCCTGGATCTCCAGGATCAGCTCCATCTCGCGGGAGGAGGGGTCGTCGATTCCGGCGGCGGCGCGCACCACCGCGCGGGAGGCGGTGTCGAGCGCCTCCCGGTAGGACGGCTCGTAGTCGACGGGGCCCGTGGCGTCCTCCACGAAGCCGGTGGTGGCGACCGAGTCGGCGACGGAGAGGGAGTTGTAGAGCTCCTGGGCGGCGAAGGACACTGGCTCGGTGCGGTTGACCAGGGTGTTCAGGTCGCCCTGCTGGTTGGCGGACTGGGCCGCCATCGCCCCACCGGCCGCGATGATGGCCAGCACCATCAGGCCGGAGATCACCGTCATGAGACCGGGGGTGGTGGAGATGAACTTCAGGAAACGACGGGGCGCGTCCAGGGCAGGGGAGAGGACGCCCAAGCGTCCGGTGCCGACGCGCTGCTGCAGGGCGTCGTCCATCCACTGGTCGGCGTCGGTGCGTCGCCCGCCGGAGCTCAACACGGGCCGGTCGCTGCTGCTCACGTTCGTGGAAATTGCACCGTCCGGGGCCGGGTCAGCGGCCCCGTCCAGGGTGTCAGTCTCCGGCGCGGGCATGTCCGCAATCCTACAGTCGTGGTGACGATGATGTGTCACCGAAACGTCACCGGAAAGCTGTGGCACCATGGGGATCATGATTGACGTCCAATCCCTGACGAAACGGTACGGTTCCGCCACCGTCGTCGACGACCTGAACTTCACCGTCAAGCCCGGGATCGTCACCGGCTTCCTCGGGCCGAACGGTGCCGGCAAGTCGACGACGATGCGCATGATCGTCGGACTCGACCGCGCCACCGCCGGAACGGCGACGATCGACGGCAAGCGCTACGACGAGTACGACAAGCCCCTGAACAAGGTCGGCACCCTGCTCGACGCGAAGTGGACCCACCCCAACCGCAGCGCGGCCAACCACCTGAAGTGGCTGGCCGCCGCGAACGGCATCGCCGCAAAACGGGTCGACGAGGTCCTCGACCTCGTCGGCCTGTCGGACGTCGCCGGTAAGAAGGCCGGCAACTTCTCCCTCGGCATGGGCCAGCGCCTCGGCCTGGCGGTCGCCCTGCTGGGCGACCCGGAGGTGCTGATCCTCGACGAGCCGGTCAACGGACTGGACCCGGAGGGCATCCGGTGGGTCCGCGACTTCGTCCGGCACCTCGCCGGTGAGGGACGCACCGTGCTGATCAGCTCCCACCTGCTCAGCGAAATGGCGTTGACCGCCGACCATCTCGTGGTCATCGGTCGAGGCCGTCTGGTCGCCGACACCTCGACCAACGACTTCATCAAGAACGCCTCGGCCGCCACCACCGTGGTGCGTACCGACCACCTCGAGCAGATGAAGAGCGCGCTGGGAGAACAGGACATCGTGTTCACCGAGTCCACCGACGATGAGGGACGCGCAACGCTGGTCATGGATGACACCGAGCCCGACACCGTCGGCGAGATCGCCTTCAGCTACGGGCTGATGCTGCGTGAGCTCAGCGAGAAGCGGGGCTCCCTGGAGGACGCCTTCATGCAGATGACCGGACACGCCGTCGACTACCACGCCACCACCGGTGAACCGGGCGGCGACCTGCCCGGTCGCCCGGGCATCGACCTGAACAGCGGCCTGAACGAGGGGGAGAAGTAATGCTGGTCAACACCATCAAGTCCGAGTGGATCAAGCTCCGCTCGACCAAGGCCGTCTACTGGACGACCGCGCTGATCGTCTTCTTCTCCCTCGGCTTCAGCGCATTGATCGCGTCTGCGAACGGTTCGGTCTATCAGTCCGCGGTCAACGACAATGACGCGGAACTCGCCGCGCAGAATCTGTCGGGACTGACCGTCACCTCGATGGTGGGCGGTATCCAGTCCTTCGGGCTGATGATCATCCTCATCCAGGCCGTCCTGGTCGTCACCGGTGAGTACGGGAACGGCACGGCCAAACCGAATGTCCTGGCCGCGCCGAAGCGCTGGCAACTGCCGGTGGCGAAGTGGATCGTCTACGGCGTGATCGCGGCAGTGATCGCTGTCGTCACCACCATCGCCAGCATCTTCTTCGGTAAATGGCTTGCTGGAATGCAGATCGACGACACCTCGGTGCTGGACGATCTCTCGATGTCCGCGGACGGTGCCTGGACCGTCGTGCTCCGGATGGCCCTCTACGCGATCTTCGCGGTGGCCTTGGCTATCGGAGTGTCCTACCTGGTCCGGCGGACCGCCGGTGCGATGGCCCTGGTGCTGCTGTGGGTCCTGGTGCTGGAAGGCGTCCCCTCGATGATCCCCAAGATCAGCGACTGGCTCCCGCAGTACATGCCGTTCGCCAACATCGACTCCGCGGTGACTTTGTCCGAGGTGGACGGGGCACCCTGGGGGGAGATCGGCTCCGTCGTGTACTTCGCGGCCATCTGCGTCGTGCTCTTCATCGCCGGTGTGGTGGCACTGCGCCGTCGGGACGCCTGAATCCGGTCGGTAAGCTGACGGGATCATGGCCCAGAACCCGTCTCCTGAAAAAGCCCTTCCGCTCGCGATGCTCGCCGGCATCGCCCTGCTGTCCACCGGTGGTCCCTTCGGCACGGACATGTACCTGCCGTCCCTCCCGGAGATCACCGAGGAGCTGGACACCACGGCGTCGCTGACCCAGCTGACCATCACCGCCTTCATGGTGGGCATGGCCGTCGGACAGCTGGTCATCGGCCCGCTGTCGGACCGGGTGGGACGCAACCGCCTGTTGGTCGGCGCCACCATTGTCGCGCTGGTCTCCTCGGTGCTCTGCGCCCTGGCACCGTCGGTCGGCCTGTTCATCGTGGTCCGCTTCTTCCAGGGGGCCGCCGGTGGCGCCGGGGTGACCCTCGGTCGGGCGATGATCGCCGACCGGGTTCAGGGGGCGGCTGCGGCGGCGGCACTGTCGACGATGATGATGTTCACCTCGCTGGCGCCGATCCTCGCCCCCGTCGTCGGAGGTGCGGTCGCCGGTCTCGCCGGCTGGCGGGCCGTCTTCTGGACGCTGGCCGGCCTGGCGCTGCTCCAGGTGGTCGTGGCACTGGCCCTGCCGGAGACCCACCCGAAGGAGAACCGCGCCACCGGCTCCATCCTCACCGTCTACCGGCGGATGGGCGGACTGTTCCTGATCGGCCCCTACGTGGGCCACCTGGTGGCGTTCGCGGTCGGCTTCGGCGTGCTCTTCGCCTTCATCTCCGGCTCGTCCTTCGTGATGCAGGAGCAGTTCGGACTGAGCGCCTCGACCTTCAGCCTGGTCTTCGCCGGCAACGCGGCCGCACTGGTGCTCGCGAACATGCTCAACGTGCGGATCGTGGGACGTGTCGGGGCGCCCCGGATGCAGATCGTCGGTCAGACGCTGCTGGTCATCGGTGCGGTCGGCCTGCTGGTCGTGGCGCTGACCGTGCATTCCCTGCCGCTGGTGGCCGTCCTGACCTTCGTCGCGACCATCGGCACCGGTTTCAACATGGGAAACACCACGGCCCAGGCCATGGACCTGGCCCCGGGACGCGCCGGGGCGGCGTCGGCGCTGCTGGGGGCCGCTCAGTTCCTCATGGCCGGCCTGGTTGCGCCGTTGGCGGGCCTGGGGGATGACGGCCTGCTGACGATGGCCACGATCATGGTGGTGTGTGCGTCCGTGGCGGTCGTCGGTGGCGTGGTGGGACGCCGCGGCGCTGCGCGGCTGGCGTTGCTGAAGCAGCCCTAGTTACGGCTGCGCTGGATGTCCTCGATGAGGCTCTCCGCGGCGATCGACAGGTTGCGCAGGGCGGGGACACCACGGCGCAGTTTGGCCAGGTCGCGTCCGTCCATACGCTTGGCGGCACGGGCGATAAGCATGGCCCACTCGTCGGTGACGGAGTTCAGCATCTCGATGCCGTCGTCGGAGAGGTAGAGGTCCTGGGCCCGGCGGTCCTGGTCGTTGGCCTGGCGCACGACCAGGCCGGAGTTGATCAGCCGGCGCACCGTGGCGGAGACGTTCGAGGCGCGGAGGAAGCGCAGCCGGGCGATGTCGGAGACGCCGCAACCCGGGTGTTGGGCGATGAAGTGAAGAACCTCGATCTCGGACTGGGACACCGAGAGTTTGTGGTTCGGCCGGTCCATGAGGCGTCGTAGTGCGGAGAGGAAGTCGTAGACGGCGGTCGCGATCTCGGCGACGTCGATCTCGGGGAGGATCTCCGGGGCGCGGTGGCCGCGGATCTGGTCGTGCAGCGCGTCCCCCATGAAATCGCTGTCCTCGACGGTGCTTGCGCGGTCCCGGGAATCCCTGCTGTCCTGGATGTCACTGGCCATGGTGGGCTCCTTCTCTCCTGTGATGGTCGTCGGGGTCGAGCACGTGCGTCGGTAGTTTCTTCAGGCTATGTGTTTATGACATTGTATGCCACCTACTGGAGGGAGGAGGTAAGCCGGGCGACATTCTCCAGATATCTGCGCCAGAGGGGGCGGGAGTTCCATGCGTCGGTGGTGAGCTTGATGCAGGTGCTTCGGTAGTCGTCGGTCAACTCGTGCAGGGCGCCGATCACGTCACCCCGCTCAACCATGAGCGTGACCTCGTAGTTCAGCTCGAAGGACCGGATGTCCATGTTGGACGAACCGATCACCGCGACCTCGTCGTCGGCGATCATGTACTTCGTGTGCAGCACCGCCGGGTAGGGGTACTGGTAGATGTGCACACCGGCGCGTTGCAGCTCGGCGTAGTAGGACGACTGGGCGTAGTCGACCAGTGGCTGGTCGGCCTTCTCCGAGACGTAGAGCTCGACCTGCACCCCGCGGAAGGACGCCGTGGTCACCGCGTCCATCAGCGCCTCCTCCGGCACGAAGTAGGGGCTGACGATGATCAGCCTTTCTTTCGCGTGGTGGGCGAGCGAGACGAACAGGCGCAGATTCGGCTCGGTGGTGAATCCGGGGCCGGAGGGGATGACCTGCATGATCTCGGTGCCGGGGGCGTCGGACCAGGGGGCCGACTCGCTCTCCAGCCAGTCGGAGGCCTCGGTGGGGGAGAGCAGGGACAGCTCCTCCTTGGACTCGGTGAACCAGTCCACGGCGAAGACCGCGTCGAGGCTCATCACGATGGGTCCGGTGACCTCCACCATGACGTCCACCCAGTGGCGTCCGCTGCGCTGGTTGGAGGACTTCAGGTAGCTGGAGTCGATCATGTTCTGGCTGCCCATGAACGCGGTGCGTCCGTCGACGACCACGATCTTGCGGTGGTTGCGCAGGTCGGGACGGCGGAAACGCCACTTCAGGGGCTGCAGCGGCAGCATCAGCATCCAGTCCACACCGATGTCGGTGAGGCGTTTGCCGAGCTTCCGGTAGCCCGGGTACTTCCAGCTGCCGACCTGGTCGAACATCAGACGGACCTTCACCCCGCGGGCGACGGCGCGCTCCAGGGCGGAGAAGAAGACGTCGGTGGTGTCGTCCCAGGCGGTGATGTAGATCTGGACGTTGACGTAGTCCTCCGCGCGGTCGATCGCGGCGGCCATCTGCCGCAGCGTGTCCTGGTAGTCGGAGTGCAGGGCGACGAGACTCCCGGTGGCCGCGGGCATGGAGGTGAGGTGGCGGTTCAGCATGATCATGCTGGCGACCTCGTCGTTGAGGTCGTGTCCCTCGGGGATGTCGGGTTCGTCCTTGCTGACCGTGCGGATCAGCTCATTGGCCCTGTTCTGGATGCGGTGACGTCGCCTGTTGATGTACGGCGACCCCATCAGCAGGAACAGGACGATCCCGATCATCGGGATGAGGAAGATGGCCAGCAGCCAGGCCATGGCACTGGTCGGCTTGCGCTGCGAGGGCACGTAACCCAGGGCCACGATGCGCAGCAGCATGTCGAAGCCGACCAACGACCACTGCCACCACGTCAGGTCGGCGGAGAGGTAGTTGCCGAGCAGCGGGAAACCGAGCCACTCCGGGGTGATGAATGCCCAGACCTCGGAGAAGGTCATGAGGCGTACTCCACGATGACCGGGGCGTGGTCGGACGCGCCCTTGCCCTTACGCTCGTCGGCGTCGGTCCAGGCACGGTCGACATCCAACCCGCGGCTGTACTGCAGGTCGATCCGTACTCCCTGGTTCCGCTGGAACCGCATCGCCTGGTAGTCCCAGTAGGAGTAGGTGCCCTTCAGCTCCGCGGTGGCCTCGGTCATGCCGGCGTCGGAGACGAGGCGTTCCAGCGCGGCGCGTTCCCGCGGGGTGACGTGGGTCTTGCCGTCGAAGAAGGAGCGGTCCCAGACATCGGCGTCGGTGGGGATGATGTTGAAGTCGCCGACGACGACGGTGGGGTCCGTCCCCTCCCGCAGGGAGGACGCCAGCGCGTCGAGGAAGTCCAGCTTGTAGGTGTAGTGACGGTCGGAGATCTCCCGGCCGTTGGGGACGTACAGGCTCCACACCCGTACCCCGCCACAGACCGCGCCGAGGGCGCGGGCCTCCACGTTCGGCTCCGCCTCCGGGTCCTTGTCGAAGCCGGGCTGGCCGAAGCTGGTGCGGACGTCCTCCAGTCCCACGCGGGAGAGCACGGCGACTCCGTTCCAGGCACTGAAACCGTGGTGGGCCTGTTCGTAACCGGTGTCCGAGAAGTCCGGGAACTGGTCGTCGGTGCACTTGGTCTCCTGGAGGCACAACACGTCCACGTCGGAGCGCTCCAGGAAGTCCCGGATACGCTGCTCACGGTTGCGGGAGGAGTTCACGTTCCAGGTGGCGATACGCATGTCCTACAGCATATCTGTTTCCTGTTTCGGCAGAGTGCCCGGCAGAGTGATGCAGCGGTGACGGTGGTGCTCGGAGAATCCCAGCGAGTGGTACAGCCCGCGCCCGGCGGTGTTGGACGTGATGACCTGCAGGTAGCTGCGGTCCGCGCCATGGTCGCGTCCCCAGTGCAGCATGGCGGTGACCATGTAGCGTCCCAGGCCCATGCGACGCCAGTCGGCGGCGACCTCGACGGCGGAGAAACCGAGGTAGTCGTGGGTGCCGCCGCGGGTCACGGTGCCGCGGGTGACGGCGACGAGTTCACCGTCGACGGTGATCCGGGCGAAACCGAGGGTGCCGTCGATGCGCTTGGCGAGCAGCCGGAGGGCGTGCTCGGGGAGGGGCTCGCCGCGGAAGTGGTAGAGGCTGAGCCAGTCGTCGTCGGGGTCCTCGGCGACGGAGAGCTCGACCGACCGGCCGGCCAGTGGCGGGATCTCGGGGAGGTCCGGCAGGTCCCCGTCGAGGTCGCGGGTCATCACGATGATCTCCGGACCAGCCGTGCCGTCGAGTTGCTCGGCGGGACGGGCGACCCGGTCGGGCACGAGCAGACGCACCGGCAGGTCATGACGGGCGTAGAAGTCCCGGATGGCGTCCATCGGGACCGGGGTGGTGCCGGTGGAGGGGCCGAGCGGGACGGCCGAGTTGGACCGCTCGGTGATGCCGTCACCGGCACGGAGAAGCCAGCCGTCGGCGGTCTCGTTGTCGATGCCGGGGAAGGCGGCGGCGGTGGCCTGTTCGACCGCCCGGATGTCGGAGGTGCGTACCGGGCGGGAGGCCAGGGTCTTGAGCACCACGACCTGGTCGGAGGGGATCTTGTGGGAGGTTCCCTGCTTGTCCTGCAGGACCAGCGGGTCCAGCGAGGTGATCACCCCGATGACGTCGCTGACCAGCGGTCGTCCTGTGGCGGGGTTGATCGCTGGCTCGCCGTCCTCGACGACGAGGCGTCGGACCGTGGCGCGCGAGCCGACGTGCACGCTCAACGGGTCGGTGTGACGGGAGACCGGGAACGCCAGACCGGGGTGGGACACCGCGCCGGCGTGTGCGCCGGACCAGGAGGTGTCGGGTGTGTCAGTCATGGCCGAAGGGGTCGGGGTCCTCGCCCGGCAGCCAGGTGTTGCCGGCGGTGTTCCAGCCCTCGTGCTTCACGGTCTTCTTCGCGGCACGCTTGTTGCGGCCGATGAGGGTGTCGATGTAGAGGAAACCGTCGAGGTGTCCCGTCTCGTGCTGCAGGCAGCGGGCGAAGAAGCCGTAGCCCTCGACGCTGACCGGCTCGCCGTCCTCGTCGACGCCGGTGACCCGCGCCCAGTCGGCGCGTCCGGTGGGGAAGTCGTAGCCGGGGACGGAGAGGCAGCCCTCGACGTCCTCCTCGGGGTCCGGCATGGTCTCCGGGATCTCGGAGGTCTCCAGGACCGGGTTGATCACGCAGCCCTTGCGCATCGGGCCCCCCTGGGCCTCGATATCGGCCTCGGGCCGACGCTCACCCCCGGGCCCGTCGATGTCGGGGCAGTCGTAGATGAACAGACGCTTGTTGACCCCGACCTGGTTGGCGGCGAGACCGACACCGTTGGCGGCCTCGAGGGTCTCGTACATGTCGGCGACCAACGTCTTCAACTCCGTGGAGCCGATCTCGGCCGGGTCGACCGGTTCGGTGGGGTTGTGCAGGACGGGATCGCCACAGATGACGATGGGCATGACGGACATGCCCATCAGAATAGCCGCTGTCGGCCTGACGTCACACGTGCAGGTCGGACTTCTCCACGGACTTCGGGACCAGCCAGACGGCCACGCCGGAGATCACGGCCATCGCGGCGAGGTAGACACCGATCGTCCAGGAGCTGCCGGTCTCGTCCAGCAGCAGCTGGGCGATCATCGGGGCGAAGGCACCACCGAGGATCGACCCGAGGGCGTAGCCGATGGAGGTGCCGGAGTAGCGCACCTTCGCCGGGAACATCTCGGCGTACAGGGCCGACTGCGGGGCGTAGGACGGTGCCAGACCGACGGTCAGCACGACCACGACCAGGACCAGCCACAGCAGCTCGCCCTTGTCGACGAAGAACCACATGGGGACGGCCCAGACGGCGATGATGGCGTAGCCGATGATGAAGGTCTCGCGGCGTCCGATCTTGTCGGAGATCTTGCCCGACCAGAGGGTCAGCACCAGCCAGGAGATGCCACCGATCAGGGTGGCGACCAGGGTCTGCGAACGCTCCAGGCCGACGGCGTCGCTGCTGGAGTAGGAGGAGAAGAAGGCGATGATCATGTAGCCGGCGGCGTTGTTGCCCGCGAAGATGAAGGCGGCGAGCAGCACGCGACGCCAGTGGTGGCGGAAGAGGTCGCCCAGCGGGGTGGACGCCTCCTTGGCGCGCTTCTGCATCTCGGTGTAGACCGGGGACTCCTCGACGGCGCGACGGATGACGTAGCCGACGACGATCAGCACGATCGAGGACAGGAAGGGGATGCGCCAGCCCCAGGACTGGAAGGTCTCCTCGCTCATGTTGGTGGTCAGCAGGTACATGAAGGTCGTCGCCAGGATCAGGCCCAGGGGCACGCCGATCTGCGGGTAGGAGCCGAACAGGCCGCGCTTCTCGACCGGGGCGTGCTCCACCGACATCAGGGCGGCACCGCCCCACTCTCCGCCGGCGGAGAGGCCTTGCAGGATGCGCATGAGGATCAGCAGGATCGGCGCAGCGACACCGATGGTCTCGTAGGTCGGCAGCAGTCCGATCATGGCGGTGGCGAGACCCATGCCGAACAGGGTCACGACCAGGATGGACTTGCGTCCGTACTTGTCGCCGAGGTGGCCGGCGATGACGGCGCCGAGCGGACGGAAGAGGAAGCTGATGCCGATGGTGGCCCAGGAGATGATCTGGGCGAGCGTCGACTCGCTGCCGAGCGGCTCGAAGAACAGCGGGGCGAACACGAAGGCGGCGGCCTGCGCGTAGATGAAGAAGTCGTACCACTCGATGGTGGTTCCGACGAGAGTGCCGGCGAGGACGCGCTTCTGCTCGCGCGTCTGCTTGCCAGGCGGGGGACTCTGCCGCGCATTGGTGGCTGTGGTCATTGTTACTCCGGAAATGTCAGGGACGTGGCCGTGGGCCGACGTCATGTCGGGCACACGTACTGTACGCAATCGCAAACGGTGGCGGGGGAGTTTTCGTTGCTTCCGGTGCGGGTTAGGGTAAATGCCATGAAGGACTTCAGCCCACTCACGGAACGCGAGCGCGAAATGCTCAGTTTCGAGTCAGCGTGGTGGCGCGACGAGGGGGCGAAGGCCGAGGAGATCCGCCGCCGGTTCCAGGTCACCCCGGTGCGCTACTACCAACAGCTCAATGCGTTGATCGCCCGGCCGGAGGCGCTGGACGTGAATCCTGTGCTGGTGAAGACCCTGCTGAGGAGACGGGATCAGTGAAGGGCCGTGTCGGTCTGGTGTGACTGATGTGACTCAAGTTAAGATTGCGGCGTGACTGATCAGAACGGACCTGTCTACGACCCGAACCCGAACACCTCCTACGACGAGGATTTCGCCATCGGCGATGCCGCTGGCACCGCTGGTGCTGCCGGTGCAGCGGGGGACGCCGGGCTCACCCCGGAGATGGAGAAGGAGAAGCCCGCCGGCGGAGCACCGCTGCGCGGGCTCGCCATGATCCTCACCGCGGTGGCGGTCGTCCTGATCGCCTGGGGCGTCTACTCCTTCGTCGGAGGTGACGATGACTCCGACGGTGACAGCGAGACCGTCGCGGAGGAGCAGGAGGGCTCCGGCGACGGTGCCGATGCCGACGGCAACGGCGAAGGCGCTGCGGGCGCCGCCGACGGCGCTGCCGAGGGAGACTCCGGCGACGACGCCAACGCCGATGCGGAGGGCAACTCCGACGACGATGCCAACGCCGACGCGGAGAACGGTGAAGGTGCTGACGGTGCCGAGGGGGATGACGGGAACACGGACTCCGCCGGTGCCTCTGACATCGACCGCGGCGGGACCGCGGTGACCGTCCTGAACAACGGCGCGAACAACGTCGGCCCGATCGCCACCGACGCCGCCGACCGACTGCGCGACGAGGACTGGAGCAACATCGGCTACGGCAACCTCGGTGGCCGGATCACCGGTGTCAGTGAGGAGTCCCGCGTCTACTACCCGGAGGGCAACGCCGAGGCACAGGCGGCCGCCGAGCAGATCGGACGCGACCTCGGTATTCCGGCCGCCGCCGGAAACACCGACTACTACGACCGCTTCGGCGAGGCCGACGTGCGTAACGGGCCGGACGCCACGAACGTCGTCCTCGTGCTGACCGGACCGCTGGGCCAGTAGTTGGGTCCGATGATCCAGGGGCGCATGCAGTAACATCCTCACCATGGAATTTCCGTCCTCCGCCACGACGGTCGGTATCGAATGGGAGGTGGCCCTGGTCGACCCGGAGACCAGGGATCTCACCCCTGCCGCCCCCGCGCTCGTCGATGCCCTTGACGAGCGGTTTCCGGGCCACCGGATCACCCGCGAGTTCCTCGCGAACACCGTCGAGATGGTCACCGGGGTCCACGAGACCATCCCCGGCGCCGTCGAGGACCTGCGCGAACAGCTCACCCAGATCCTCGCGGTCGCCGATGACCTGGGGGTGAACGTCTTCTCGGCGGGCACCCACCCGTTCGCCCACTGGGGTGACCAGATCCTCAGCGAGAAATCGTCCTACCAGGAGATCATCCAGCG
>DXGC01000005.1 GCA_019114135.1 Candidatus Corynebacterium avicola
AAGATCAGTATTTAACAAGCAATCACACTTGCCGGCACCAGCCCCGAAACCATCGCGCCACACAACCGGTGCGACAACAATGCTTGGTTTGTTACGCTATTGAGTTCTCAAACAACATACGAACCGCAGACAATCGAGCAGGTCGGAATCATCTTCCCCCCGCTCGCTGCGGCACTCGACATAATCTACACACCTCACACGCACACCACAAACCAGCAGGTCAACGTCCCGATCACTGTCTGAGACGGCGGAACCGGCCAGACTTCACAGGGCATCCTGTTGCAGGTTCTCTATGCATCTTCCTCGGTCGCGGTCAGGTGCCGCCCGTCGACAGCAAGTTGCCAGAGCGAGGTGGCCTCTGCCGACCTGGCGACATGGAGCGGATCATTCTCGTCCCGGGCCTTCGGATGCCGCGGCGCGGTGTCCTCACGTCCGACTACCGTCAGGCCGGCCGCGGTGAACCAGCCCTCCAGCTCCTCGCGGCTCCTCAGGTCCAGATGCTCGGCCAGGTCGGACAAAACCAACCATCCCTCCCCGTCAGGGGTGAGGTGTTCCGGCAATTCGGCGAGGAACCGTCGGAGGGCATCGGAGTCGGCGTCGTAGATCCCCTGCTCCAGGTCCGACGACGGAGTGCCGGGCAACCACGGTGGATTGAAGACGATGACGTCGTACCGGGAAGCGTCCGGCCACAGGTTCGCTGTCACGACCTCGACCCGGTCCCCGTACCCCAACCGCTCGAGGTTGGCACGGGCACACCCCACGGCCCTCTCGTTGAGGTCCGTCGCCGTGACCTGTGTAGCCCCCTGCTTCGCCAGGACCGCGGCAAGCACCCCGGTTCCGGTGCCGATCTCGAGGACTTTTCCGGTTGAACCGCCACCGAACTGCGTCGCGGCGGCACGGTCGACGAGACCCACATATTCATTGCGCACCGGGGAGAAGACCCCGTAGTCCGGGTACAGGGTCTCCCCCAACTCCTCTATATCTATGCCCTTCAGGTGCCACTGCCACGCACCGAGCACCCCCTGCAACTCGGCCAAGGAGATCACGACCGCCTCAACCCCCTCGGCGCTCTCCCCGCCTCCGGGCCAGGCACCGTAGGCATGCTCGCAGGCCTCGGAGACATCGGGGGCACGGCGCAGATCCAGCGTCCAGCCCGGGCCGAGGGCCACCAGGATGTTGCCAAGGATCGCCGCACGCTTCGCCCGGTCAGCACGCTGGCGGAGGAAGAGCGTCCGGGTGTCCGGCGTCTCCTGCGGAGCCTGAGGGTCGCGTCCAGCGCCGCGTCCTGCTTTACGACCTGCACCTTTACCGCGACGGCGACCGCCGGAGCGTCCTGCCGCCGCCTTCGAGAGCCGCCGGCCCACGGCGGTCATGAGCTGGCGCCCATTGTGGAAGTCACCGGACCACAGCAAGCCGGTGCCGCGCCGCAGCATCCCCAGTGCCTTGTCGGCGGTCAACGAATCATCCACCTCGACGATGTCCTCCGGCGCCGACGACCCGTTCTCCGAATGCCACCTGAAGCCCGCGCTGAATCCCATGTGTGTCATTCTCCCACGTCCGACCCCGTTCACACAGGCACTCACCTGCGCACTACACCTGATACATCACCCGAAAGTAACAATCCTGTTCCGAAAACGGTCTTACCCCCTAGACTGACGTGAAGACGCAGCGTCCCACAGGACGCTATTCGAGATGACATGTTTCGTGAATACGCACCGCAACGCCGGAGCACACCGACGCCCCGCCCGGCTCCGCAACAGCAAGATCGCCCGTGGGGTGCTCTCCCTGCTGACCGCCGCCTCTGTGGGCCTGGGCATCACCGTCGCCGCCCAGCCGGCCGCCGCCGCCCCGAACGGCAATGTCGTGGTCGTCGGCGACTCCTACGCCGCCAACCCGGACCAGTACTACAACACCTTCCGTGACGTCGACGGCTTCGTCCCGGACAACTACCCGCGGACCGCCGGCTGCCTGCACGCGCCGAACTCCTGGCCGCAGCAGCTGAACAAGCGCCACGGCGTGCCGGTCAACGACTGGTCCTGCTCCGGCCTGACCTCCAAGCGCGCCATCGGACGCATCGACGCCGCCGCCCGCGCCGGCGACATCCACACCGGCACCCGCACCGTCGTCCTCAACTGGGGAATGAACAACTACGGGCCGAACGGCACCGACAACGGTGCGGACATCTTCAACCCCGGCGACGTGCGCGCCCGCTACCTCGCCGAGACCCGCACCGCGATCAACAAGGTCCGCACCTACGCGCCGAACGCGAAGATCGTCATGGCCGGGCAGATGTCGATCACCTCCAACGGTCTGTTCTGCTTCCTCAACGTGGTGCCGAACCTGCCCGCCGGCCTGCCGGTGCCGGTGCTGTCCGACGTCGAGCGCTGGGTGCGCAGCATGCAGTCCGAGGCCGCCACCCGCAACGGGGTCAACTTCGTCGACCTGAAGTCCGAGACCGCCAACCGTGGCACCTGCGCCCCGGACAACGAGCGCTTCGTCTCCGGCATCATCGACACCACCACCCCGAACTACAACATGATCATCCACCCGAACCTCAAGGGTTCGAACTGGGTCGCCGACCGCATTTCGCGGGCGCTGTAGTCCGCTTTCGCTGACACAGAACGAATTCAACCCCTGACCAGCCATCATGGCGGTCAGGGGTTGAGTCTTTGCTGGGGCCTCGGTGCCTATGGGCCCTCAGTAGTTGGCGGGCGGATCGCTGGCGGGGAAGGACTCCTCCTCCCACTCGTCGACCTTCTCCTCCTCGTCCTCCGGGCCCTGCTGGGGCAGGTCGGAGCCGGTGTCGGTCTGGTCGGCCGGATCCACCTGGCCCGGTGTGGTCTGGTCCTTCTCCGGGTCCGGCGTGGCGTTGGCAGTCGTGTCAGTCATGTGGTGTCACCTCTGGCGTCTCTGGGTGCAGTTGCCCTGTCCACGGTACCCGCGGCGCGGCACCAACTGCAGAGCCCGCAGGGACCGGACAGGACGGTCGGCAACTCCACATCTCAGACCGTGGTCGGATTTCTCGGTCAGCAACAGCTCTTACGGTGGAGTGCATGGAAGGCATCGCATTCATTCTTCTCGTCCTCATGGCCGCCGCAGTCATCGCATGGCTGGTCATGTTCCTCCTCGCGCTGTTCGAGATCCTCAAGCACCGCACCATCACCGGCGGCAGCAAGGTGGTCTGGATCATCATCTCCTTCGCCTGCCCCGTCCTCGGCCCGATCCTCTGGTTCATCTGGGGACGCAAGGGCGCCCTCGGGAACCTCTAGCTGTACTTTCCCGTGAGGGTGTAACCACTCAATTGCTGTCCTACCCCCGCTGTACGGTGGGGTTATGGAGACCATCCTGATAATCCTGGGTGTCCTCGGCGGCCTCGTGGTCGGTGCCGTCGCGCTGGCCGGCGTCACGTGGCTGCTGGCCAATGTGATGCGCCGAGTCCTGGGCGTGCCGGTCGGCTGGCCGCGGTCGATCCTGGTGGCCCTGCTGGTCGCGCTCGCCACCGGCGGGCTGGTGGCGCTGGCCGTCGAGCAGTTCTTCACCACCGACGCCGGACGCGACATCTCCCCCGGCCCGGCGATCATCCTCGGGCTCATCGCCCTGATGTGGATGCTCGGCTTCGGCGCCGCACTGCTGACGGTGATGGAGCTGGTCATCCCCACCGGCGCCGGCGTGTCCCCCGGCGCGTTCGCAGGACGCTCCGGACGCACCGGCGTCTCCGGCGCCTCCGCTCTCAGCCGGCAGCGCGCCCGCAACCGCCGGTACCGGCAGGTCATGAGCATCTTCGTGCGCAAGGGGCTCACCGCCCGTAAGCCGAGCATGACCGATGCCGCCCGGGCCTTCCGCGAGGCGCTGGAGGAGTCCGGCACCACCTTCGTGAAGCTGGGGCAGAACCTGTCGACCAGGGACTCCGTCCTGCCGCCGGAGTTCATCGACGAGCTGACCTCGTTGCAGACCGGGGCGTCGCCGGAGCCGTGGGAGCGCATCGGCGCGGCAATGGCCGACTCCCTCGGCGACGACCCGGACAACGTCTTCGCCACGATCGACCACGATCCGATGGCCGCGGCGTCCGTCGCCCAGGTACACCGTGCCACGCTGCACGACGGCACCCGGGTGGTGGTGAAGGTGCAGCGTCCCGGTACCCGCGAGGTCGTCCTCAACGACACCGACATCGTGATGCGGATCTGCAGCTGGCTCGAGCGCAGCACCGACTGGGGCCGCGAGATGGGTATCCGCCGGCTCGCGGCGTCCTTCACCAGCACCCTGGCGGAGGAGCTGGACTACCGACGCGAGGCTGCGAACATGCGTGAGCTCGCCGAACCCCTGCGCGCGACGAAGGTGCTGATGCCGCGGGTGCACGACGAGTACTGCTCCGAGCGGTTGCTGGTGATGGACGAGCTGGACGGCACCCCGCTCGGCGACGTCGACCTGTCCGGCTACAGCTCGGAGCAGCGTCGGGAGCTCGGCGATGCGCTGATGGTGTCGGTGATGCGTCAGATCCTGGAGTTCGGTGTCTTCCAGGCCGACCCTCACCCCGGCAATGTCTTCGTGATAGATGGTGCAGTGTGGACGGACTCCTGGGAGCGCGCCTTCGGCCCGGTGCACATCTCCTCGGAGACGGTGGAGCAGCGCGAGGTCGGGCTGGGGATGCTGGACTTCGGGGCGGTCGGGCACCTGGACTCCACCGACCGGCGGCAGCTGACCATGGTCTTCGCCGCGATCGAGCGGGGCGACTCCCGGATCCTCACCGATGCGCTGCTGGGCCTGCTGGACCGTCCGGAGAATCTGGAGGTTCGCGACCTGCAGCGCGATGTGTCGACGCTGCTCGCCCGCTACCGCGGTGGGGTCGGCAAGGGCGAGGGGGCCGCACTGTTCGGGTCGCTGACCTCGCTGGTGAACACGCACCGGCTGACCGTGCCGGAGAACATCGCCTCGGCATTGCGCAGTCTCGCGGAGATGGAGGGGACGCTGCGGCTGATCCTGCCGGACTACCCGCTGGTGGAGACCGCGCGGGAGCAGGGTGCGGCGCTGACCAGGGAGCAGGTGCGGCCCTCGAGCGTGAAGGACGCCGCCACCGACCTGATGCTGGATTCCCTGCCGATGCTGCAGGAGCTGCCGCGCAGGGTCGGCGGGATCGTCCACGACCTGCAGGACGGCCGACTGTCGCTGAGTATGCGCATGTTCCGCAACCCGGACGACCGGGCGTACCTCACCGGACTGCTGCAGCAGTTCACCGTGGCGCTGGTCGCCGGCTTCTGCGTGCTGGGCGGGGTGATGCTCATCGCCTTCGGTGACGGCGGCCCGGTGCTGGTGGACAAGCTGACCTGGCATGCGGCGATGGGCTACGTGGTGCTGTTCTGCGGTTTCCTGATGGCGTTGCGCACCGTGGCGATGGTCCTCTTCTCGAGGAAGTAGCTGCCTCCGCACCTGCACGCGCCCGCGCCCCTCACCCCTCGACATCCCCATGGCTGGAGGTACGGTTCCGGCGCGAAAGCGTACCTCCAGCAATGGGTATTTGGCTGGGGCGGGGCGAACGGAGTGGAGTGAGTCAGCACGGGCCGCTGTCCTATCCTTGGGCACCATGGTCAACCCGCAGCTCGTCGAGGCGCGCCTGCTCGCGCAGGGCCTCGTCTCCCCCGCCGCCGCCAGCCCGCACGACGTCCTCACCACGATGGGGCCGATGCAGGGCCAGGAGCTCGGCGGGGTGATCAGCTCGATCGCGCTGCGGCTGGCACACGAGAAGCCCGCCGACCAGAAAAAGGCCGCGCAGCAGGTCACCGACGCGTTCAACAGCGGCGACATCGTCCGCGGCTACCCGATGCGTTCCACCGTCTTCGCCCTCGCCGCCGAGGACGCCCACTGGGTCACCGAACTGTGCTCGGTGCAGCAGCGCAGGGAGTCCCGGCGCTCCCTGGAGCGGGACGGGCTCACAGAGGACGACATCGCCCGCGCCCACGACGTCCTCGCCGATCACCCGGCAGGGCTCACCCGGGCCGAGCTCAACGAGCAGTTCATCGCCTGCGGCCTGCCCGGTGACCAGTCGATGCGCTACCTGCTGATCCGCGACATGATGCTGCACGACACCGCGGTCTACGGTCCCTTCCGGGACGGTGAGCAGTTGATCGTGGCGTCCGAAATGTGGCTGCCGGAAGGAAGCGACCTGGAGGGGCGCTTCAACGGCGACCGCACCGCCGCGACAGCGGCGCTCCTGCGCCGCTACCTGCACAGTCACGGGCCGGCGGACCTGCGCGACTTCGCGTGGTGGACGAAGCTGCCCGTCGCGCTGATCAAGGACGCCGCCGCGGAGCTGGGGAGCGGAGACACAGACCAGCTCGAGGAGACCAACGGGCGCCTGCACCGCCCCGGCCTCCTCGACGACCTCGCCGCGATCAAGAAGAAGGCGCACGGCACCTACCTGCTGCCCGCCTTCGACGAGATCGTGCTGGGCTACCGCGACCGGCTGAGCTTCATGAAAGCCGAGCACCACGAGCAGGTCGCGCCCGGCAACCGCGGGGTGTTCCGTCGGACGATGGTGCGCGGGGGCAAGTTCGTCGGCACGTGGAGTGCGCCGTCGTCACGCCTGGTCACAGCCCCCTTCGGCCGGTTCAGCGACACCGCGCACGCCGACGTCAGCCGTGTTTTCCGGCGCTTTCCGCGAGTCCGCAGATGAAGGTGTCGAGGTACCACTCCGGGAAACCCGGTGACAGCCGCGAGGTGAACCCGGTGACGTTCTCCGGCAGAGGGCGCGAGGCGAAGGCAACGCCGAAGTGGAACTGCCACGGGTCCAGCGCCGGGGAGATGAAACCGCTCTCGACGGCGAGGGGCAGCAGTTCGCGGTAGCCGTCGAGCAGTCGGGTGCGGAAGTTCTCCGTGGCCTGCCAGACCGGACCGTCGAGTTCGACGGCGGCGACGGTCTGCATCGCGATGGACGCCAACCGCAGCCCGGCGAGGTCGTGGACGAATCCCCGCCAGGTTTCCCAGGTCCCGTCCCAGCTGTCGATGTACTTGTGGATGACCTCCAGGGCGCGGGTGGCGATGCGTTCGCTGATGCCGATGATGAGGTCGTCGCGCGTGGGGAAATGCCGGTACAGGGTGGCGATGCCGACGTCGGCCGCGGTGGCGACGGACCGTAGCGACACCTCCGGGCCGTGTTCGGCGAAGAGTGTGCAGGCGGCCGTGACGATCGCCTCCCGGTTCTCCCTGGCATCTGCGCGCACGGGTGCTCTCCTCATTCTCCAGACTCGTCGGACTCTCCAGAACTCTCCGGAACCCCGCAGATTCGACCCTGCTAGTTCCCTGTATGTGCTCTGCAGCAACGTTTGCGCTGCGGTTGCGTCCCCGGAACTGCGTCCCTAGGGTTGCGCCACCGGCAACTCGTTCTTTCCATCTTGCCATCCCGAATGCGGAGCGATACGCTCCAGATCGTCAAACGGAACACTATGTTCCATATACCCACGCCCGCAACCCGGAGGATCTACATGACCGACACCCCTCGCCAGGATGACGCCGACGGCACCACGCCAGGCGGCACCACCGCCGAGAACGCATCGGACGCTGCGACCGGCGCCGTTGCGGACGCTGCGACCGATGCGTCCGCCACCGTCGCCGACGGTGCAGCCGACGCCGCCGGCGGTGCGGCTGGCGCTGCAGCCGACGCAGCCGACGGTGCGCCCGAGATCGCTCCGGTCGCTGACGCGAAGAGGCCGCCGAACGTGGTCGTGAAGCTCATCGCGATCGTCCTGGGCCTCACCGCCGCGGTGAGCCTGATGCTCTTCGCCTTCCTCACCCCGCAGTACAGCTCGGGCCCCGAGAACCTGCCGCTCACCGTCGCCGGCCCGGAGGAGGCCGTCACCGGGATCACCCAGGCGCTGGAACAGCAGCAGCCGGGGGCCTTCGACATCACCACCGCCGCGGACGACGCTGCCGCACAGGACGCCGTGAAGAACCGCGACGCCATCGGTGCCATCTCCATGACCGAGCAGGGTGCGACCTTCTACGCCGCCTCCGGCGCTGGTCAGCCCTACCCGCAGATCCTCAGCAGCATGGCCAGCGGCCTGCAGATGCAGGGCATGCAGGTCCAGATGGACGACCTCGCACCGACGACCCAGGAGGACCCGTCCTCCGCGGGCCTGACCTCGCTGGCGCTCCCGCTCGCCTTCGGCGGCATCATCTCCGCGGTCGTGCTGACCAAGGTGTTCAAGAAGCGCTACGCGGTGCGCTTCATCGGCTCCATCGCGTTCTCCCTGCTGGCCGGCCTGGCCATCGGTGCGATGCTGCAGTTCGGCTACGGCACCTTCGACGGTCACTACCTGGCCACCTCCGGAGTGCTGGCGCTGGGCATTGCAGCGACCTCGGTGTTCATCATCGGTCTAGAGGCGCTCTTCGGGCTTGCCGGCCTGGGCGTCGGCGCACTGCTCACGATCCTGGTCTCCAACCCGCTGTCGGGCATCTCCACCGGCTGGCAGTGGCTGCCCTCCCCGTGGGGTGCGATCGGTCAGTTCCTGCCGATCGGTGCGGCCGGCGACTCCGCCCGCTCCATCGCGTTCTTCGACGGTGCGGGCATCGGCAAGGCCATCTGGGTGCTGCTCGCCTGGGAGGTCGTCGGCATCGTGCTGCTCGGCGCGGCTGCGCTGAAGGAGCGTCGCAAGAACACGGCGGCCACGGCTTCGACTGGTGAGGGCGCTGCCGGCATCGAGGGCGCTGAGGGTACTGAGGGCGCAGAAGCCGGTGAGGACGCCGGGTCTGCCGAGCTTGCCGAGGCCACCGCGAACGCCGCCGCCGGTGAGTCCACCGAGGCTTCCGGGGCCAACAACGACGCAGGCGACACCAAGGGGACCGGCCCGTCATCGTAAATGCATGAGTGGTCATCGTGAATGGCCGGGATCAGGGGGATTTCCGGCCATTCACGATGACCACGGGGACACTTGCAATGCCACCCGGCATGGGGACCGGGTGGCATTGGTGTTGGTAGGGGCTTGTGGGCTGGAGTCAGCTCCAGTCGTGGCCCTCGTTGCGGCACAGGCAGAAGAGGTGTCCGACCGGGTCGGCGAAGACCTCCCAGCCGTATCCGTCGTCACCGATGACACTCTTCTTCAGCGTCGCGCCGAGTCCGATCACGCGCTCGCGCTCCGGGGCGAACTCGTCGACCTCGAAGTCGAGGTGCATCTGCTGGGGTACCGGGCCTTCCGGCCAGGTGGGGGCGGTGAAGTTCTCGTCGCGCTGGAAGCACAGCGCGATGTCCGGTGCGCGGTCGCCGATAGGGACGAAGGCCCAGACGTCACTGCTTCGCTCGGCGACCTCGCCACCGATCACCTCCGCGTAGAACTCCGCCAACGCCTTCGGGTCGGGGCAGTCGAGGATGGTGTCGGTGTATTTCAGCATGTCACCGACACTACGTGGGCTCTACGCCGCCCTACTCGCCGTCGGACTCGCCCTCGGCAGCGGAGTCAGCTTCAGCCTCAGCGTCCGCAGCACCCTCGTCATCACCGTCGGTACCGGTGCCCTCCAGGCACATGGTGTCGATGACGTTGTCGTAGACGTCCAGACCGGTGGAGGTCAGGAACGAGGCGACGTTCGGGAAGTTCGGGACGCTGGTGTAGCTCGCACCGTTGACCGGATTCGGCGTGGACGGCACCAGGGAGCCCCAGACCTTGCCGATGATCAACGAGGTCAGGTACTCGACGATCTCGGCGTAGTCCACGGAGTTGCCCACGTTCAGCTCGCCCACGGCGGTGGACTCGTCCATCGGCCCGGTGACCGCACCGGCGGCGAAGGTGAACAGCGGGTTGTCGACCATCGCGACCAGGGAGTGGATATCCTCGGCCTCACGCGGGATGAAGTTGTTGGTGATCCGCGCGTTGGAGGCGTTGGCCTGCAGGCGGGCGACCTCCGCGTCGAAGGCACCCTCCTGACCGGACGGGACCTGCGGGCGCACGCCGTCGGCGGCACGGTCGATGGCGTCGTTGATGGTCTCCTCGGAGCCCGCGGTGCAGGTCTCGCCAGGCTCGCCCTCGAGGGAGAGGTAGTCGGCGTTGGCCCGCTCGGCGGGGTTCACCGGCACGGCCGGGTTCGCGCCGCCCTGGTTCAGACGCTCCTCGTCGGACGCAGCCTCCTCGCCCTCCCAGCAGTTGGAGGCGACGCTGCTCTGCATCGCCTTGCCGAGGGCCTTGATGCCCTGCGCGCCGTACTGCAGCGGCAGCTTGGCCAGGCCACCGATGGTGGCGTAGCTGCCGATCAACGGCAGGGTGGCGACGTTCTCCAGGCCGGGGATCGGGCCGATGGCAGGCATCGCTGCGGCGGACACGCTCAGCGGAACGGTGAAGGTGTACAGGCCGAGCACGATGGTCTCGGTGACCTCACCGAGGGTGAGGTCCTGGACGGCGACGGAGGCGTCGGCGTCGCCGTTGCGGATCTTGTCCAGGCGGGACACCGCGTAGTTGGCGTAGGGGTCGCCGTTGTCCTCGGCGGTCTCGTTGATGTCGCTGGCCTGGCGGGACACGTCGACGTAGGCGACGTCGGTGTTGAGGATCGCACCGCGCATGGCGTCGGCGTTGGCGTTGAAGCCGTCCCGGGCCTCGGCGGGGACCTCGTCCTTCAGGGTCTCGACGATCTGGTCGAAGGCGTCGAGGAAGCGGACGTTGTCCGAGGGGGTGCAGTTGGGATCACTCTCGGACGCACCGGCGTTCGTCCGGTCCTCCGCCGGCTCCGCGGCCGCTGCCGGGATGGCGGTGGTGGAGAGGGTGAACGCGGCGGCCGCGCTGAGCAGGAGAGTTGCATACCGGTTCCGACCGGCGGTGAGGGACGTCATGCGGGGGATCATAGGATGCCCTCAGCAAGGCTGCAATCGCTTCACACTGATTCCCCTGGTCAGCGTGATCAGACTCACAACTGCGCAGCGGGTTCGGCCGAGGTCCGGTCAGGATTCCTGGTCAGGACGCCTCGGCTTCCGCACGTCGGCCAAATGTCAGCTTTGACGTGTCTCAGGGTGGTTTCCGGGTGCCGGACCAACCTCAGGCACCTCATTCCTTACGGGTGGGCGTCAGTCCTGGGCGGGCAGCGGGCCCTCGATGGCGGCGATGACCTGCGGGGCCGGAGAATCGGAGTAGTACCAGGTCAGCCGGTAAAGCCCACTCTCAGTTCCGGAGCTTGGCAAACTTCCTGTACTTGTTCGGGGTGCTGCCCACTTCCGAAAGAAACTGACGGTTGAAGTTCGACAAATTGTTGAAGCCCACGGCATGTGCCACCGACGCGACGGGTAACGCCGTCTGTTCCAGTAGAGCGCATGCCTTGGCCAGTCGCATGCGCCGTACAGAGTGACTGAAGGTCTGGCCGGTGACGCGCTTGAAATGCCTCGAGAATGCCGAGTCCGACATTCGCACAAGACCTGCAACGGTCCGGAGACGCAGGTCCGCCGCCAGATTGTCATGGACGTAGTCCAGGGCCTTTCCTACGGCGTCGTCTTCACGCGTATCGCCGTTGTCTTCCACACCCGCCTCGGTGAGGTACCTGCATTCCTGTTCGGGCGCAGCAGCGAGAACATCGAGGAGCCTGAATATTGTCGTCAACCGTTCAACCCCTTCCGCCTCGCCGATGCCTAAGAGCAGAGCAGCTGCGACAGACGATGTCTCCCCCAGAAACTCGATCCCTCTCCTGGAGCCTTCGAGCAGCCCCTTGAGGTGGCCGAGTTCCGGAAGTCGGCGAATACAGTCCCGGATCCACATGTCGTCGAAGTGGAGCACCACGTCCCGCCCGGGGATCACCTCGCCAGGAGCGAGTTCGCTGATCCAGTCGTGAGGGATCCCGGGCCCTACGAGCGTGAGCTGCCCCGGACCGAAGCGTCCCACCGAGTCCCCGATGATGTAACTTCCCTTCCCCTGAGTGATGAGGTGGATCTCGTATTCAGGGTGCGCGTTCCACCGTGCGAGGGGACTGGGGTAGTCGTGACGGTTCCACCTCGTCGAATACCTCGGGTCGTAGAGAATCTCCTCCTGGACAGGTGCCACACCAATCATCGATGCCGCGCGCCGCGTTGAGATCGGCGTCGGCTCACCGACTGCAGGCTCTACATCACCCTTCATTGCGCAAGAGAGTATCAGAACCAGTCATAGAACCACTAGAGTGACTCCGCTCACAGACGTAGTTTCAATCCGAACACAGTTTGCGAAAACGTCCTGACATGAGGAGAACGTGGAGATGACAAACGACGACGCCTGTGCGGTCCTGCATGGCACCCGTGACGTCCGTGTCGAATACCGGCCCCGCCCCACACCCGGCCCGCACGAGGTCCTCGTGGAAGTTTCGGCCGTGGGCATCTGCGGTTCGGACGTCCACTACTACGAACACGGTCGAATCGGCCACTACGTCGTCGAATCGCCGATGATCATCGGCCACGAGGCGGCAGGCACCATCGTCGGCGCGGGCGCACAGGTCGATGCTGATCGCATCGGCGAACTCGTCGCACTCGAACCGGGGGTTCCCTGCCGACACTGCGAGCAGTGCATGGCGGGCCGTTACAACCTCTGTCCTGACGTCCAGTTCTTCGCGACCCCGCCGGTCGATGGAGCGATAGCGTCGCATGTCACCATCGATGCCGATTTCGCCCATCCTGCGCCAGCCGAAATGTCCGCTGTTCAGGCCGCCATGGCGGAACCCACTTCAGTGGGCGTATGGGCGGCTCGTAAGACCCGAATCTCAGTCAATGACCGCGTTCTGGTGACGGGTGCAGGTCCCGTCGGCCTGTTGGCGGCCCAGGTCGCACGAGCACACGGTGCCCGACGCGTGGTGGTCTCCGACGTCAATGAACACCGGCTGTCGCTTGCGCGGGACCTCGGGCTCGAGACGGCGAATGCTGAAAGCGGCCTTTCTCCACATTCCCCACATGGTCACGATGTTGCCGAGTTCGATGTCCTCCTTGAATGCTCAGGGGCGCAAGCTGCGCTCTCCTCAGGCATCGCAACCTTGGCTCCCGCGGCGCGCATCGCTCTCATCGGAATGGGCGCCGACGAAGTATCGATTCCGGTTCCGCTCGTGCAGGGGCGGGAGCTGACGATCAGCGGAGTGTTCCGCTACGCCCACTGTTACCCGGCAGCACTGCGGATGATCGCCTCCGGCGCCGTCCAGACGGACCCGCTCATCACCCATCGTTTCGCACTCGACGAGACGGAGGACGCGATGACCATCGGACGTCGGGATCCTGAGGCCATCAAATCGGTCGTGGAACCCGGGCGCATCAAGGGACCAGCGGACCGCAGTTGAGACACCACCCACACCGACCAGACCAGTGAGAAGGAGTGGCTTCCCGCCATGAGAAAAACCACCGAAGAGATCGACCACGAGGTCGCGGAACTTGAACCCGAACTGCTGCCGGTAAGTGACCGGGAGCGTAAGGGCATCGGCCGCTTCGCCGGACTCTATGCCGCAGAGCACGTTGCCGGAACCGAGTTCGTTTTCGGAGCAACGTTCGTGACCCTCGGTGTGGGGCTCAAAGACATCCTCATCGGACTGATCATCGGTAATACCCTCGCCATACTGAGTTACTGGCTCATCACCACCCCCATCGCCAGAAAGGCGAGGGTCAGTGTGTACACCTATCTGGAGAAAATCGGCGGCAGTGCAGTGTCCCGCCTGTACAACCTCGCCAACGCCATCATCTTCGTGACCATCGCCGCGGCCATGATTACCGTCTCGGTCACTGCCGTGAGACACCTCGTCGGAATCCCCGCACAGACCGAGGCCTACCCGACACATCTGGGGTTCATCCTTCTGGTCGTCCTCTTCGGCACTGCGGCGGTACTGGTCGCGGCATTCGGCTTCAACGCGGTGAGCAAGATCGCCACGGTATGCGGACCGTGGCTGATGGTCATGTTCGCGGTGGGAGGTATGGTCCTGCTCCCCGACGTCGTCGAATCAGAGACCGGACTCACCACCATCGGGAGCTGGTCGGAGTTCTCCGAGGTCGCTGAGTCGAGCATCTTCACCGGGATGACGCCCGACGGCGAGCCCGGTATCGGCATGTGGGAGGTCGCTGCTTTCGCCTGGGCTGCGAACGCCTTCTCCCACTTCGGACTCATCGACATGGCTCTGCTGCGCTACGCCAAGAAGAACTGGCACGGCATCGGCACCGCCACAGGGATGATGTTCGGTCACTACGTCGCGTGGATCTCCGCCGGATTCATGGGCGCAGCCACCGCAGCCGTGACCATGAAGAGCATCACGGACGTGGAACCGGGAGAAGTTGCCTGGGAAGCCCTGAGCTGGGCGGGATTCCTGGTGGTCATCATCGGCGGCTGGACCACGGCGAACCCGAACCTCTACCGTGCCGGACTGGCGGCCCAGGGTGTCTTCCCACAGATCTCACGCGCGAAAGTCACGGTGGTGATGGGAATCATCCTCATCGTCGTCGCGTGCTTCCCCTTCGTCTACAAGAACTACGCTCCCCTCGTCTCCTACGCCGGTGCCGCGCTCACCCCCATCGGCGGCATCATCTTCGCCGAGCACTACCTGTTCCGCCGGCTCGGGATGACGCCGTTCTGGGCCCGGTTCAAGGAGGTCAGGAACAGGCCGGCGATCTACTCCTGGGCCATCTGCCTGGCGGCGGTAGCGGTGATGATGGCCTTCGGCGTCCCCTACTACTTCATGTTCATCCCGGTCTGGTTCCTCTCCATCGTCCTCTACATCCTCTTCGCCCGATGGGCAGGAGCGACCGAGAGCTTCCCCGACAGAGAGGCGGACGAGAAACTCTTCAGGGAAAGAGCCATGCTGCTCAGGGACCGGCAGGTTCAGGAGCGGGAAGCTATCGAAGCCCCGGACAAGACCCTGCTGAGCAAGATCCTCATCATCATCTGCGCGGTCATCCTCGTCGTGGTCTTCGTCTTCGCATGGATCGTGCTTTTCCACAGTCCGGACATGGACACCTACCTCGACCAGCGGGATACCTTCTACACCGTCGCCCTTGTAAGTTCCCTGTTGTACTTCGTCGTGGGATTCTGGGCTCTGTGGCGATCACAGAACTACGCCGGAACCAGAAAGTTGACGAAGGAGGAACGTGCGGGCGAGCCCGGTGGCTCCAGGACGAACACTGAAGCAGCGGAGATCGACGGATCGCAGAAGGTTCAGGAGAACAAGGAGAGTAAGGAGAGCAGTAGATGAACACACGCATCGCTGTCATCGGTGAGGCCCTGGTCGACATCGTCGCCGACGGGGAAGCGCACGTCGGCGGGTCCCCGCTGAATGTCGCGGTCGGCCTGGGTCGACTTGGACTCTCCTCGTACCTGCACACACGCATCGGCAGGGACCACTACGGCGAGATGATCACACGGAAGCTGTCGGACGAAGGCGTCACCGTGCCCGCTGGGTCCATCATCGACGGGCGCACGTCCACCGCCACCGTCACCCTCGACTCGGAAGGCACTGCCAGCTACGAGTTCGACCTCACCTGGACCCTCAGCGAGCTCGGGGCACAGATCGTGCCGGATGCCTCGGTAGTGCACACCGGGTCGATCGGTGCCGTTCTCGAGCCCGGTGGGACGGTGGCACGCAGCATCGTGGGATCGGCCCCACCAGGGGTGTTGCGGAGTTACGACCCCAACGCCCGCCCCGACATCATGGGCGACGCCGACAAAGCCCGCACGGCGATCCGGACGCTCGCCTCGTCCTGCCATGTGGTGAAGTTCAGCGACGAGGATGCCGAGTGGATCGGCGGCGACACCGGCGCAACACCGGACGAGGTCCTCGCCTCGATTGCCGCCTCCGGTCCCCGGTTCACTGTCATGACTCGCGGCGCCCACGGATGCACCGCGATCGTCGACGGAGAAACCTACGAGCACCCGGGACGTGAAGTCACAGTCGCCGACACCATCGGTGCGGGCGACGCGTTCATGTCCGGACTGCTGTTCGCCCTGGTCAGAGACGGCAGTGACCGAGTTCTTGTGGAAGGTAAGGAGTTGTCGGCCGACCTGGTCGACTCCGCGCTGGACACTGCCATGTCTTGCGCCACCATTGCAGTGTCCCGCTCTGGTGCAGAGCCTCCCCACGCGATTGATCTCAGTCGCAGCTGACTCATCTGCCCTGATACAGGGACGTCAGCTTTGAGGTGTCCCAGGGTGGTTTCCGGGCGTCAGACCAACCTCAGGCACCTCATTCCTTACGGGTGGGCGTCAGTCCTGGGCGGGCAGAGCGCCCTCGATAGCGGCGATGACCTGCGGGGCGTCCGGCTTGGTGCGCGGGCTGAAGCGGGTGACCGTGCCGTCCGGCGCGACGAGGAACTTCTCGAAGTTCCAGGTCACGCGGCCGTTCTTGCCGTTCTCCTGCTTCGGGGTCTCGGTGAGCTGCTGGTAGATCGGGTCGGCGTTCTTACCGTTGACCCGGATCTTCTGCGACATCGGGAAGGTCACGCCCCAGGTGGTGGAGCAGTATTCCTCGATCTTCTCCTCGCTGCCGTTCTCCTGGAGGAACTGGTTGGAGGGGAAGCCGAGGACGGTGAAACCGCGGCCGCCGTAGGTCTTCTGCAGCTCCTCGAGCTGGCCGTACTGCGGGGTCAGCCCGCAGCGGGACGCAACGTTGACGACCAGGACGGCCCCGCCGTCGGCGATGTCGCCGAAGGTGGTCTGCTCACCCTGGAGAGTGGTGACGGGGAGATCATTGAGGACACTGTGGGAACCGTTGGTGCTCATATCTCCACGCTACGCCGCGGCTGTTCGCACAGTGGACGCTTCGGGGAATGTTCACAGGCCCTCTGCTTGGAGGTCATTCACGACGCCACCGAGTATTCACTTCGGTCTCCCCGGGGAGTACGCCTCAACAGCTTCACCGTTTCACGACCATGTGATGTGGGCCACTGATAATGTTTGACCATGAACACTCGTGGACCGCGGACGTCCTGGCGAAGCACCGTCATCGCCACCCTTCTCACCCCGGCACTCGCGCTGGGGGTGACCGTCTCCGCGGGTACCGCCCACGCTGGTGAGGCGCAGGTGCAGGCGGCCGAGGCGACTGACGCGACCGAGGCCGCCGAGGCAGCCAACGCCACCATCCCCACGGTCGCCGACCCCGGTGCCTTCTTCGCCCTCCCCGCCACCCAGGAGCTCGCCGACCTCGCCCCGGGCACCCCGCTGAAGCAGCGCAACATCACAGCGAAGGTCGCCGGCCTGCAGACCCCGGTCACCATGACCCAGATCCAGTACCGCACCACCACGGTCAACGGCGACCCGACCGCCGCGGTCACCAGCGTGCTGCACCCGCCGCAGGGCGTCCAGCGCACCGGGGACACCGTGATGTACGCCAGCTTCTACGATTCGATGAACCCCTCGGACGGACCGTCCCGCATGCTGGCCCGCGGCGCCCAGACCGAACTGCTCGACTTCGCCGAGGCTGGCTTCGTCACTCCCCTGCTCGCCGAGGGCCACAGCGTGGTCATGCCCGATATCCAGGGCGAACGCGGCATCTTCGCCGCCGGTAAGGAGTACGCGTACATCATCCTGGACGGAATCAGGGCGTCCCGCGCCACACCGAAGGCACGCATCGCGTCCGACTCGAAGACGGCGCTGACCGGCTACTCCGGCGGCTCGATCGGCGCCGCCTGGTCGGCGGTGGAGGCCGAGGACTACGCGCCGGACGTGGCGTCCGACATCGTCGGCGTGGCCCAGGGCGGCGTGATGCCGCGCACCGAGCACAACCTCTACTACGCCGGGGAGAGCACGAAGTGGTCCGGCGTGGTCGGCATGGCGCTCACCGGTCTCGCGACCGCCTACGGCGACGACCTGACCCCTTACCTCACGGACTACGGAAAGCGCGTGGTCGACCAGATGCAGGGTGTGCACATCAGCGACGCCCAGGACCGCTACGCACACCTGCGGTGGGAGCAGCTGTTCCGTCCTGAGTACCCGACGCCGGACGACGTGCCGCCGGTGCGCAGGGTGTTGGACGACACGAACCTGGGCCTCGTGGATTCCCCGGCGTACCCCCAGTACATCGGGCAGGCCGGCGGCGGTGCGCAGCAGCAGGGCACGCCGGTACACCCGACGCTGGGCGACGGCGACGGGGTGATGCTGCTCGGCGACTCCCGCGCTCTGGCCCGGCAGTACTGCGATGCCGGCACCCGGGTGACCTACGAGGAGTACGGGCCGATCGGGCACACCTACGCCGGGGCGCTGTGGGCCACGAAGATGGTGCCGTGGGTCAACGCCCGGTTCAATGGCGGGCCGTCCCCGTCGTCCTGCGGCTCGGTGCCGGAAGGTAATTCCCTTACTGAAAGAGTGGTATAAGTACCCCCTATTTAAGGGAGGGGGAACGTCCGGTTCACCGAGAGTTCAAACATTCTCGGAGGTCACGGGCGCGTTCGGCGGGGACGGCACGGTTCCTCGGTCGGCCGTCGTTGTTTTTGCGGCTGCCCGATCTCATCCGTGTGATTACCCCTATCCAGGGGGTGACCGACATTTTTAATTATGTTCACGTTATTACTGGTCAGGGCTACGTAATGACCGCTACGGAGCCGAAGGTGCCTTCCCCGGCAGGCTGAGCTGTGTTGCATGCCACATCCCAGTTGTTATCTTCTTGGAACAGTCACTACAGATCCAGCGCCGTGCCGACGCACGGCCAACCTTTGGAGGAAACCATGGGCTGCCCCTTCCACGGCGACGCCAGCGAACTCGACGAGGTCCTGGCCGGCAACGCGCCCGCCCCGGACGCCGCCGCCCCGGCCACTGAGGCCGAGGCCGCCACCACCGCAACTGCAACCGAGACCGCCGCTGCGTCCAACGACGCTGCACCGGCCGCCGCCGAGACCACTGCCCCGGCTGCCACCCGCGCGAAGAAGAACGCCAGCGCCGCCCGCATCCGCGAGTCCGTGCAGAGCAAGCGCTTCAAGCGCGGCGACAAGGACGACCGGATCGTCCGCAAGGACGAGGGCTTCTTCGGCCCCGGCTCGATGACCTGGAAGATCTGGGGATTCCCCGCTTTCTCCCTGATGGGCTTCGCCCGCTCCGTGACCATCGAGCACCTCGACCCGGACCTCGTGGCCTCGGTCGATGCATCCGGCCAGGTCTACAAGCGCACCCCGGTCCGCTACGACCGGACCATGGAGTACTTCTCTGCGCTGATGTTCGCCGACTCCCAGACCATCACCCGTATGGCCGACATCCTGATGAAGGTGCACGACCGCTCCTACGGCGAGAACCCGGTCACCGGAAACAACTTCGAGGCGAACAAGCCGTCCTCCCAGCTGTGGATCATGGTCACCGCCTGGCACTCGATGCTGTACTGCTACGAGAAGTTCGGCCCCGGCAAGCTCTCCCGCGACGAGGAGAACGAGTACTGGCAGGAGATGAAGCGCGCCTGCGAGCTGCAGCCGATCAACCTGGACGACGTCCCCACCACCCGTGGTGAGGTCCAGAAGTTCTTCGACGACTGGCGCGAGAAGCTGTCGGCGTCCGAGGCCGCGATCCGCAACACCGACCACATCCTCGACGGTGTCGAGACCATCGAGCCCGACTTCCCGAAGTGGTTCATCGCGCTGATCCGCCCGCTGTTCCGCTGGGGCACCATCGCCACCTACCCGCGCTGGATGCGTCCGATGCTGGGCGTGAAGCAGTCGCGCCTCATGGACCAGCTGATGTTCTGGACCTGGAAGCCGATCTTCGCCTTCTTCCTGAAGTTCCCGAAGGTGCACATGGAGATCGTGAAGCGCGCCAGCCCGCGTGCCGTGCGCTACTTCGAGGCCCCGCTGCTGGGCGTCCCGGCCGAGAGCCCGAAGATCATGAAGCCCGAGGTCGCCCGTCGTATGTACGGCAACCCGAAGTCCCCGCTGGAGCAGCGCGAGGAGCTCCTGGCGAAGCGCAACGAGGGCATCGGCCAGAAGTCCTACAACCACAACCACACCGACCAGATCCTGGAGTTCCGCTCCGCCGACTCGGTCGAGACCACCAAGGACGCGATCGACTCCACCAACGAGCTCGTCGAGGACAAGTCCAAGGCAAGCTAGTCACTGCCTGGCCCGGTGCTCGCATCCCCCTGATTCCCCAGGCGGTGCGGGGTGCCGGGCCAGACGCATGTCTGCACCCGGGTGTGAACACCTTCCCGCTCGCCTACCTCGCACCGACGTGTCGGTGTCTACCTACTCCTGCCGCTCGGTGCCGGAAGGTAATTCCCTTACTGAAAGAGTGGTATAAGTACCCCCTATTTAAGGGAGGGGGAACGTCCGGTTCACGGAGAATTCAAACATTCTCGGAGGTCACAGGCGTCCGAAGTGGGGACGTCACACTTTTTCGGTCGGCCGGATCCCTTTTTGTGACTGCCCGATCTCATCCATGTGATTGCCCCCATACGGGGGCTGTGGGGCATTTTTGTTTATGTTCACGTTATTACTGGTCAGCGCAACGTAACGACCGCTACAGAGCCGTAAGCGTGCTCTCCAAGAGTTGAGCTGTGTTGCGTGCCACACCTCAGTTGTTATCGTCTTGGAACAGTCACTACATAACCAACGCCGTGCCGATGCACGGTCAACCTACGGAGGAAACCATGGGCTGCCCCTTCCACGGCGACGCCAGCGAACTCGACGAGGTCCTGGCCGGCACCGCGCCCGCCCCGGATGCTGCCGCCCCGGCCACTGAGGCCGAGGCCGCCGCTACCGAAACCACCACCAGCGCCGCAGCTGCGTCCCTCGCCGCCGCACCGGCAGCGGACAAGGCTGCTGACAAGGGCGCCGACAAGGCCCCGCTGTTCAAGCGCCGCAAGAAGCACGACACCGCCGCCAACATCCGCGTGTCCCAGCAGAGCGGACGCTTCAAGGCCGGCGGCAAGAACGACCAGGTCGTGCGTGCCGACGAGGGCTTCTTCGGCCCCGGCTCCATCGCCTGGAAGGTCTGGACCTTCCCGACCTCCGCACTGCAGGGCTTCTTCCGCGCCGTGACCATCGAGCACCTCGATCCGGACCTGGTGGCCGCCGTCGACGA
>DXGC01000082.1 GCA_019114135.1 Candidatus Corynebacterium avicola
ACCGGACAGGTCACCGCCGCCGGTAAGGTGCCGCCGGCCACCGTCTACGTCATCGGAACCGGTGTCGCAGGCCTCGCCGCGATCGGTACCGCCAACTCCATGGGTGCTGTGGTCAAGGCCACCGACCTGCGTCCGGAGACCGCCGAGCAGGTCGAGTCGATGGGTGCAGAGTTCGTGGCCATCCCGACCGCTTCGGAGAAGTCCGACGACGGTTACGCCAAGGAGATGACCCAGGACCAGGCCGCTGCAGCCGCGAAGCTCTACGCCGAGCAGTCTGCACAGGCCGACATCGTCATCACCACCGCGAACATCCCGGGCCGCAAGTCCCCGGTGCTGCTGACCGCGGCGGACGTCGCGGAGATGAAGCCCGGTTCGGTCATCGTCGACATGGCTGCGGCCAACGGCGGCAACTGCGAGCTCACCGTCCCCGGTGAGGTCACCACAACCGACAACGGTGTGAAGATCATCGGCTACACCGACCTGGCCGGTCGACTGCCCGCGCAGTCCTCCCAGCTCTACGGTCAGAACGTGGTCAACCTGCTCAAGCTGATCACCCCGGAGAAGGACGGCACGCCCGTCTTCGACCTCGAGGACGAGATCGTCCGCGGCATCACCGTGACCAAGGCCGCCGAGGCCACCGGCGCCGACGCCAAGGCCGACATCCTGTGGCCCCCGCCGCCGGTGAAGGTCTCTGCCGCCCCCGCCCCGGCTGCCCCGGCCGCCGACGCCGCTGCCCAGGCAGAGGAAGAGGAAGCGCCGCAGAAGTCCGGTCTGGCCTGGAAGCTGATCGCCGGTCTGCTGGGCATCGCCCTGATCCTGGTCAGCCCGATCGCGGTCGCCGACCAGTACATGGTGCTCATGCTGGCCGTCGTGGTCGGCTTCTACGTGATCACCGCGGTGACCCACAAGCTGCACACCCCGCTGATGAGTGAGACCAACGCGATCTCCGGCATCATCCTGGTCGGAGCGATACTCCAGGTGGGATCATCCAACATCGCTGTCGCGGTGCTGGCGTTCATCGCCATCGTCGTCGCCTCGATCAACATCTTCGGTGGCTTCTTCGTCACCCGACGCATGCTCACCATGTTCGAGGGAGGCAACTGACATGAACCAGCTGATTCTCGCAGCCGGAACTTCCACCCCCGTTGTCGGGGAGCTGGACTCCTCCGTCCTGGAGTGGACGGACAAGATCACCAACCTGGCCTACATCGTGGCCGCCCTGCTGTTCATCCTGGCTCTCGCCGGGCTGGCCAAGCAGGAGTCCGCATCCCGCGGCAACCGCTTCGGCATCGCCGGTATGACGATCGCCCTGATCGCCACCATCGTCAAGGCCGTCGTCGCCTCCGAGAACGATCCGGAGAACTTCAACAACGGTCTGGTCACTTTCCTGCTCATCGCCGTGGCGATGATCATCGGTGCCGCCATCGGTATCCCGAAGGCACGCAAGGTCGAGATGACCGGCATGCCCGAGCTCATCGCCATGCTGCACTGCTTCGTGGGTCTGGCCGCCGTGCTCATCGGTGTGAACTCCTTCATCAGCCAGCTGGACTCCGGCGACCCCGCAGGATTCAGCCTCGGTGAGATCTACCTCGGTATCTTCATCGGTGCCGTGACCTTCACCGGCTCGATCGTGGCCTACCTGAAGCTGTCCGGAAAGATCAACGGTGCGCCGCTGACCCTGCCGGGCCGCAACCTGCTGAACCTGGGGGTCATCGTGATCTCCCTGGTCGGCATGGGCATCTTCATCGCCACCGGTGGCGACAACACCACCCTGTCGTGGATCCTGCTGGCCATCATGCTGGTGCTGTCGCTGCTGCTGGGTATCCACCTGGTCGCCGCGATCGGCGGCGGCGACATGCCGGTCGTGGTCTCCATGCTGAACTCCTACTCGGGTTGGGCCGCGGCTGCGGCGGGCTTCATGCTCTCCAACCCGCTGCTCATCATCACCGGTGCGCTGGTCGGCTCCTCGGGTGCCTACCTGTCCTACGTGATGTGCAAGGCGATGAACCGTTCCTTCGTCTCCGTCATCCTGGGTGGCTTCGGCTCCGACTCCTCCGCCTCCGACGACCGTGACTACGGTGAGCACACCGAGGTCACCGCCGAGGAGACCGCGGAGCTGCTCAAGGGCGCGAAGTCCGTCATGATCACCCCGGGCTACGGCATGGCCGTCGCCCAGGCGCAGTACCCGGTGGCCTCCATGGTCTCCAAGCTGCGTGAGCAGGGTGTCGACGTGACCTTCGGTATCCACCCGGTCGCCGGTCGCCTACCGGGCCACATGAACGTGCTCCTGGCCGAGGCGAAGGTGCCGTACGACATCGTCCTCGAGCTCGACGAGGTCAACGACGACTTCGACGACGTGGACGTCGTCCTGGTCATCGGCGCGAACGACACCGTCAACCCCATCGCCGAGGAGCCGGGCTCGCCGATCGCCGGTATGCCCGTCCTGAAGGTGTGGGAGGCCAACAAGGTCATCGTCTTCAAGCGCTCCATGGGCTCCGGTTACGCCGGCGTCCAGAACCCGCTGTTCTTCAACGAGAACTCCGACATGCTGCTCGGCGACGCCAAGCAGTCCGTCGAGGCGATCACCGCCGCCCTGTAGCCGACACCTGCAGGACACCCCACCGTCCGGCCCGGGGCGAGAGGCTCACAGCTTCTCGTCGCCGGGCCGGACGTCTTCGTCCAGAGGCGCCGACGGAAGCGTCGCCGCACCGAAGGGGGAACCGCCGAACCTGTCACGGTCGTGCGGCTCATGGAACCCCGCCGGGTCGGGCCCGACGGCCACGACCCCGGTGGGGTTCACGTCTGCGTGGACGATGTAGTAGTGGTCCTTGATCTGCTGGAAGTTCGTGGTGTCGCCGAAGCCAGGGGTCTGGAAGAGGTCCCGCAGGTAACCCCAGAGGTTGGGCTTCTCGGCGATCTTGTAGCGGTTGCACTTGAAGTGACCGTGGTAGACCATGTCGAACCGCACCAGGGTGACGTAGAGGAAGATGTCGGCCAGGGTGATGTGGTCCCCGACGAGGTAGCGCTGCGTCCCCAGTCGGTGCTCCAGCATGTCCAGGGTGTCGAAGAGCTCTCCGAAGGCCTTCTCGTAGGCCTCCTGGGTGCTGGCGAAGCCGCACTTGTAGACCCCGTTGTTGACGGTGTGGAAGACCAGCGTGGAGATCTCGTCGATCTCCTCACGCAGGGCCTCCGGGTAGAGGTCCGGGGCGCCTTCACGGTGCAACGGGGACCATTCGGTGGCGAAGTCGGTGACCATGGTGCGGAAGTCGTTGGTGACCACGGCCTTGGACTCGATGTCCACCAGGGCGGGCACGGTGATGCCCTTGGGGTAGTCGGCGTAGCGGTGCAGGTAGCAGTCCCGCAGGCGTCCCACGCCAAGGACGGGGTCGACCGAGTCGGGGTCCAGGTCGAAGGTCCAGGACTTCCAGTCGTGGGTGGGGCCGGCGATACCCAGGCTGATGGCGGAGTCCAGCCCCAGGACCTGACGGGTGATGATCGCCCTGTGTGCCCAGGGGCAGGCACGGGCGCCGACGAGGCGGTAGCGTCCGGCGGCGACGGGCCACCGGGACTCCGGGTCGGCGAGGACCCGGTCGTCGATGTAGTTCATGTCCCGGTCGAAGGAACCGGAGGAGTCGTTCGAGACATAGGCCATGGGGGAGTCCTCTCGCGAGCGGTCATCGGTGCTTTAAGGTGCGACATACCTTGTCTGCCTGCGCAGTACGGCGCGCCCCCTAGCCTAGGCTGGTGAGTCAGAGAGCCGCAGATTCGCACGAGACCTGTGTCGGGACATGCGCCTGACCGCAGGTGGAGGAAGGTGGGAGACCATGGGACTGTTCGACAGGAACCCTGACAAGGACCTGGACCGTGACGCCGTGAAGGGCGCCGCGGACGATGCCACGAAGGATGTCCAGGAGGGTGTCGCCGACGCCCGGGAGGGTGCCACGGATGCCGCAGGCATCGACACCGACCTCTTCGACGAGATCGACGTGCCGGATGCCCCGGAGGTCTCGGACGCACCGGATCTGCCGGGCGACGTGGACACCCTGGACACCCTGGACACCGTGGAGACTCCCGACGATCAGGGCATCCAGGATGTCTCCGACGAGTCGCAGGACGACGTCCAGACGGATGCCGCGGCATCGTCGGGCACCGAGACAGATACTGCGGCTGGCGACTCGGAAGGAACGGAAGGACCGGAAGGACCGGAGGACTCGGAAGAGCCGGGAGTGTCGGAAGAGAACGTGTCCGGGGACGTTGCCGAGGACGCGGCCCCGGCCCCCAAGCCGGACATCTACGACATCGCCGGCCGCGCCCGACCGCAGCGAATCGAGCCGCGGCGTCCTGAGCCGGAGACCCCGGCCCAGCCCGCCGAGGAGCCGGCACCGGAGCCGGTCGCCGACGACGCCGAGACCACCGTCTTCGGTGCTAATGACCCTGCCTTCAGCGGGGACGCCGACTCTGACTCCGCCGGCTCCGCCGATTCCGCCGACTCCGCCGACACCGAGGTCCTGGGTGGCGCTGCGGCCGTAGGCGGCGTGGCGGCTGCCGGTGCTGCCGGTGCTGCCGGGGCAGCCGGGTACGCCGCGAACGACGATGCGCAGTCATCTCCGTGGGACGAAGGCGTCGTGTCGCGTGAACCCGTCCCGGAGTCTTCCCAGTTCCAGGCCGACGGCGATGCTGCCGCTGCCGCTTATGCCACCGACGATCAGTCGACCGCGGTGATCGACACGTCCTCACCGGAGACCACCA
>DXGC01000083.1 GCA_019114135.1 Candidatus Corynebacterium avicola
ACCTTTCGCTGTACTTCAGCCGTACAGCATGGACTGGGACGGACAAATAATGATGTTTCCATCATAACCACAGGCCATGATCCGCGTCACAAAACCCGAACTTTGACAGCTGGCACACAGCGGAACGTACCCCCCTGAAACTCCCCCCGCCGTGCTGCAGAAGTTCTGCAGCACAGGCGCCCTGCAGGGGTAATGCTAGTTCTCGCGCTCGGGCTTGACCATCGGGAACAGCACTGTCTCGCGGATACCCAGGCCGGTCAGCGCCATCAGCAGACGGTCGATACCCATACCGGTGCCGGAGGTCGGCGGCATGCCCTGCTCCATGGCGGCGAGGAAGTCCTCGTCGAGCACCATGGCCTCGTCGTCACCACCGGCGGCCAGACGTGCCTGGTCCTCGAAGCGTTCACGCTGGATGACCGGGTCGACCAGCTCGGAGTAGCCGGTGGCCAGCTCGAAGCCACGGACATACAGGTCCCACTTCTCGGTCACGCCCCGCTTGGAGCGGTGCTGGCGGGTCAGCGGGGAGGTCTCGACCGGGAAGTCACGGACGAAGACCGGGCCGTCCAGCTGGTCCTCGCACAGCAGCTCCCAGATCTCCTCGACGAGCTTGCCGTGGCCCCAGCCACCCTTGGCTGGGACGTCCAGGCCGATGACGTCGGCGAGCACCTTGAGTTCCTCGACGGTGCTGTCGACGGTGACCTCGGACACCACGTCCTGGTCCGGGAACTTCCGGTTCAGCGCCTCGTTGAGCGAGGGGTACATCTCCATGGTCGTCCACTCGCCGCCGAGGTCGTACTCGGTGCCGTCGACCAGGGTGACGGTGGTGCTACCGAAGACCTCCTCGGCGATCTCCTGGATGATCTCACGGGTCAGCTGCGCACCGGTGTCGTAGGTGCCGAAGGCCTGGTAGGTCTCCAGCATGGCGAACTCCGGGGAGTGGGAGGAGTCCACACCCTCGTTACGGAAGTTGCGGTTGACCTCGAAGACCTTGTCGATGCCGCCGACCACGCAGCGCTTGAGGTAGAGCTCCGGGGCGATGCGCAGGTAGAGGTCGATGTCGAGGGCATTCGAGTGCGTCTCGAAGGGACGGGCCGCGGCACCGCCGTGCAGGGTCTGCAGCATCGGGGTCTCGACCTCGAGGAAGCCACGGCGCTCCAGGGCGTTGCGCAGGGCGCGCATGACCTTGATGCGGGTCAGGGCGTTGGTGCGGGCCTGCTCACGCATGATGAGGTCGGTGTAGCGGTGACGGATCCGGGAATCCTCGCTCATCTCCTTGTGCGCGACCGGCAGCGGACGCACCGACTTGGAGGCCATCGACCAGGAGTCTGCCATCACGGAGAGCTCGCCGCGCCGCGAGGCGACGACCTTGCCGTGGACGAAGACGATGTCGCCGAGGTCGACGACGGCCTTCCACTCGGCCAGGGCGTCCTCCCCGACCTCGGCGAGCGACAGCATGGCCTGCAGCTGGGTGCCGTCGCCGTCCTGGATGCGGGCGAAGGCCAGCTTGCCGGTGTTGCGCACGAAGATGACGCGACCGGCGATGCCGACCTGCTGGTCGGTCTCCTCGCCGGGCTCCAGGTAGGTCACGCCGTCGAGGCGCTCGACGGCCGCCGCCTCGTCTCCATCGTCGCCGTCCTTCGGCAGGACGTCGTAGGACGCCAGGATCTCAGCCAGGGTATGGGTGCGGGGGACCTCCACAGGGTAGGGGTCCTTACCCTCGGCGATCAGCCGGTCGCGCTTACCCAGACGGACCTGCACCTGCTCGGGGAGGTCGTCGGCGGGGGTCGTCTGCTGGCTCTGGCTGGGGTTCTTCGCTTCAGTCACGGTGCTCCAGCCTACTGCATGGCTGGTGGGGTGCGGTATGCCGGGACCGGACTGCGCTGGAGGAACTACTTGACATCAAAGTGATATCACTTTAAAGTCTGAAAGTGATATCACTTAATCCGTCCATCCATTCACCAGAGAGGACGTCATGAGTACCGACATCCCCACCAACTCCCCCACCCCCGACGTCGCCGGCACCCCGGTCGGCCACGAGGGAACCAACGTCAGCATCACCGAGCACCGTGCCTGGTCCGGCAACATCGGCCTGGCCGTCGCCGTCCTGCTCGGCGGTATCGTCCTGTTCCTCGGCTCCATCGCCCTGGGCGTCTGGTCGATCATCCAGATGTCCCTCGGCGACGAGGGCAGCCTCGGGTCCGCCGCGGCCGGAACCCTGCTGGGCGTCTCGGTTGTCCTGCTGCTGGTCAGCGCAGTCCTGCTGACCATGCTGCGGGTCATCAACCCGGGCCACACCCAGGTCGTCCAGTTCTTCGGACGCTACCTCGGCACCAACCGCACCACCGGTCTGACCCTGGTGCCGCCGCTGGCGACGTCCAAGAAGGTCAGCGCCCGTGTGCGCAACTTCGAGACCAACGAGATCAAGGTCAACGACCTCAACGGCAACCCGGTGAAGATCGGCGCCATCGTGGTCTGGCAGGTCTCCGACACCGCCAAGGCGACCTTCTCGGTGGAGGACGTCGAGGAGTTCATCCACTCCCAGTCGGAGTCCGCGCTGCGCCACGTGGCCACAACCCACCCCTACGACTCCGCACCGGGACGCGCCCTCACTGAGGCGGCTGGCGCGTCGGACGCTGCCGCGGCCACCAGCCTCGCCGGCTCCACCGACGTGGTCTCCCAGGAGCTGGCCGACGAAGTCGCCGCCCGGGTCGCCGTCGCCGGACTGGAGATCGTGGAGGCCCGGATCTCCGCACTGTCCTACGCCCCCGAGATCGCCGGTGCGATGCTGCAGCGCCAGCAGGCCCAGGCCGTGGTCGACGCCCGTGAGCAGATCGTCGACGGCGCGGTGTCGATGGTGCATACCGCCCTCGACCAGCTGGAGGACCGTGACATCGTGGACCTGGATCCGGAGCGTCGGGCGTCGATGGTCTCCAACCTCCTGGTGGTGCTGTGCTCCGACTCCTCCACCCAGCCGGTGATCAACACCGGTGGACTGTACAGCTAGGCTCGTTGACCATGGCACGGAAGAATGTGCCGCTGCGCATTGATCCGGCGGTCTACGAGGCGATCGCCCGCTGGGCGCAGGAGGACCTGCGGAGCGTGAACGCCCAGATCGAGGTCATGCTCCGCGACCAGCTGCGCCAGGCAGGACGGCTACCCTCCTCCACCGGCGAACTGCCGAAGAGGGGGCGTCCGCGCAAGGACGACGACCGGTAGGCTCAGGTCATGGAATACAAGGTCGTGGAACTGCGCGAAGGGCTCATCGGCGGCAAGATGTCGGCGAAGAAGCTCGAGAAGGAACTCAATGACCACGCCGCCAAAGGCTGGCGGTACAAGTCGATGACCTCCCTCGACGTCAAGGGCCGGATCGGCCCCGGTGGCGTCGACGGAGTCGTCATCGTGTTCGAGCGGGACTGAGGCTCGTCACCGACTCCGCGGCCCCATCATTGATTCCGGGACGCGGATGTCGGACACTCGTCCAACTCCTCCCAACTGACGCTGAGAAACTTCCGGTGTTCACCGGTTCCCCGGACCAGGAGGCCCGTCCCGAGGTGGTAGTACACCTCATCGCCCGCAGCTTCCCGGGTGAAGATGGGCAGGTATCTCCTGTCGCAGTGATGCGCCTTCAGCGCAACCCCACCCGGAAAACGCACCTCCAGTTGCCCGGCGAACCAGGACCCGAAGGTGACCCGGACGAAATCCTTCCCGGAAAAGTCACCTGCCGGAAGGTCACCGGGAGCAACCCCGCCGGTGGCGCCGTGCCCCGGCGCGTCGGTGTCACACTTCCTGTTGTTGCCGTCCGCCCCGGAGAGGAGGAGACGTCGGTCTACTCCACGGGAGAGTCCATCAGTAGTCTCCGGAGTTTCACCGCCCTCCCAGAAGGGATAGATGAGGGTGCGGCCGAACACCCGGCCACTCTCGTCGAGCCTCGCGCACATCAGCACCCCGGAGAACGGGACGTACTGGACCAATCCACGACGGGACTCACGGGAGAACTCGGTGACCTGCTCGGGAGAGTGATTCCAGCCTCTCAGGGAGCGTCCGTCGATGAGCGTCCTGAAGTGCCCTTCGCCAAGATCCTCCAACTCCACCGAGCGACATCGTTCCGGGAAGTTCTCGAGATACTCCGAGGTCAGGCGGAACTGGATAGCGTGAGCGGTGTGCCCGGCCCAGTAGCTCGGGCAACCGTACGCTCCGCGCCCACAGACGTCGCTACCGCTCATCGCGCATCTCCTGTCGGGACGTGAGGCGGCCGGAGGTGCAGGATCCGGCCTTGCCCCAGGCGGGGATGAGGACGGTGCCGGAGGGGCGCCCCCCACCGTCACCGTCGACCCACCGGACGAGCGCGGAGAAGTCGGGAACGTAGGTCACCTCCCCCAGCACGGAGTCGCGGGCGATCTCGGTGACGAGGTCGTGGTCGTGGTTCCAGCCGAGGCGGGTGTCCTCGTCGATCTCGGTCTCGAACCAGCCGGCACCGAGGTCGGTCACCGTCACGGTGTGGCACCGTTCCGGGTAGTGCCGGGCGAAGTCGGTGATCTGCCGGTTCTGGATGTAGTGGACGCTGTGTCCGGGGGTGTGAAGGGTGCAGTGCGTCGAGCGCATGATGCTCCTAGTGATTCGCGGTTTCCCCTCACCGTCATCTGTGCGGCACGGGGCCGATCTTTACCGGGGGCACCGATGTACGCGACACGGTTGCCAGTCATCACAGCCAGCCGGCGACTGGGCAGAGCGGGGACCACGCGGATCCCGGAAGTGCTCTGCGCGATGAACTTCTTGATCGTGGCGTTGAGCCTAGCACATATCTAGACCAAGCTGTCTAGTTCTGCCCGGACGCGGCTTTCACGGTGAAAATTGACCCTGTCACTGTGTGAGGGTTTTGGATGATGGTCATGAACCGCTTGACCACAGTTTTCCGTACCGAGGACGCGAATATCCGCCTGCAGGCCGCTCTCGCGGCCGGCACCGACCCCTCGCCGCAGGACGTCCCGACCCTGATGAACCAGTGCGCGACCGAGCCGGACTTCTTCGTCCGCGACATGCTGACCTGGGCGTTGGCCCGTCACCCGGCGGAGACCACCGTCCCCTTGCTGCTCGACGCATTGCATTCCGACATCCCGCAGTCTTGCTCCCAGGCGATGCACACCTGCTCGAAGATCGCCGCCGCAGAACCGCGGTGGGCCCCCACGATCTGGTCCGCCCTGACCGACGGCACAGGCTCCGACAACCTGCTCACCGCGCTGGCCAGCAGCACCGACGACGAGACCGCACGGGCCACCTGGCGCACCGCCGTCAGCATCGTCCCCACCGCGGAAGCCTCCGACCTGGCCCGGCTTCTGTCGACCCAGTTGGGACGCGGCGACCGGGAGATGCGGCGCAGCCTCAGCCGCGCTCTCATCGTCCTCGGCGATTCCGCGGAAAGGGTGCTCGAGCAACTCACACACACCCACGCACGCGCCACCCTGCTGCTGCTCCATGACCCGGAGCTCAGCTTCGACGCCGCCGAGTACGAGGCTGCCCGATAGGATCGGCACCATGCTCATCGGCGAGGTGTCCCGGCAGACCGGGGTCAGTGTGCGCATGCTGCGACACTACGACCGGATCAGCCTGGTCAGCCCGTCCTCGCGCAGCTCCGCCGACTACCGCGAGTACTCCCGGGACGACCTGCACGCGCTGATGCGCGTCGAGGCGTTACGCTGCCTGGGTATGAGCCTCGCCGAGGTACGGGAGGCTTTGTCGGATCCCGGCCTCGACGTCGCCGCGGTCATCGCCCGGCTCCGTGAGGAGACCAGGGAACGGATCCGCGCCGAGGAGGAACTCCTGGAGCACCTCGACGGCATCGGAGAGAGCACCCCGGACAGCTGGGACGACGTCCTGCGCACCACCACCCTGCTCACCGCCCTGCGCGAGGGCTCTTCCCGACAGCGTCAGGCGGTGGCGCTGCAGGACGCCGACTCCCCCACTCCCCCGTCGGTACGTTCGCTGGTGGACAGCTACCTCGACGAGCCCGACCTCAACGCCGCCGGTGCTCTGCGGTGGGCGATCGCCCGTCGTGGCGCCGAAGCCGTCGACGCACTGGCCTCCACGGATCCGAACGACGCAACCACCCGGCACCGTATCGCCGAAGCTCTCGCCGACATCGACCTGCCCCAGGCGACCGCCGCGCTCGAGGAGCGACTGAACCACGAGGACACCCGGGCGACCTCCGCGCTCGCACTGGCCCGGCGCGGAAACACGCACTCAACCACTGACCACGGTGAGGGACTGACAGACATCCTGGTCACCATGGTCGTCGAGGGTGACCACGACACGGAAGCCGCCGAAGCCCTCGCCGAGCAGACCGCCGACAATGACGTCGCCCGCGCCGACATCGTCCGCCGACTGCTCGCCGCCGCTACCCCGTCAGCGTCCGCCGAACAACGACTCCGTGTCGTCCAGGCGCTCGGCGACCTCCCCTGCGACGCCGCCCGGGAGTCCCTCGCCCACCTCACCGACGACCCCGACCCCCGCGTCGCCGGGACCGCCGGACACCTCAGTCAGAAATGATCCGGGAGAAGATCGCCAGGTCGTTGAACCGACCGTGCAGCAGTTCGGCGTCCCGCAATGTGCCCTCCCGGGTGAACCCGGCACCCTCGGCGACCCGGCAGGACGCCACATTCGCCGGGTTCGCCTTCAACTGCACCCGGTGGACCCGGTAGTCGAAGAGGAACTCTGTGACGGTGGAGACCACCGCGGTCATCAACCCACGTCCGCGCAGGTGCGGGGCAACGGTGTACCCGAGTTCCACGCAGTAGGCGGAACGGTCGACCAGGCGGACCTCCAGGGTCCCGCCGAAGGTGCCGGGGTCGTCCGGGTTGTCGATGATCCACAGCATCGCCGTCGGCGAGTGCAACATCGCGCGCAGGAAACCCTCTGCATCCGCTGCCGTGTAGTTCTCCGGCATGTGCGTGAACTCCTGGGTGGCCTCGTCACGGCAGGAGACCACCATCCCGGGGATGTCGGCCCTCACCGGTGCACGCATTCGCAGCACCGAGCCGTCCGGCAGCTCGCCGACGATGTCCGCCGAGGGCAGCGGCCAACTCAGCGGGTGCAGTGGTTCGGTCATGCTGTCTCAGGGTACTCCCCCGGGAGTCACACTGAGGCAGCTTTCACGCGGTACCCAGGGTCAGGAAGCGACCCCGACCTGGTGCTCGACGAGCCAGTCGTTCGGGCTGAAGAGCTCGAAATGCAGCGCGGCGGGCTGCAGCGTGCCGGCGTGGTCGGCGAGCTGTCCCCGGATGTCCTGCAGGAAGCTGTTGCCGCCGCACAGGAACCAGTTCGCGCCGAAGGGAATGCCGGACTCGTCCGCGATGGCGACCAGGTCCACGCTCTCTCCCTCGTCGCGGTAGCGCACCACGTTGCGGACCGGGGTCCCGGCTTCGCGCAGAGCGTTGACGTAGGTGTTGGTCACCGTACGCTGCGCGTAGGACGCCTCGTTACTGTCGGCGTGGATGACCGTGACGTCCGTGGCGCCGAGCGCCACCAGCGCGGAGAGCATGCCGGTCATCGGGGTGGAACCGATACCGGAACTGACCAGCACGACAGGCTCGTCCGCCCCGGTGAGCACCAGGTCGCCGGCGGGCAAGGTGGCGTCGACGGTGGCGCCGGGCTGGAGGACGTCCAGCAGCTGGGTCGAGACCTCGCCGTCGCGCTGCACGGCGATGGTGAAGCCCTTCTCGTCCCAGTCGACCAGGGAGTACTGGCGCAGCTGGCGGGCGCCGTCGGGCATGACCACACCGAGCGAGGTGTACTGGCCGGGCCGGGTCGGCACGAAGGCACCAGGGTCGTCCGGCACCTCGAAGGTGAGCTGGGCGACGGCAGCGTCACCCTCCTCACCGGTGGTCAGGACGGTGGAGTCGACCAGACGGGCGGTACGGAAGACGTCGCCGGGGGTCACCGACGCGGTGGCGTAGAGGTGGTCCTCCTCCCCGATGAGCACCTTGGCCATCAGCCAGTAGACCTCGTCCCATGCCTCGGCGACCTCGGGGGTCACGGCGTCACCGAGGACCTCACCGATGGCGGCGAAGAGGTGGGTGTGGACGATGTCGTACTGGTCGGCGGTGATGCCCAGGGAGACGTGCTTGTGGGCGATACGCGAGAGCATCTCGACCGGGTCGGGGCCGTTCGGGTCGACGAGCATGGTGGCGAAGGTGGCGACGGAGGCGGCCAGGGCCTTCTGCTGCTCACCGGAGCGCTGGTTACCGCGGTTGAAGGTGTCGCGCAGCAGTTCCGGGTGGGCGGTGAACATCCTGGAGTAGAAGTTCTTGGCGATGGTGCCGATGTTGGCGCCGACGACCGGGAGGGTGGCCTTGATGGTCTCCTCGTGTTCCGGGGTCAGGTGAGCGCGACGGGTGGCGCCCGGGAGGGTGGAATCGGTGGTGAACATGACGGTCTCCTAGAGGGTGCAGTGTGGCTGTTCAGTGTGTGGCAGGCGCCGGTCCAGGCAGTCCGATGGACACCGGACCGGCTGGTGGTGTCTTGTCGATCAGCTCGCCCAGGGTGATTCCGTCGAAGGTGGCGAAGAACCGTTCCTGGGCGTCGGCGAGCATGTGACGGAGGTGGCAGCCGCGTCCGGCCAGCGGGCAGGGGGCGTCGCCGTCACAGTCGACGACCTCCTGGTGTCCCTCGAGGTCGCGGATGAGGGCGCCGACATCGGTCGACCGTCCCCCGTCCGCGAGGCACACCCCACCGCTACGGCCCCGGACGGATTCCAGGATTCCCAGACCGGTCAGTCGTGCCACGACCTTCTTCACGTGGGAGGCCGGCGCATTCGTCTGGACGGCGAGCTCTCCGACGGTGCGGCGCTGCGACGGGTCGGTGGCACCGGCGGCGCCGGTGTCCCCGAGGATCATCAGCGACCGGAGTCCCAGATCGGTGAACTTCGTGAGGTGCATGTCCTCAACGCTAGTGACCGGAACAGAAAAGGTACATCTGAAATACCCCATAAAAGATGGCCCCCACCAGCAGGTCAGGGTACCTTTACCAGCCGTCGACCAGTGCCGTCGTCCGCAGAGCCGCGCCACAGATTGATCTCGGTCACATTTTTGCGGGGACCCCTGCGCTACATCTCGAGGTCCTCGGAGGAGTAGCACCGCGGTCGCGCCGACAGCAGCTGCACCTCCGGGCGGGCGGCGACCAGGCGCTCCACCGCCTCCATCACCTCGACGGCGTGCGACCGGTCCCCGCTGACCACCGAGGCGCCGATGATCGTCCGACGGTGCACGTCGCGGTGGCCGACCTCCGCCACGGAGACCTCGTGGCGTCGACGGATCTCCGACACCAGCGGCCGGACGACGGATCGTTTCTGCTTCAGCGAATGGACGTCGCCGAGCAACAGGTCGAGTTCCAGGGTTGCGATCCACATAAGGACGCTCACTCTAGCCGGTCGTCACGTCCCGGAGGAAGAGCGCTTAGACCGGGAAGCGCGGGTTGAGCAGGCCGGAGCCCAGCGGGACGTCCGCCGGGTCCGAGCTCAGGGTGACCTGACGGTTGGCGGCGTCGACGAAGACGACCCGCGGGTTGTAGTCCTTGAGCTCTTCAGAGCTGTACTGCCCGTAGCTGATGAGGATCACCAGGTCACCGGGGTGGACCAGGTGCGCGGCAGCGCCGTTGATCGAGATCATCCCGGAGCCGCGCTCTCCGGTGATGGCGTAGGTGGTCAGGCGCGAGCCGTTGTCGATGTCGACGATGTCGATCTGCTCGCCTTCGAGGATGTCTGCGGCTTCCATCAGGTCCGCGTCGATCGTGCAGGAACCGACGTAGTGCAGGTCGGCCTGCGTGACGGTCGCCCGATGGATCTTGGACTTCATCATGGTGCGAATCACGGGAAAAACACTACCCTTCGGTCGTGGTCAGTGTGTCGGTACCGGCAGAACCGGCGGCTTCAGCTTGAGCCTCTGCCTCTGCCTCGGCGGCCTCGATGTTGCGGAACCCGACCCCCACCGGGACACCGACGTTGTCGATCAGTCGGGTGGCACCCACGCGGGCAGCCACCAGCAGTCGGGCATTGCCCACCTCGGGGGCCTCCCCCAGGTCCAGGCCGCGCAGCGCGAGGTAGTCCAGCTCGATATCCTCGGCGTCGTCCAGGATCGCGCGGGCGGTGTCGAGCACGGCGTCCGCACCGTCCTCGGCGACGTGGGCGCCGGCCAGCAGTGCGGCCGACAGAGTGAGTGACAACTGCCGCTCCTCGTCGGAGAGGTAGACGTTGCGGGAGGACTTCGCCAGTCCGTCCGACTCACGCACCACCGGTACGCCGTGCACGGCGACGCCCAGGTTCAGGTCGGTGACCATCTGCTGGATCAGCACAAGCTGCTGGTAGTCCTTCTCACCGAAGAAGGCGTGGCTGCAGTTGGTGATCTGGAACAGCTTGGCGACGACGGTGAGCACACCCGCGAAGTGGGTGGGACGCTGCTCGCCCTCCAGGATCTCCCCGACCGGCCCGGGGTGCACCGTGGAACGCGGGCCGTTGGGGTACATCTCGCGGGGGCTCGGGGCGAACACGGCGTCCACCCCGACCGCACGCAGCTTCTCCACGTCGGACTCGAGGGTGCGCGGGTAGGCGTCCAGGTCCTCGCCCTCCGCGAACTGCAGCGGGTTGACGAAGATGGACACGATGACCAGGGCACGGGGGATGCTCTGCGCCGCACGCACCAGCGACAGGTGGCCCTCGTGCAGTGCACCCATGGTGGGCACGAGCACGACCGGGCGTCCGGCCTTGCGCATCGCGCGAGTGAGTTCGCCGATCGTCTCGATCTCGGTGTAGACGGTGGCCTGGGCCGGGGTGAAGCTCACCGGCGACGCTCCTTTGTGGGGGTGGGAAGGTGGAACAGGTATTACAGGGTAGTCCCCCCGGCATCGCAAACTCTAGTCAGCGCCCCGTGCCCGCTCCGGTGCCTGGTTCCCTGCCGAGACGCACCGCACGTTCCACGTTGAGCGACCCGATCGCACGCGCCGTGCGCTCGGCGTCCTGCCGGTAGGACTCGGCGAGGCCGGCACCGCCTCCCCCATCCGCCGCGTCCAGCGCACCGATGTGTCGTAGCACCGTCTCCGCGTCGTCACGGGCGGTCGGCCCGGTCAGTGCATCCATCCGGGAGGTCAGCGCGGCATCCACCGCCGTCGGCAGGATCCGTCGCAGCAGCAACGCCGACTCCGGGCTCTGCACCGCGGGGTCCCCCATCACACCGTCCAGGATCGACAGTGCCTCACTGACCTGGGTGACCACGTGGTTCGCGCCGTGGGCCATCGCCGCGTGGTAGAGCGTCCGGGCATCCTCCGGGACGGCCACGGGTACGCCGCCGAGCGAGCCGACCAGCAGTTCCGCGACCGCGGAGCCTGTCTCGGAGTCGCTGGTGACGCCCCAGGCGCATCCCTGCAGGTTGTCGGCGTCCTCCGGACGGTCGAGGAAGGTCATGGCGGGGTGCAGCGCCAGAGGCAGCGCCCCGGTGTCGGTCACCGGCTGCAGCACATCGCACCCCAGTGCCCCTGCGGTGTGCAGGACGATCTGTCCGGCCCGCACCGTCTCGGCGACCTCGTCGATCACCGCGGGCAGCTGCGGGTCCGGGACGGCCAGCACCACCAGCGCCGCCTGGGCGGCGTCGGCGACGGTGGTCACCGGAACGCCCGGCAGCCGGGTGTCGGCGCGGGAACGGGACGCCTCGGAACGGGCGACGACGCCGTGGATGTGGTGTCCGGCACGCTGCAGCGACTCAGCGACCGCCGTCCCGACGGAACCCGCGGAAATGACACCGACCGACAGGCGGGGTTCCTGTCGGTCGGTGGGGTTGGCCCCGGGGGACGAGGTCACGACTTGGCGTTCTTCTTCATCTGGGCCATCAGTTCGGCAACGGTGACCCCGCCGGTGTGCTCGTCGGCGCGGCGGCGGCCGTGCACCTCGTCGGCGGCCGGCTCGGCGGCGCGGCGGCGACCCGACTGCTGCGGCTCGTCCGGCTGAGGCGTCTCGGTCGCGGCGGGAGCCTCTGCGCTCTCCGCGACCTTCGGGGCCTGCTGACCCGACTTCTGGTCATCGTCGATGCCGCGGGTGTCCACGACCATCGGGATCTGGGTGGTCTCCTGGCTGTCAGAGCCCGACCAGCGGACTGCGGCGAAGGTGCCGGTGGCGAAGGAACCCTTCCGGGCGCCGGACCGCTCCTGGTGCGCGCCCTCGCCGGACTGGCTCGACTGGCCGGACTTCGCAGCCTTGCCGGACTGCGCGGCCGCGCGCTGCCCGGTGGTTCCCTGCGCCGGGGACTTGGAGGACTGAGCGGACTGCTGCGAGGAGCTACGCTCCAGCTCGATGATGCGCTCCGCCTGTGCCTTCAGCGACACCTGCTCGTCTGTCCACTCTGCACCGGAGAGGTCGGTGAGCTGTTCACGCATGACCTCGAGCTCCTTGCGGATCGCCTCGAGGGTCTCGTCACGCTGGCTGGACAGCCGCGTGTTGTAGTCACGCTCCAGCTCACCTTCACGACGCTGCGCCTCGGCGCGCTCGTAGTCGATCTCGGCGCGGTGGCGGCGCTCCAGCTCCTGGCGGCGACTGGTCTCCTCACTGAGGATCCCGGAGTACCGGGACACCAGGATCGCCCCGAAGAACGCCGCCCACAGGGAGGTGATGACGGCGACCGTCAGCCAGACCTCCGAGTCGACGAAGAACATGATGATCGTCGCCACCAGGGCGAGGACGAACACAAGGTACATCAGGACCTTGAGGCCGCCGCCAGGCGTGCGGGAAGCGCTCCGGCTCGACGGATCGGGGAGCCGGTGCGAATCGTCGGGCGTATACGCAGAACTCATGGCGTCAACAGTACATCGCCATGGCCCTTGTCTGGGTCGGCCCCGCCGGGTGGAACCAGGCAACTGCGTTCAAGCCACACTCCGGACGCCGCCATCGCCGCCCCGGCCACCAGGCATGTCACCGCCCCAGGGGTGTCCTGTTGGGCGGCGAGCAGGTCGCTGTGATGCAGCAGGACGTACACCGTCAGCCCTCCGTACAGTCCCCCCACGACCGATCCGATCCATGCTGTGGCCATGCCGAGCACTGCGCACCGGGAGACGAAGACCGGGGAGAGCTGGGAGGAGTCCTGGCCGATCCGCCCGTCCTCCACCCGGCGTTTCACGATCACCGCGAGCACTCCGGTAAGGACGGTGAACAGCCACATCGCCACCGAGGCGCTGACCTTCACCGGTGGCAGATCGCCGTAGAAGATCCAGGTGCCGACGACCCCGACCACGACCGCGCCCGCTGCGGTGAGCAGCAGCAGACCGATGCTGGTCGTGGACAGGGCCGGCCCGGGCCCGTTGGGATTCTCCCGTCGGGGTGTCATGACCCCCATGCTACGGCGACCACTCGACCTCCGGCAGGGGCCGGATCCCCTCCGTGGCGGCCTCGGAGCCGAGTTCCGCGAGCCAGTCGGCGACGGGGCGTCCGGACAACACCGCGTCCGGGTCGGCGTCCAACCAGGGCACCAGGACGAAAGCGCGCTCGTGCGCCCAGGGGTGCGGCAACCTCAGCTCATCGGTGTCGCTGGCTTCTCCCTCGATGTGCACCAGGTCGATGTCGAGGGTTCGTGGTCCCCAGTGCCGTTCGCGGACGCGGCGGGCCTCCTGCTCCAGTGACTGGCCGAGGTGCAGCAGTTCCAATGGACTGAGCGTGGTGTCGACGACGAGCACGCTGTTGCGGAACTCGTCCTGGTCGGTGACCCCCCACGGGGCGGTGGCGTACATGGCGCTGGCGGCGACCGGGGCCACCCCGTCGCGGTCGGCCAGGGCGGCTGCCGCGACGCGGATCTGTTCCTCCGGGCCGGACAGCGGTCCGGCGAGGTTCGAGCCGAAGGCCACCACGGCCCTGCGGGTGGGGTTCATGACCGGGCCGTCGGAGACTTGCGGGAGCGACGGGCCACGACCCGGACGTCGGAGAAGGGGTGGTGGATCGGCGCGTCGGGCTTGTGGACGGTGACCTCGACGGCGAGCACCCCGTCCAGCGCGTTGATCCGGTCGGCGATCGTCGCCGACACCGTCTCGATGAGATCCAGACTCGGCCCGGAGACCACCTCCACGGCGATGTCCGCCAGGTCCACGTAGGAGATGGTGGCGTTGATGTCGTCGTCGGCGACGGCGGCGGTGAAGTCGGTCCACACCACCAGGTCGACGATGAACTTCTGTCCGGCCTCCTTCTCGAAGTCGTAGACCCCGTGGTAGCCGTAGACCTCCAGCCCGTCCAGTTCGATGCGGTCAGCCACGACGTGCCCTCCATCCTTCGGGTAGTGCGGGTCCGCGACCGGTGGTCACGGCGTGGGCGACGTCCACCGCCGCCCGGTTGGACGCGACGTCATGGACCCGCACGGCCCAGACGCCGTCGGACGCCACCAGCGCGGTGAGCGCGGCGGTGGCCTGGTCGGCTGCGGCGGAGTCCGCGGCGGCGGGCGCACCGTCCTCCTCCGGACGCAGTGCGGTGAGGAAGCGCTTCCGGCTGGCGCCGACGAGCACCCTGTGCCCCAGGGCGCTGACTTCATCCAGTCCGTGCAGCAGGGACCAGTTGTCGTCGGCGTCCTTGGCGAAGCCGAGGCCCGGGTCCAGGATGATCCTCTCCCCCGGGATCCCGGCACTCTGCGCGCGGTCGGCCAGCTCGGTGAGGTGACCGGTGACGTCGGCGAGGACCCCGCCGGCGTGGTCGGCCCGGCCGGCGGCGGACTCGAAGCGTTCGGCGCGCCAGTGCATCAGGCAGTAGTCCACCTCGCGGGTCCGGTTGGCCTCGGCGACGACCCGGTACATGTCGGGGTCGGCCAGGCCGCCGGAGACGTCGTTGACGATCGACGCCCCCGCCTCGACGGCAGCTTCCGCGGTGGAGGCGCGCATCGTGTCCACGCTGACCGTGACCCCGTCGGCGGCGAGTGCGCTGATCACCGGCACGACTCGGGCGGCCTCGACCGCGGCGTCGACCCGTGTCGCCCCGGGACGTGTCGACTCACCGCCGATGTCGATGATGTCGGCACCGGCGGCGACCATCGCACGGGCGTGGGCGACGGCGCGGTCCGGGTCGATCCATTCGCCGCCGTCGGAGAAGGAATCCTCGGTGACGTTGAGGATGCCCATCACCAAAGTCCGTGCCAAGCTCCGGCCTGGGGTCCTGTCGGACATCAGTGTCCCCGGATAAGGCTCATTGCCTCGGCGCGGGAGCGGGCGTCGTTGCGGAAGCCGCCGCGCACCGCGGAGGTCACGGTGGTCGCCCCGGGCTTGCGGATGCCACGCATGGCCATGCAGAGGTGCTCGGCCTCGATGACCACGATCACGGCCTGGGCCTCCAGGTGGTCGGCGACGGCGTCGGCGATCTGGCTGGTCAGACGCTCCTGGACCTGGGGACGCTTGGCGTAGCCGTCGGCCAGGCGGGCGAGCTTCGACAGGCCCGTGACCTTGCCGGACTCCCCGGGGATGTATCCGATGTGCGCGTGACCGTAGAAGGGCACCAGGTGGTGCTCGCAGGTGGAGTAGATCGGGATGTCCTTGACCAGCACCAGTTCCCGGTGGTCCTCGTTGAAGGTCTTGGCCAGCACGTCGGCGGGGTCACGGAAGAGCCCGTCGAAGGACTCACGGTAGGCCCGGGCGACGCGGGCCGGTGTCTCCTGGAGACCCTCCCGGTCGGGGTCCTCACCGACGGCGATGAGCAGCTCACGCACGGCGGCCTCGGCCCGTTCCTGGTCGAAGACTGCCCCGGTCGACGCGTTGGTGTCAGTCGTTTCGGTCACTGTGGTCCTGTTCGTTGTCATCACGTCGGTGGTGGCGACCACCGGCGTCGTTGCTACCGGAACGTCCCAGGTTACGCGTCGGTGAATTCTCACCCGCCCACGGGTGGTCGGGCTGCTCGTTGTCGGGCAGGCGGAAGCCGCGCTGTTCCTTCGGTGCCGACGTGTCACCGCTGCCGTCGCCGTAGCTCTTCTCACCGGGGTGACGGTGTCCGGCCTCGGCGTCGTCCTGACCACCCCGGAGATGGTCGGTACCGGTGGTTGCCCGGCCACTCCAGCGGCCGACGGAGCCCGAAGAGCCCGCGGACCCCGGGTTCGGTGCCGACGGACCGTCGGAGGACTCAGGTGCCTCAGACGCAGGCTGGTCCTCACCGCGCAGGGCGGCCTCCTTCTCCTGGCGACGGCGCTCCATACGGGCACGGCGGGCGGCGGAGAAGAAGTCGTTGCGTGCCGGCGGCTCCTCGCCACGCTCGCGGGCCAGCTCGGTCGGGGTCTTGACCGGCTCGCGGTCGTCCTTCGGGAAGCCCTCGTCCTGACGCTCGAAGATCTCGGTGACCTCCCGCGGCTCCATGTCGTCGAAGATCGCCTCGAGGTCGGGACGACGCAGTGTCTCCTTCTCCAGCAGTTTCCCGGCGAGCTTGTCGAGGTAGTCACGGTTGTCACGCAGGGTGCGGTAGGCGATGCCGTGCGCCTTCTCGATAAGCATGCGGACCTGCTCGTCGATGGTGGCGGCAACTGCCGGGGAGTAGTCCAGAGAACCGGAACCACCGCGTCCGACGAAGGGGTCACCCTGTTCCTCGCCGTACTTCACCGCACCAAGCTCCGGGCTCATGCCGTACTCGGTGACCATCGCGCGGGCAATCTTGGTGGCCTGCTCGATGTCGGCGGAGGCACCGGTGGTCGGTGAGCCGAAGACGAGTTCCTCGGCCGCACGGCCACCCATGGCGAACACCAGTCGGGCGAAGAGTTCCGACCGGTTGTACATGCCCTTGTCGTCCTCTGGCACGGCCATGGCATGACCACCGGTCTTGCCGCGGGCCAGGATCGTGACCTTGTAGACCCGCTCGATGTCCTTGATGCCCCAGGCCGCCAGGGTGTGGCCGCCCTCGTGGTAGGCGGTGACCTTCTTCTCGTGCTCGGAGATGATCTTGCCGCTACGGCGCGGGCCGCCGATCACACGGTCGGTCGCCTCTTCCAGGGCGTCGCCGGTGATCACGTTGCCCTCCACGCGGGCGGTCAGCAGTGCCGCCTCGTTGAGGACGTTCGCCAGATCCGCACCGGACATGCCGACGGTGCGCTTGGCCAGGGAATTCAGGTCGACGTCGTCGGCCAGGGGCTTGTCCTTGGAGTGCACCCGCAGGATCTGCTCACGACCGGCGATGTCCGGGTTGGACACCGGGATCTGGCGGTCGAAACGGCCCGGACGCAGCAGCGCGGGGTCCAGGATGTCCGGACGGTTCGTCGCGGCCATGAGGATGACGTTTTCGCGGTCGCTGAATCCGTCCATCTCCACGAGCAGCTGGTTGAGGGTCTGCTCGCGCTCGTCGTGTCCGCCACCCATGCCGGCGCCACGCTGGCGTCCGACCGCGTCGATCTCGTCGACGAAGATGATGCAGGGACTGTTCTCCTTGGCGGTCTTGAACAGGTCACGCACACGGGAGGCACCGACACCGACGAACATCTCGACGAAGTCCGAACCGGAGATCGTGTAGAAGGGCACGCCTGCCTCGCCTGCCACCGCGCGGGCCAGCAGGGTCTTACCGGTACCGGGCGGACCGTAGAGCAGCACACCGCGCGGGATCTTCGCGCCGACTTCCTCGTATCGGTCCGGGTTCGACAGGAAGTCGCGGATCTCGTCGAGTTCCTCGACAGCCTCGTCCGCACCGGCCACGTCGTCGAAGGTGGTGTCCGGGTTGTCGACGTTGAGTTCCTTGGCCTTCGACTTGCCGATTCCCAGTGCTCCACCGGGACCGCCCTGCATCCGGGTGAGGAAGAACAGCAGCAGAGCACCGATCAGCAGGATCGGCAGCAGCATCACCAGGATCGAGCCGAGGACGCTGTCCTCGGTGACGTTGGTGGTGTACTTGTCCGCCTCGGCACCTTCGACGCGGTCGAAGATGGTGTCGGCGGCCCGTGCCGGGTACTGGGCGATGATCTGGTCGATGCCGTCCTTGCCGTCGACGCTGATCTCGTCGTGCAGCGTCATCTGCAGCTGCTGCTCACGATCGTTGATCTGCACCTCGGCGACGTTCTTGTCGTCGATCTGCTCGATCGCCACCGACGTGTCGACGTTGTCGTAGCCACGGGTGGAGTCGGTGAGGACGCCGAAAGCGTAGAACGCGACGAGGAGCGCGGCCACGATGGCGGCGATCCTCAGGACCCTCTTTTTGTTCATAATCTCTCTAGCGTATCGATGGGGACGAACTTGGCGCGGTGGGTACCGCGCCCCGCCGGTCTAACTGTAGACGCTGGGCCGCAACGTCCCCACCCAGGGAAGGTCGCGGTAGCGCTCGGCGTAATCCAGGCCGTAGCCGACGACGAAGTCATTGGGGATCTCGAAGCCGACGTCGGTGGCGTCGACATGCTTCTGCACCGCCTCCGGCTTGCGCAGCAGCGTGATGACCTCGAGGTTCTTCGGCTGCCGGGACTTCAGGTCCTCCACGAGCCAGGACAGCGTGATACCGGACTCGATGATGTCCTCCAGGATGATCACGTTGCGGCCGCGGATGTCACGCTTCAGATCCATGATGATCTCAACGTTGCCGCTGGACTCTGAATTTGTGCCGTAGGACGACACGACCATGAACTCCATCTGGGTGGGGACGTCCATGGCGCGGGCGAAGTCAGCGATGAAGTAGGTCGCTCCCTTCAGGACGCAGACCAGGATGGTGTCCTCGTCCTCGTCCCGGTAGCGGTCACTGGCAGCGGTGGCCATCTCGGCGATCCGCGCGTGCAGCGTCGTCTTGTCGACGAGGACCGCGTCGACGTCGTCGCCGTAGCAGTTGTCGGGAACGTCGGTCTTCTTGCTGATCATCACGAGACTCCTGCGGTCCGGTCGAGTTCCAGCTGGCTTCCGGTGTCCGTCCGACGGCGGCGCACCACCAGTCGGCGGGTCGTCCCCATTGTAGAGGGTGGCCCGGACAGCTTATTCCCCGGCGGCTGCGGCCACGGAACCGCCACCGGCCCCTGGCCGTGCCAGTCGGTCACCAGGGCGTCGAGGGCGTCCAGGTGTGTGGAGGTCAACGGGCCGGCGGATGCGGACAACCAGCCTCTGAACACCCGACGGCGCAGCGGGGCGGACAGCTGCTCCAACGGGGCGACCGGGAGTGGCGACCCCGCGTCGCCCGTCGTCAACGCCTGCTCCGCCTGACGGTCCAGTTCATCGGCGTCCTCGCGCAGCAGCCGGGCCGACCGGGCCAGGGCGGTGTCCACGTGACTGCCCAGGATCTCCCGGGCCAACGGCAGCAGTTCATGACGCACCCGGGAACGGGTGATGTCCGGGGACTGGTTGTGCGGGTCGTGCCACACCGGCAGGCCCAGCTCGGCGCAGCTTCCCTGGGTGTTCTCCCGGGTGGCGTCCAACAGCGGACGGCCCAGCCACGCAGCTCCCGCGTGGACCACCGGGTGGTCGTGGGTGACCGACCGCAGTCCGGCGAGGCTGCCGGTCCCGGAGCCCCGGGCCAGTGACAGCAACAGACCTTCGGCATCGTCGTCGGCGGTGTGGGCGACCAGGACGGGACGTCCTGCCGCGGCCTCGCCCAGAGCAGCGTAGCGGGCCGACCGTGCCGGTCCTTCCCCACGTCCCTCGACCGTCACCGACACGGTGCGGGCGTGGGTCCCGAGCTCGGAGCACACTGCGGCGGTCCGTGCCGCGACGCTGTCGGAGTCGTCCTGCAACCCGTGGTCGACGGTGACCGTCGTGACGTCCAGGCCGGCGGCGACACAGGCGGCGGCCAGCGCCAGCGAGTCCCCTCCCCCGGAGACCCCGCACACCACCTCGTCGCCACGCGACAGACCGACCTGCTCCAGGAAGTCGCGCAGACTCCGGCGGACGCTCAGCGTGTGCGGTGTGGCGACCAACGGCGTTCCCCGGCCCCTAGTCCGCGGTGCGCAGCGCGGCGGCGAGCCGGTCCAGGGCGGCGCGTCCGGCGTCCATGTCCGAGCCATTGGACAGGAATGCGAAACTGAGGGCGCGTCCCTGCTCGGTGGTGACCGTTCCGGCCAGGGAGTTCACCCCGTCGAGGGTGCCGGTCTTCGCCCGCACCCAGCCGGCGCCCGCGTCGGCGCCGGAGTCGGCGCTGTAGCGGTCCAGTAGGGTGCCGCTGCCGTTGGCGACCGGCAGGCCGTCAAGGATTCCCCGCAGTTCGTCCTTGGACGCTGCGGCGGCGATGATCCCGTCGAGGATCCGGGCCGACAGCCGGTTCTTCTCGCTCATGCCGGAGTTGTCGTTCAGCTTCGCCTTCGAGACGTCGAGGCCGGCATCGCCGAGGATGTCGAGGGTTGCGGTCGTCGCACCCTCGAAGGTCGTGGGTTCCCCGGCGGCCTCGGCGATCTCCCGGCCGATGGCCTCGGCCAGGAGGTTGTCGCTGTGCAGCAGCATGTCGCGCACCCGGGTGCTCAGCGGCGCCGACTGCACCTCACCCAGTTCCTCCGCATCTGCAGCGGTGGAGACCTTCTCCTCGGAGACCGACACATCGGCATCGGGGAAGCCGATCGCCTCGGCCAGACCGGAGGCGACGTCCTGTGCCGGCTCAGTCGACCGCGGCGAGTAGGAGTCGGTCGGGTCGATCCGTCCGGCGTCCAGCATCACCGAGTTCAGCGAAGCGACGTTGCCGGCGCCGATGTCCTCGCTGGACCAGTCACTGTTGAACAGGTCCCCGGCGCGCACGGAGTCGTCGACGACGATCTCGCTGACCTCGGTGATCCCGGCCTCGCCGAGGGCCTCCGCGACCTGGGCGCCGAGATCGTCCAGTGCAGCCGGGTCGGTGAAGAAGCCGGAGCCGTCGGTGCGCTCCAGGGTGATGTCCCCCTCGCCCTGGATCACGATCTGCCCTTCGGTCTCCCCGGGCAGCACCCTGGTCGACAGCCGCTGGTCGGCGGGCAGGGTGGACAGCGCGGCGGCCGCGGTGGTGAGCTTCGTCGCCGAGGCAGGCACCAGCATCCGGTCCGCACGGGTCGACCAGACCTCCTCGCCGGTGGCGATGTCGGTGACGTGGCCGGACAGGGTGCCGAGATCGGGGTCGGACGCCACCTGTTCCAGGTCGTCGTCGACGGCGGGGGCCTCGCCGTCCGACACGGCAGGCTCGAGCACCGGCGTGGCCGCTGCGGGCACGTCGGCGTCGGCGATGTTCTGGGAGTTGCGGTCGTGCAGCACCAGGGCGGTCACGATGATGACCGCCACCACGACGACGAAGGCCACGACAGATCCGGCGTAGATCCAGCGTCGCGAGGCAGTCTTGCTCATCGTGGCTTCAGGGCCTTTCTCTGGGGCGGTCGGGCGAACCACCCCAGAGTATCCGACAGGTGCGACAGTGCGCGCGGCCCGGGGTTCCGGCGAGCCGCTCCCTTCTATTCAGGACCCGCGTACCATCCGCACCGTGGTGACCGGATACCCGGCCAGGTCGTCCTCGCGCTCGACACCGTCACGACGGAATCCGTTGCGTCGGTAGAACGCCTCCACCCGGTCATTGCCGTCCATGATCCACAGGTAGGCGGTCTCCTCGCCGATCGCAGCGTCCAGAAGCTGCTGGCTTCCCGTCCCCGATGAGCTTCGCCCACCGTCGCCTGTCTAATCGTGAATCCCGTGTAGTTGCTCAATGCGTCGCCTCCGGTCGCTCCATCTGGAACCGGTTCTCCTCGGTGAGCGTGAAGTAGTCGGCCGGGCCGCCGGCACGCAGCACCGGATCTGCCTGTGCGGTCTGGTAGATCCCGTCCTTCAGCAACGAGCGGTCGATGTGGACCCCGACGACCTCGCCGAAGACCACGCTGGTCACCGTCACGTCACCGGTCAGGGTCTGGAGCGGGACGACCTGGGTGGTGCGGCACTCGAACACGACCTTCGCCTCCGCCACATGCGGTGCCCCGACGATCCTCGAGGCCGCCGGGGTCAGCCCGGCAAGCTCAAACTCGTCGACACCCGGCGCGACGGCCGCGGAGGTGGCGTTCATCGCCGACGCGAGATCCTTCGTCACGAGGTTCCAGCAGAACTCCCCGGTGTCTGTTGCGTTGACGAGACTGTCTTTCGCCCCATTGCTGGCGAAGCCGATGATCGGCGGTTCGTAGTTGAAGGCGTTGAAGAAGCTGAAGGGCGCGAGGTTCAGCACCCCCTCCGTCGAACTGCTGGAGATCCACCCGATGGGTCGCGGCGCAATGATCGCGTTGAACGGCGAATGGGGCAGCCCGGTCCCCTCCGAGGGTTCGTAGAAGTGCGCATCCTGTCCGTCAGCAGTCATGCAGCCCACAGTAAACGCACTCGGCGAATCGCTGCGCCGACCCTCACCTGGAACGTATGCTCCATTCCATGGCGAAAGAACTCATCACCGCATCCCTCACCATCAAGGCCGACCCCACCGCTGTCTGGAAGGCCGTCTCCGACCTCACCACCATGGGCGAGCGCAGCCCCCAGTGCAAGAAGATGCTGATCCTCGGCGGCGACCCCTCCGAGGGCACCACCACCGTGAACCTCAACCGTCGCGGCCCCCTTTTCTGGCCGACCTGGTCGAAGATCACCGAGTGGACCCCCAACGAGCTCCTCGAGTGGCGCATCCCGATCAACGGTTCGGTCTGGCGCTACGAGTTGAACGACAACGGAGACGGCACCACCACCCTCACCGAGTCCCGCATCGTCAAGGGCAACACCAGTGCACTGTCCCGAGCCATGGTCACCGTCTTCCTGGGCGGCAACGACACCTTCGAGGCGGAACTGCAGAAGGGAATCGAGCAGACCCTCGCCGCGATCGCCACAACAGCGGAGGAATCGTCGCAGCGGGTGTGAGCGCAAGGTAGGATCAGCAGCCATGAGCATCGAAGTCACCGTTGAAATCCCCAAGGGTTCCCGCAACAAGTACGAGGTCGACCACGAGACCGGTAAGGTCTACCTCGACCGTTACCTCTTCACCCCGATGGCGTACCAGGCCGACTACGGCTTCATCGACAACACCCTCGGTGAGGACGGCGACCCGCTGGACGCCCTGGTGATCCTCCCGGAGCCCGTCTTCCCGGGTGTCATCGTCGAGGCCCGCCCGGTCGGCGTCTTCAAGATGACCGACGAGGCCGGCGGCGACGACAAGCTGCTCTGCGTCGTCGACGACGTCCGCTACGAGAAGTACCAGGACATCAACGACGTCGCCCAGGAAGTCAAGGACGAGATCGAGCACTTCTTCGTCCACTACAAGGACCTGGAGCCGGGCAAGGAAGTCAACGGTTCCGGCTGGGGCGACAAGGCCGAGGCCGAGCGCATCCTCGCTGAGGCCGTGGAGCGGCACAAGTAGTTCCGAGGCATCACCACACCAACCCCGCAGGCTCCGGTCTGCGGGGTTTCTGCGTTCATCGGGTTCCCGGGCCACCACCGTCGACGGTCAGCGCAGACCGACGGCGCGGATTAAGGTCATTCACGACAACCTCTCCTCTACTCTCCCCCCTCTCCCCTCTCCACAGGAATCCCCATGAACCCCTCACCCCGGTCCCTCATCCGCGGCGCCGCCGCGACCGCCCTCGCTCTCAGTGCCGTCACCGCCATCAGCCCTGGCGGTGCCTCCGCCCAGGACAGCAGCTCCGGAAGCTCGGGAAGTTCCGGCAGCTCCGCGCTCTCCGGGTCCTCCGGCCAGGGCTCGGCGAACGTCCCCGGGTCCGCCACGCTCGACCCGTCCGACCCCTACTCCGAGGACACCACCGACAACCTGGTCGCCTTCGGTGACTCCTTCACGGCGAACTCGCACTCCGTGGCGAACAACATCGAGTCCTCCGCCGAGGACTACCCGCAGCAGAGCGGCTGCCGCGTCGCCCCGGACGCCTGGCCCGGCCTCCTCGCCGAGGACACCGGAACCCCGGTCCAGAACTGGGCCTGCACGAACTCCGGCACCTCCCACATGCTCAACCGCGTGACCCGCGCCGTCGCCGCCGGGGACGTCAACGACAGCTCCACGGTCGTGCTCTCCTCAGGCATGAACGACAAGCAGAGGGGGCTGGACGATGCGGAGATCACCGCGGACTTCGTCTCGGCCGTCGAGAAGATCCAGCACGCGGCACCGGACGCAGAAATCATCATCCTCGGCCGCCTCGCCACCACCGACCCGGACGGCCGGCAGTGCAGTGTGAACCTTATCCCGTACCTGCCGCTCGGGGCGGTCTCCGAGACCACCGCCGCCTACGAGTCGGACGTCCAGGACATCCACCGCACCGTCGCCGAGCGCACCGGTACGGAGTTCATCGACATCCGCGACATGACCGTCGAGCACAACTCCACCTGCGGACTCGACCACGAGCGCTACGTGGCCGGGGCGCTGGACATCACCACCCCGCAGTTCAACATGCAGTCCCACCCGTCGCGGGCCGGCAGTGAGTACCTCGCCAGCACCGTCGGTGAGCACATCAGCTCCTGAGGTCCTGAGGCCCCTACCGCCCGCGCCCCGTCCGCGACCTGTGACAGCCGGCGCGCCCCACCAGCACCACGCAGGCAATGGGCGCCCCGGAAAAAACACGAAACAGGGAAAAATCGCGCGGGGTGAACTATGCTCACCTCATGCCCCAGGGGGCATGACCTTCGCGACACCGACCCACGAACAGCCTGAGACCGAAGAACCGACGACCTCACACGCGCAAGGATCTCTCTCCGCATCCCTACCCCGATGACGTCCCGTCACGTCCTTTTCCACCAGGAGACCTTCGCAGTGCGCTTCATCCGTCGTTCCCCCCTGTCCACGTCCGCCCGTCGTACCGGGATCACCCTCGCCCTCGCGACCTCGCTCGCGATGTCCGTCGCCCCCGCCGCGTCCGCCGACGAGCTGGCGACCACCAACGGTGGCACCGGCAGCAACGGCACCGCGTCCAGCCTCGACGGGGTCGCCAACGTCCCCACCCTGCGCACCGTCCTCCCGGGTGCCTCGCCGTACTCGGACAGCACCGAGAACAACGTCGTCACCTTCGGCGACTCCTTCACCTCGAACTCCCACTGGCTGGTCAACGACCACCCGTACCTGGCCTCCCAGTACCCGCGCCAGGCCGGTTGCCTGACCGCGCCGGACGCCTGGCCTGCCCTGCTCGGCATCACCACGGGACGTCCGGTCCAGAACTGGGCGTGCAACGCGCACACCACAAGCCAGATGCTGGGACGCATCGACAAGGCGATCGCTGCCGGCCACGTCAACGACACCTCGCTGGTGGTGCTCGCGGCAGGCATGAACGACAAGCGCCGTGGGGTCTCGGACGAGCAGGTCGTCATGAATCTCGTTGCGGGTGTAGAGAAGGTCCGCGAGTCCGCCCCGAAGGCCCGTATCGTGCTGCTGGGCCGCTTGGCGACCACCGACCAGAACGGTGTCTTCTGTTCCACCAACGTCATGCCGAACCGGCCGACCGGCAATGTCGACCGGACCACGGCCGCCTACGAGGCAGCCACGCAGGCCAACCAGAAGGAGGCCGCAAAGCGGGCCGGTGTGGAGTTCATCGACATCCGTGACATGACGATGGTGGGCAACTCCACCTGCGCGCCGGACGCCGACCGCTACGTCTCCGGCAACCGCGACTACACGACCCCCGGATTCAACATGAACGCCCACCCCTCCATCGCCGGCAGCCGCTTCCTGGCGGCGCAGGTCGCGGCGATCCTCGGTTCCGGGACCGCCGCAGAGATCGCGGATGCGATGGAGGACGCAGGCCTGGGCGAGGTCCCGGTGCTCGGCGACGTCGCCGACGCCCTCGAGGAGGCCGGCGACAAGGACGACGAGGACGGGTCCTAGCCTTCACCCTTCACGTAGGCCACGGCCTCGATGTCCTCGTCGCGGAAGTTCGTCAGCGCACGGGAGTAGTGCGGGTCGGAGGTCACGATGACCGCGACCCCGCCGTTGCCTTTGATGTAGTCCGAGGTGTTGGCCACGTTCTCCAGCGTGCTGCCGGACTTCTCCTCGACGATGATCTGGTTGGTGACCCCGCGCATACGCAGACCGGTCTCCATGGCCTTGGCCTCGGAGGCGCAGTCCGGCTGGGTGGCACCACCGGTGACGACGATCGGGTTGCCGCGGTGGATGTTCGCCAGCTCTGCGGCACCGTCCAGGCGGTCGGCGAGGACCTCCGGGGGCTTGCAGTCCTCGTTCAGACGTGCGCCGAGCACGACGATCGGGACACTAGGGTCATTCGTCAGCACGGCGTGGCTGGCGAGAGGACGCACCGGCTCACTGTCGGCGATCTCCCGGTTGCTGCTGATGATGTTCTTGCTGTCCCCCACCAGCGGGGCAGCCGAGGACTGACCGATGCAGAGGCCGGCGACGGAGGCGGTGACCAGCCCTGCGGCGACAGCGGAGCGGGAGAGACGGGAAGGGAGACGACCCGACGGGGCACGACGGTGTGAGGGGCTCATGGCGATGGGGATGTCCTTTTCGGATTGAGGTTGGCGATGAAAATAACGTTGACGCCTCCCCACCATGCACCCCGAAATCACTTATGTCAGCAGAACGTCGCAGTTTTACAGCCGGAATCCGACATTCCCAGGCTAGACAAAGGAGGTCCTTACACACAGGGACCGTGCAGCCTCAGGTCGACGGACGACACCAGGACGTCTGCGTACACTGGGGCACCATGAGTGATTTCGAGAACGTCAAGGCCGACGAAGTCCCTGAAGGGGCCCAGCTCATCGACATCCGTGAGCCGGACGAGTTCAACCAGTGGCACGCCGAGGGCGCCACCAACCTCCCGCTCTCCGAGCTCCAGTCCCGCTACGGCGAGTTCGACTTCGACCGGGACATCTACCTGATCTGCCTCTCCGGCGGCCGCAGCGCGAAGGCCTGCACCTGGCTGGAGATGAACGGCATCGACGCCATCAACGTCTCCAACGGCTCCATCGGCTGGCGCGACGCCGGCCTTCCGATCGTCGGCACTGAAGGCTGACCGACCCGCTCAACTTCGCGGGGTTCCCCAATAGTTCGTGTTACCCACCCCTAGACGATACAGTGGGTGCATGGCAGAAAGCACCGTGAACCTCCCGCAGGGCCTCCTGAAGTCCCCCTCGTTCCAGTTGGAACGACTCCGGCGTCGTACCCGCACCCACGTGGAGGCTGCACTGTCAGCCAAGGACTTCAACCTCCGGGAGTTCTGGGTGCTCACCTACCTGGTCGACGGGGACGCGGCCAGCCAGGCCGAACTCGGCGAGATCATCGGTGTCGACCGCTCCGACATGGTCCGCCTGGTGGACGCGCTGGAGAAGCGCGGCCTGGCCAAGCGGGAGAAGGACGCCAAGGACCGCCGTCGCCAGATCATCTCGGTGACGAAGAAGGGCGCGAAGGCCCAGGCCTCGCTCACCCCCATCGTCCACGAGGCGGAGGACGCAGCCCTCGACGAGTCCACGTCCAAGCAGCTCAAGCACCTGAAGAAGCTGGCGAAGTCGATCATCGCCGTCGAGGAGGAAGCCGAAGGCATCGACGACCGGAGTTAGTCGCCGATCTGGTCGCGACCACGCTTGACGATCAGCGGGTCCGGCTGCCCGACAATGTCGTAGTCCTTACCGGTGTAGTCGAACTTGCTGAGCACGTAGCGCATGGCATTGAGCCGTGCGCGCTTCTTGTCGTTCGACTTGATGGTGATCCAGGGCGACTCATTGGTGTCGGTGTAGCGGAACTGCTCTTCCTTCGCCCGGGTGTAGTCGTCCCACTTGTCCAGGTACGCCAGGTCCATCGGCGAGAGCTTCCACTGACGCACCGGGTCCACCTGGCGGATGGCGAAACGGGTCCGCTGTTCCTTCTGTGTCACCGAGAACCACAGCTTGGTCAGGCTGATACCGGAGCCCATGATCATGTTCTCCAGCATCGGTACCTCCCGCAGGAACTCCGAGTGCTGGTCATCGGTGCAGAAGCCAATGACCCGCTCCACACCGGAGCGGTTGTACCAGGAGCGGTCGAAGAAGACGATCTCACCGGCACAGGGGAAGTTCTCGATGTAGCGCTGGAAGTACCAGGACGTCGACTCGCGGGGGCTCGGCTTCTCCAGGGCGAC
>DXGC01000084.1 GCA_019114135.1 Candidatus Corynebacterium avicola
CGGGCGTGGGCTCGCGTCCGTATTCCTGCAAAAGCTGGCGGGAAACGCGGATGAGCTTGTTGATGGTTTCCACCATATGGACGGGAATACGGATGGTGCGGGCCTGATCCGCGATGGCACGCGTGATGGCCTGGCGGATCCACCAGGTGGCGTAGGTCGAGAACTTGTAGCCCTTGGTGTAGTCGAACTTCTCCACCGCACGGATCAGACCGAGGTTGCCCTCCTGGATCAGGTCCAGGAAGGCCATGCCACGGCCGGTGTAGCGCTTGGCCAGCGAGACCACCAGACGCAGGTTGGCCTCCAGCAGATGGTTCTTCGCCTTGCGGCCGTCGCGGTCGATCTCGCGGAGGTCGCGCTTCTGCATCGGCGAGATCTTCTCCTCGGAGTTGAGGATCTCGTCGAGCTTGTGGTGGGCGTAGAGGCCGGCTTCGATGCGCTTGGCCAGCGAGACCTCCTGCTCGGCGTTGAGCAGCGCGACCTTACCGATCTGCTTGAGGTAGGCACGCACCGAGTCCGCCGAGGCGGTGAGCTCGGCGTCCTTGCGGGCCTGACGCAGTGCGGCGGACTCGTCCTCGTCCCAGACGAAGCTGCCGTCGTCGGCCTTGGCCTCGCCGGACTCCGAGGCATTGTCGGAACCCTCCCCGTCCTCGTCCTCCTCATCGTCGTCGGAGTCATCGTCCTCCAGGTCGGCGCCGAGGTCGAGGTCGTCGTCCACGTCGTCCACGTCGTCGATGTCGTCCACATCGTCGACGTCATCGATGACGTCAACGTCATCAACGTCTTCCACGTTGTCGAACCCGTCGACCTGGTCCGAGGAGTCCCCGGACGAGTCGATCCCGTCCTCCTCGTCGTCCCCGGTTGCGGTGGCGGCGTCCTTGGCCTTCGCGCCGCGGCGGGTCTGCTCGGCAGCGTCGGAGGCGGTGGCGGTCTTCTTCGCGGCAGTGGTCTTCTTCGCCGTCGCCTTCTTGGCGGCCGTCTTCTTCGCTGCGGTCTTCTTGGCCGTCGCCTTGCGGGCGGTGGTCTTCTTGGCTGCGGTCTTCTTCGCCGTCTTCTTCGCGGCGGTCTTCTTTGCCGCGGACTTCTTCGCGGTGCCGGACGTGCTGGCGGAGGACCCCGTGGAGGCGTCTGCGGCGGCAGGGGAGGAGGACTCGGCGGCGGTGGCCGAGGTTGTGGAGGCGGTGCGCGGGGCCGCCTTCCGAGCGGCGGTTCGGACGGTCTTCTTCGCCGTCGTCTTCTTCGCCACCTTTCGACCGGTCGTCGATGCCGACGCTGCCGGGGCGTTGCTGCCGTCGGCGTCGTTTCCAAAGGTGGAACTGGTGTTGGCCGCCACGAAAGACCTTTCTTGCGGGGTCAGGGGACTTGCTTTCGGTGCTCCTCAATCAGGAACACAGTCGACCCCCGATTATAACCCAGCGCGCGGAAAATGCGGGTGTCGGCCCGGGAGACCCCGGTAATTCTCTGCCGGTATCGCCCGAAACGGTCAGGGACGGACCCCGTCACGGACCGCCAGTGCGGCGCCGACGATGCCCGCCTTGTTGCGCAACCGGGCCGGGACGACCGTCACGGCGGCAGGATGTCCTGCCTCATCGGAGTTCACGGTGAGGTGGCGACCCCACTTCTCGAACTTCCGGGAGACGCCGCCTCCGACGATGATCGTCGTCGGGTTGAGGATCCGGATGTATTCCTGCAACACCCGGTCGACCCGGCGCGCCCACTCGCGGTACGACAGGTCCTCCCGTTCGCGCGCCGCGGCCGAGGCCCACTTCTCGGCGTCCATCGCCGGGAACAGCAGGTGTCCGAGCTCGGTGTTGGGGAACAACTCACCGTCGTTCAGCAGCGCCGACCCGATCCCGGTACCGAAGGTCAGCAGAAGCACGCTGCCGGAGGTGGCCTGCGGATCCCCGAAGGCGACCTCGGCGATACCCGCGGCATCCGCGTCATTGAGCACGGTGAAATCCGGTGCGGTCCCGTCACCGGCGACACCGGCCGCGGCCAACCGGGCGGAGAACAGCTCCCCGCAGTCGGTGCCGATCCAGGAAGGGTCGATGTTCGCCGCCGTGCGGGCGGTCTGGCCGGTGACCACCGCAGGCACGGTGATCCCGACCGGGCCTTCCCATTCGGCCTGCCGGAGGAGGTCGGCGACGACATCGGCTACCGCCTCCGGCGTGGCCGGCTGCGGGGTGGCGATCCGGATCCGGTCACCGATGAACTCACCGGTCTCCAGGTCGACGCGGGCCCCCTTGATCCCGCTGCCGCCGATGTCCACACCGAAGCCGGTGCCTGAGCTGCTGTGTGACTTCTCCATGATTCCCAGATGCTACCGCAGGAGGCGGTCCCGGGCTGCGGTGGCAGGATGGGGTCATGCCTGAACAGAACAACCACCATCTCCTCGACGAGAAGTCCACCAGGACCCTGGCGCCGTCAGCAGCTGAGGCGCTCGACGGGAGGACCCCCGACGACCTGCGGGTGGCATGTGTGTCGATCGCCGCCGAGGCCGCCGCCCTGGTGCGTTCGCAGCGCCACACCGCCGGTATCCGGGTGGGGGTCAGCGACACCAAGTCCTCGGAGGTGGACCCGGTGACCGAGATCGACCGGGCCAGCGAGGCGTTGATCCGTCAGCGGATCACCGAACACGTCACCGCCACCGGGGCCCGGGACGTCATCCTCGGTGAGGAGGAGGGTGGCGAGATCGTCGACGGACGGGTCACCTGGGTCGTCGACCCGGTCGACGGCACCGTCAACCTGATCTACGGCATCCCGGCGAGTGCGGTGAGCATCGCCGCCACCGTCGACGGGGTGCCCGTCGCCGGCGCGGTGGCCGACATCGCCCGCCGCCGCGTGTTCTCCGCCGCCGTCGGTGGGGACGCCCGGATCACCTGGGAGTCCGACCTCTCCGCCGAGGAGGTGCTGCCCCGGTGGAGTCAGGGGGACGCCCGGGACGGCGACAGCGGTGACACCGGGGACCTGTCCACCGCTCTGGTGGCCACCGGCTTCTCCTATCAGGCGGACAACCGGACGGCCCAGGTCGGACTGCTTGCTGAACTTATGCCCCGGGTCCGGGACATCCGGCGCGTCGGCTCGGCGGCCCTGGACCTGTGCGCGGTGGCCTCGGGCAGGGTCGACGGATACTACGAGCACGGCCTGGGAGCCTGGGACCATGCCGCAGGTGCGCTGATCGCCGCCCGGTCGGGGGCCGTGGTGCACCAGCCGCGGTTGACGGCCGGATACGCGGACGGGCTGCCAGTGCTGGCGGCAGCACCATCGATCGTCGCCGAGCTGGCGGAGGACATCGTGGGTACCCGCATCCCCGATCCCGACCCGGGTGCGGGGAACGGCCGCTGACCTAGTGATTCGCCGATTTTCGGGAGGTCAGAAGACACGGTGGTGGGGTGGCGAAGTGACAAGTTGCGTTCGCTGTTTTAGTATGCGCGTCTAGCGCCCGGGAATAATCGTTGGCCCAGCACAGTTGACGACGTGTAATCACCCGGTGACCTGCGCGGGGGAGACTCCGTCACAGAACAGACACAACTGCCACGAGGAGCACGATTATGGCTACCGACTACGATGCGCCGCGCACCCGTCCGGAGGACGAGATCGAAACCGATTCGGTGGAGGAGCTGAAGGCTGCTGAGAAGGCCGAGCCCGCCGTCGACGACACCGACGACGGAGACGTCGTCGAGCCGATCGACATCCCGATGGACGACCTGTCCGGGGAGGAGCTCAGTGGCTCGGTGATCCCGCGTCAGAACGACGAGTTCACGTGCTCGGTCTGCTTCCTGGTCCAGCACCGCAGCCGCATCGCCGAGGACGACGGCAAGGGCGAGCTGGTCTGTGTGGACTGCGCCTAAAACGCCATCACCGCAAGAAAAACGGCCCCACCTCGTGGCGAGGGTGGGGCCGTTCGCGTATCCGGACGTCCGGGACAGTCAGTCGACGACGGGACGTCCGAACGCGGCGAGGAGTTTCTCCGGCTCATGGGTGGAGATCAGCCAGTAGGGGGAGGGGTCGTCCGGATCATCGAGGACGAGCATCGCCATCGACGGGACCCAGGTCCGGTGGACCACGAACGCCGCCGGATCCAGCTGGCGGCCCATCGCCGCGCTCCGCGCACTCGGAGGCACCGCGAGCGTCCGGCTGACCACCGACGCAGGCAGGGAGGCCTCGCCCGCCCGCAGCCAGGTCTCACCCTCCTCGTCACGCTCCACGACGAGCTCGGTACGCGACAGGTACAGCAGCGACCAGACGACCGCACCGGCGGCGAGGAGCCCCGCAGCCACACCCCAGTACCAGTCGCGACCCATCTGCCCCTGCATGCCGATCAGCGTGGCGACACCCAGGCCGATCAGCCACCACGACAGCGGAACGCGTTGGCGCTCGCGGTACAGCACACCCGGCCCCACCCCGTCAGGATGGATCTGGCCAGAATCCTGAGGCACGTCTTCTCCTGTCGCTTCGGGCTCGTTCACGATCCCCCAGTGTATCCGCACAGGGCCCTAACCCGATAAGCCGACCCTCCCCCCGGTAGACTCCGGCACCATGACTGACAGTCCCGATTCCCCGTTGAAGATCCTCCGGCTCGACCCGGACCTGCCGCTGCCGCGCCGGGCGCACCCCACCGACGCCGGAATCGACCTGCACTCCGCAGTCGACGTCACACTGGAGCCGGGGGAGCGGGTGCTGGTGCCCACCGGTGTCGCCGTGGCACTCCCGGTGGGCACCGTCGGCCTGGTCCACCCCCGAAGCGGGCTGGCGGCGAAGAAGGGACTGTCCATCGTCAACGCGCCGGGAACCGTGGACGCCGACTATCGTGGCGAGGTGAAGGTCTGTCTGGTGAACCTGGACCGGGTCGACCCCATCGAGATCAGCCGCGGCGACCGCATCGCCCAGTTCCTGGTTCAGCAGGTGTCGCTGTGCGAGGTGGTCGAGGTGTCGGACGCCGGGGACCTCGGCGACACCGCCCGTGGAGCCGGTGGTCACGGCTCCACCGGTGCATGACCGCGTCCGCAACCCACAAGCACCGCCCAATTACCACGTAAGTTCGCAACACAGGTCAACACAGTAGGGAGATTCACAGCATGTGGCCTTTCGGCAAGAAGAAGGACGTCGCCAACGGCGGCACCGCATCCGGCGTCACCGACGGTGAGTCCGGACAGCAGGACGCCGCTGCAGCTCCGGCCGAGACGACCGCTGCGGCCTCCGCACCGGCACCGTCCGAGGCCTCCGCCCCGCTCACCGGGTCTGCACCGGGGTCCGATGCCGCCGCTGCGTCCGGCTACGACCCGATCAACGGCGATTTCGGGCCGTTCGACGGCGACAACGTGGACTTCCAGGAGTTCGACTACTCCGACTTCGCCAAGAGCGGCCTGGACCTGGGATCGCTCCGCGTCCCGGTGCCGCACAACGGTGAGGTGCAGGTGGAGATGGGTAAGAATGGGCCCCAGATGATCCACATCCTCACCCCCTTCGGCCGACTCACCCCGGTCGCCATGGCCGCACCCCGGTCCGGCAACCAGTGGGAGGACAGCATCCCCGACATCACCAAGGGGATGACCGGTGACGGCCTCGAGGTCACCGTGGGCTCCAGCCTGTGGGGCCCCGAGGTGCTGGGCACCGTGAAGAACGGCGCGATGCGGGTCATCGGCGTCGACGGTCCCCGGTGGATGCTGCGCATGACCCTGGCCGGTCCGGTGGACAAGTCCGAGCAGCTCGCCGAGCTGGCCTACCAGGTCATCTCCCGGACGTTCGTCTACCGCGGCACCGATCCTCTGCCCGCCGGTCAGACCCTGCCGGTGACGATCCCGGCGGCGATGGCCGAAGAGCTCAAGAAGCTCGTCGAGCAGCGCCAGAAGGACGCCGCGGCGAAGAAGGCCGAGGACGGTCAGGCGTCCACCGAGTCCGCGACCACGACGCCGCCCCAGGCCCCGCAGCAGACCCAGTCCCCGACCCCGCAGCAGCCGCGCCGCGGGGCCACCGCCGATGAGCAGCTCGGGGATGAGAAGTGACCAATCCTGACACAGGAGCCGACCCGAACGTCACCGGGTCAGACGCCGACGTCGATTCCGGACCGGCGGCTGCGCCGACCGTGATGGAGCAGATGGGCGGACTGTCCGGACTGGTGTCCTCGGTCCTGCCCGTGCTCGTCCTGGTCCCGGTGAACCAGAAGTGGGGTCTGGGCCCCGCCCTCGTCGCCGCCGTCGCTGTCGCCGTGCTGGTGTTCATCTGGCGCCTGCTGCGCAAGGAGACCGTCATGCCGGCGGTGTCCGGTCTGATGGGTGTCGGAATCTGTGCCTTCATCGCCTGGTGGATGGGGGACGCGAAGGGCTACTTCGCCTACGGCATCTGGTACTCACTGGGCGCCGGCATCGTCTTCGTCATCTCGGCGCTGGTCAAATGGCCTCTCGTCGGCGTCATCTGGCGTGGCGTCAACGGCTCCGGACACGAATGGCGGAGCATCCGCACCGCCCGACTGGCCTTCATGTGGGCGACCCTGGCCTGGGCCGTGGTCTTCTTCTCCCGCTTCGTCGTGCAACAGTGGCTCTACGGCCAGGACGACGTGGCGTGGCTGGGCGTCGCCCGCATCGCCATGGGGCTTCCGCTGACTGCGGTGGTCGTGCTGGCCACCGTCTGGGCGGTGCGCGTCGCCGACAAGGCCGAGCGTGAGTCCCGGGCCCTCACCGGTGACGACAGTGAAGACAGTGACAACCAGGAGACGGTGTGACGGTCACCCTCGACATGCTGGGCCCCGCCCACGGTGGAAGTACAGTCGCCAGGCTTGACGGAGAGGATGGACGGGTCGTCTTCGTCCGCGGAGCCCTGCCCGGGGAGACCGGGGTCCCGGTCGAGCTCGACACCGACCCGGAGACCTCGCGCAAGCGCTTCCTCACCGGTGCCGTCACCGACCCCGCAGCCATCACCGGCCCCTCGGCCCACCGGGTAGGGCCACAGTGCCCGACCGCGGTCCTCGGGGCCGGCTGCTGCGACCTCGACGTCATCGACGCCGAGGGGTCCGCGGAACTGAAGACCCGTGTGGTCCTCGACCAGTTCACCCGGATCGGTCACATCGACCTGACCGGCTCCGGTGTCCCGGTACACCAGCTGTCCCCGGCCCCCTTCACCGGCTACCGCACCCGCGTCCGGTTGGGCGTCGACGACCACGGCCAGGCCGGCATTCGCCGCCGCGGCAGCAACGGGATCGTCCCGGTCTCCGAGGCCACCTGTGCCCAGTGGGCTCCCGAGGTCGCCGACGGCCTGGCCGAGGTGCTCGCAGAGGCCGAACTGACCCCGGGCTCGGAGATCTGCGTGGCGGTCGGGGAGGACGGTTTGCGCGGCATCGTCGAGGTGCCGGCCGCCCGTCCCGCCAACCCACGCTCGCGGTCCAACCGACGACGGTGCGCCCCGAAGTCGAAACGACAGGTCGTCCAGCGCCGGGTCATCGAGCACCAGGGCTCCAGCGAACCCGGCACCGTCACCCGGACCGTCGACGGCGTGAGCTGGCCGATGCCGGTGGAGGCTTTCTGGCAGGCCCACGGAGCCGCCGCCGAGCTCTACGCCGGGTGGGTGCGAGACACCGTCGCCGGGGTTCCGGGACCGACCTCGGCATGGGACCTCTACGGCGGCGCGGGCGTCTTCGCCGCCGCGCTCACCGAGGCCCTGCCCGGCACGAGCGTCTACAGTGTCGACGGGGCCTCGGACGCCACCGCGGCAGGACGCACCGTCCTGGCCGACCGGGACGTCCACTTCGTCACCGGGGACGTCGCCAAGGCACTCGGTGACCTTGCTGACGCTGATCCGGGTGTGGTCGTCCTGGACCCGCCGCGGACCGGTGCCGGTGCCCCGGTTGTCGAGGCGATCGTCGCCCGGGCTCCGCAGCACGTCCTGCACATCGGCTGCGACCCGGCCACCGCGGCGCGTGACGCCGCCGGTGTCATCGCTGGCGGCTACCGCCCGGAGTCGGTGACCGTGGTCGACGCCTTCGGGCTGACGCACCACGTCGAGGTCCTGGTCCACTACACCCGCCAGGCCGCCGGAGACGACGGGGAACCGGTCACTCCATGACCTCCACGTCGATTCTCGAGGGGATCTCGTCTCCGGACGACCTGCGGTCACTGACCGCCACCGAGCTCGCGACCCTGGCAGGGGAGATCCGCGCCTTCCTCATCGAGAAGGTCTCGGCCACCGGCGGTCACCTGGGCCCCAACCTCGGGGTCGTGGAGCTCACCATCGCCCTGCACCGGGTCTTCGACTCCCCGTCCGACCCGATCATCTTCGACACCGGGCACCAGGCCTACGTCCACAAGATCCTCACCGGACGCCGCGACCTCTTCGACACCCTGCGTCGACGCGACGGGCTCTCGGGATACCCGGCCCGTGCCGAGAGCCCGCACGACTGGACCGAATCCTCCCACGCCTCCGCGGCATTGTCCTACGCCGACGGGCTGGCCAAGGCCTTCGAACTCACCGGGAAGACCGGGAAGACCGGGCAGGACGGGCAGAACAGTCGCAATGTCGTCGCCGTCGTCGGGGACGGGGCACTGACCGGGGGAATGGCCTGGGAGGCGCTCAACAACATCGCCGATGCCGAGGACCGTCCGCTGACCATCGTAGTCAACGACAACGGACGCTCCTACTCGCCGACGATCGGCGGACTGGAACACAGCCTGGCCTCGATGCGGGTCCGGCCGGCCTACGAGAAGGTGACTTCCCGGGTGGAGAACGCCGTCGTGCCCCGGGAGATCTTCGGCGACCTGGGACTGGAGTACATCGGACCGGTCGACGGGCACGACATCACTGCGCTGCAGGACGCACTCGGCCAGGCCCGCAGTCACCCCGGGCCGGTCATCGTGCACGCCCTGACCCGGAAGGGCAACGGATACCCTCCGGCGGAGAACGACGAGGACGAGTTGATGCACTCCACCGGGGTGATCGACCCGTCGACCGGACGGCCCGTCGAGGACCACAGCCAGGACGGTTCCCAGAACTGGACGGACATCTTCGCCGAGGAGCTCGTCCGCATCGGCCACCGACGCGAGGACGTCGTCGCGATCACCGCCGCCATGACCGGTCCGACCGGGCTCGCCCGCTTCGCCGGGGAGTTCCCGGACCGCACCTTCGACGTGGGCATCGCCGAGCAGTATGCCCTGACCTCCGCCGCCGGGCTCGCACTCGGCGGTCTGCACCCGGTCGTGGCGGTCTATTCGACCTTCCTCAACCGGGCCTTCGACCAACTGTTGATGGACGTCGGCCTGCTGCACCTTCCGGTCACCCTCGTCCTGGACCGTGCCGGGGTCACCGGGCCGGACGGCGCGAGCCACAACGGCATGTGGGACCTGACGCTCACCGGCGTGGTGCCTGGCATCCACGTCGCCGCACCCCGTGACGGCCACCGGCTCACCGACGCCCTCCACCGGTGCCTGGCGGTCACCGACGGCCCCTCGGTCGTGCGCTTCCCCAAGGGCACGGCACCGCAGGACGTTCCGGCCGTCCGTTCCACCGACGACTACGACGTCCTGCACGAGAGCGACAGGACCGGCGGCACAGACGGCACAGACGGCACAGAGGGCACAGAGGCTGGACAGGACGTCCTCGTCGTCTCCTACGGCACATTGACCGACCTGGCCTTCGCCGCCGCCGACGAACTCGAGCGCTCGGGGCCCCGGGTGCGTGTCGTGGACCCGCTGTGGGTGACCCCGGTGTCCCACACCCTCGTGGATCTCGTGGGGGAGAGCGACCTGGTCGTCACCGTGGAGGACAACGGGGTGCACGGCGGTGCAGGCCAGATGCTGCACCGTGCGGTGACCGGGGCGGACATCTCGACCCCGGTCCGCTACCTGGGGATCGCGCAGCGCTTCCTGGACCACGGGACCCGGAGCGAGGTCCTCGCAGATGTCGGTCTCGACGAGGAGTCGGTACGACGGCAGGTCGCCGGTTGGGCCGCTGTGTCAGTCGAGACAGTCGACGACGACCGGTAGCAGCACCGGCACCAGTAGACCCACCTGCCACGGACGGCACCCGCAGTCCTCCAGCAACGACCCGAGGAGGTCCTCGAGGTCCCCGACCGGGTCTTCACCCGTGAACCCCGGCACAGTGGGGGCACTCGCCTCAGACACGTCCCAGGCCACCGAACGCAGGTGACGGACCACGATCAGATCCTCCACCCGGATACCGGTGTCCTCCGACAGGTGACCGACGGCCTTACGGAAGCCCTGCAACAGGGCGTGGGCGAGCGGGTATTCCTTCGCCCAGTGGCGGTGGTCCGGGCGACCGGCCACGGAGCGTTGCACGGTCGGCAACTCCGCGGCGTCTGCCGACAGAGCGTCCTGCACCGCCTGCAGCAGGAGCGTGCGTGCGGCACGGTCCACCCGTCGGCCACCGGACTGCGGACGCTGCAGCTGCCGTGAGGCCTTCGAGGGGCTCTTTGCCACGTCCAGGATGGAGGAGGTTCGCAGCACCTGCTCCGGGGGAATGTCACGTTCCCGGGCGATACGGGTGCGCTCCTCGGTGAGTCGTCGGGCGACCTCCAGCCCGCGCCGGTTGCGCAGCGACCCGATGCCACGCAGCTGCCGCCAGTCCTGGGGCTGCACCGGGTGCGACCAGTCGACACGGATGCGCTGGCACTCCTGGTGGTACCACGCCTCACGTCCCAGGGACGTCAGCTGGTCCATCGCCGAGTCCAGCAGTTCGATGAGCAACTCGACGTCCAGGGCGGCGTAGGACAGCATCGCGGTGGGGATGGGACGCGCCGACCAGTCTTCCCGCCCCTTGTCCTTGGCGACGGTGACCCCGAGGAAATCGCCGAGCATACCGGCCAGGCCGACCTGCCCGTAGCCCAGCAGGCGTCCGGCGACCTGGGTGTCGTGCAGCTGCGGGGTACGCCACCCCAGGGACGTCAACGCCGGCAGGTCGGAATGCCCGGCGTGCAGGATCCACGGGGACTCGTTCATCACCGGGGCCATGAGAGTCCCTGCGTCCGACACCGACGCCGGGTCCACCAGGTGGGTCCCCGCCCCCTCGCGGCGGACCTGCACCAGGTAGGCGCGGTCGTCGAAGCGGAATCCCGAGGCACGCTCGGTGTCGACCGCGATGGGGCCGCGTCCGTCCCCGAGAGCCTCGGTGACCCGGCGTACCGCGGAGGCGGTGTCGGCCACCGTGGGAACGCCCTCACGGGGACGGCTCAGGTGCTGGACGGTGGAGTCGGGGTGATGGGGCACGGCGCCAAGCCTAGCGGCTTCTAGCGGCTTCCGATGGCCGTGACCCCCTCGGGCGGGAGACCCGCCACATTCGCCAGGACGTGGGCGAAAGCACTCACGTGTCCGGACAGGTCTGTGCCGGTGGCCGTCCATGACGCCCGCAGCTCGACCTGGTAGGCACTCGCCGGGCCGGCGATGTCGCCGAAACGGCTGGACGCCGTGGCGGTCACCGTCCCGCCCAGATCCGCGAAGGCGGCCTCCGGTCCGGACGCACCGAGCTGGTCGAGCTCCTCGGTCAGCCACTCCCAGGCTACGTCGGGAAGCATCGGGTCCTGGGCCACGGAGGAATCCAGGTCTGCCTGGATGTAGGCGACCAGCTTCATGATCGTCGGGCCCTCGTCGGTGCCCGGGTCATGCAGCAGGATCAACCGGCCGAAGGCGTCGCCGTCGGCGTCGGTGGGAACGTTCTCCGGGACGGCGGCTTCCCCTCCGTCGTCCCGGGGGTCTCCGGTGAGTAATCGGTCGACCTCCAACCCCACCGCGTGACTGTACGGTGCCAGTTTTCGCGGCGGGCGAATATCGGTGACGGTGATCCCGCCACGCACCTTCGCATCGTGCATCGAGGTCACGGCATCACGGAACGGACCCGGGGTGCTTGGCTGCCCCGAGTCCGAGACCGGTGGCCTCGACTCTCCTGATAACTCACGTTCAACGCTCACGGGGGTCAATGTAACGATGCCGGGGGCCGAAGTGGGGTAGGCGCGCCGTCGGGCGGTGGCATTGGGTCGGCCCCAGGCTCAATCACTGGCATAATCGGGGGCCATGGAGAACCACAACCCGCACCTGCCCGGTGCCGACCTCGTCGCCGCCGCGGCAGCCGCCCGACGGGCCCGCGCCGACGCCCCCTTCCTCGCCGCCGTACGTGGGGAGGACCCGTCCCGCCGTCCGGTCTGGATGATGCGCCAGGCGGGACGCTCCCTGCCGGAGTACCGGGAGCTGCGCAAGGACATCGGCATGCTGGACTCCTGCTTCCGTCCCGACCTGCTCGCCGAGATCACCCTGCAGCCGGTGCGCCGGCACGACGCGGACGCCGCGATCCTGTTCTCCGACATCGTGGTCCCGCTCAAGGCCGCCGGGGTGGAGGTCGACATCGTCGCCGGACGCGGTCCCGTCCTCGCCGAGCCGGTCCGCACCGCCGAGGCGATCGACGCCCTGCCGGTCGTGGAGCCCGAGCAGCTCGAGGCGATCGCCGAGGGGATCGGCGGGGTGCTCTCCGAACTGCGTGACGACCAGGTGCTCATCGGCTTCGCCGGGGCACCGTTCACCCTCGCGTCCTACCTCATCGAAGGTGGTCCCTCGAAGAACCACGGGCTGACCAAGTCGCTGATGTACTCCCAGCCGCAGTTGTGGCACGCACTGATGGAGAAGCTGACC
>DXGC01000085.1 GCA_019114135.1 Candidatus Corynebacterium avicola
AGTGGACCATCGGCAAGATGATGCACCGCCTGCCGGATATGCCGAACCCCGCACTGACCAGCACCTACGCCGGCTGCTACGACACCACACCGGACTACAACCCGATCATCGGCCCCAGTGGGGTGGACGGGCTCTTCCTCGCGGTGGGCTTCGCCGGTCACGGCTACAAGATCGCCCCGGCCGTCGCCGACCTGGTCGCCGACCTGCTGTTGCTCGGCGACTCCCGGGACCCGGACATCCGTGCGGCCGACTTCCGCCTGTCCCGGTTCGCCGAGAACGACCTCACCGTCAGCCTGCACCCGTACGTCGGCGCCGGGGAGATGAGATGACGTTAAGATCTGTCGACATGACCTCCGACATCACCCCCGACCACGAGATCCTCGACGACACGACCCCGGTCGAGGACCGGTCCATCGAGGTCGGGCTGGGCAACCGGGTGCGCGCACTACGTCACTCCCGGGGCATGTCGGTGGCCGGCCTGGCCGAACGGGCCGGGCTGTCCAAGGCCATGATGTCGAAGATCGAGAACGCACAGACCTCCTGTTCCCTGACCTCCGTCGCCAGCCTCGCCGAGGCCCTGGATGTGCCGGTGTCCACCCTGTTCGACGATGCCCAGGTGGAGCGTCCCGCCGCCTTCACCCCGGCCGGAACCGGGACCCGGATCAACGGTCGCGGCACCCGCCACAACCACATCTACGAGCTGCTCGGATCCTTCCGTGGCCAGGGTGACGCCACCTCCGGCCCACACCTGGAGCCCGTGCTCGTGACCCTGCACGACGCCTCGGAGACCCACCCGAGGTTCCAGCACCCGGGCACCGAGCTGCTCTACATGCTCGAGGGCGAGATGGTCTACCGGCACCAGGACACCGACTTCCGGATGTGTCCCGGCGATGCCCTGCTGCTGGACGGCCAGGCCGTCCACGGTCCCGTCGAGCTCACCGAGTTCCCCATCAAGTTCCTCGCCATCACCGCCTACCCCCAGGACCGTTCATGACTTTCCGTGTCGCCGTCCACCACCCCACCGACCACCGTCCCCATGACCCGGCGTTCCAGGCGCTGATCACCGAGCTGAACGAACAGGTGCGGATCACCGTCGAGGCTCTCGGCTGGACACCGGTGTTCATCGCGGGGGACGCAACGGACACCACCGACCCAGCCGACCCAGCCGACCTGATCGTCATCGTCGGTGGCGAGGACGTCGACCCCTCCTTCTACGACGGCCCCACCTCCTACCCCGGCGCCGGTCATCGCGTCCCCTCCGCGGACGCCGCCCACATCGAGGTGGTCCGTACCGCGGTGGCGAACCGCACCCCACTACTGGGGATCTGCCGTGGCCTGCAGATCATCAACGTCGCCCTCGGCGGCACCCTGGTCCAGGACATGGACGGCCACCGCCACCACGGGGACGACCCCTTCGTCGGGACCCGGGTGGACGGCCCCTGGGGAGACGACCCCGTCCTCTGCACCCACCACCAGGCCATCGACCGGTTGGCCGGGGGACTCCAGGTCGTCGCGCGCGCCGAGGACGGTGTCGTCGAGGCCGTCGTCCACCACGACGCCCCGGTCACCGGTGTGCAGTGGCACCCGGAGCACCCCGAGGTGGCCTCGACACAGCTGACCGCCCTGCTGCTGCGCCTGGAGGCGCAGTACAGGGCGGTCGTGCCCACCCAGCCGGTGGCCGGCTAGGCTCAGCCGAACTGCTCGACGCGGATGTCCGACATCGTCGCCTTGATGTTCACGGTGAGGGTGTGGCGCTGGGCGTCGTCGCCGTCATCGCCGCTCCCCTCGATCACGGTGCCGTCCATCGACTCGCAGTCGACCTCGCTCATGGTCCGGCTGTCGCAGTTGAGGTCGAGGACGTAGGAGTCACCGTCCGTCCGCTCCGGGAACTGCAGGACGATCGTGCTCATCGTGGTGTTCAGGTCGATGGTGCTGTCGCCGTTGACGGCGGTGTCCCCGAAATCCATGGTCTGGGAACTCATCGTGTAGTTGACGCTGCGGGTGCCGTCGAGGTCCTCCACCCGGACGCTGTCGCCGACCATGGTTCCGCTGTAGTCCTCACCGTCGTAGTTGGCGACTCCGCCCCAGCCGGAGAAGAGTGCACCGAAGACTCCCGAGACCGCCAGGACGACAGCCAGGATCACGCCGATCAGCAGGGCCATCAGACCGCGGCGCTTCTTCTTTTTCTTCTTCGGCGCGGCGGTCGCCGACTCCGTCTGCTCGTCCTCCGGGATACCGGGATCCGGCAGGTCCCACGCGAAGGGCGCGGTACCCAGCGGGTCCCACGACGGCGGCTGGCGACGCTGCACGTCGAAGCCTTCGGCGGTGGTGATGTCGTCCAGGTTGACCGTCGGGGCGTCCTGCACGGTCGGGACGTCCTGCACGGGTGCATCTGCATCGGTGGCGACACCGGAGACGTCAGTGGCCAGGAGGCCTTCGGGGGCCGCGGGTGTTCGCTCATAGAGCAGCCACCAGATCAGACCCGTGACGCCGATGGCGATGACCAGGCCGCCCAGGGTGATACCACCGCTGAAGACACCGCCGAGCACGAGGAAGATCGCGCCGACGATGAGGGTGCCGATGGCGATGGAGCGGTCCTCGTCGTAGCGGGGGTCGCGTTCGCTGCGCAGCAGCACCTCCAGCGGGGTCTTCGGCACCGAGTAGCGGCGGAAGAGCAGGATGGCCGCTCCGTAGGCCCACACGCCGACACCGCCGGTGCAGGCGAGCAGGACGAAGAGCAGGCGGACCAGCACCGGGGAGACCTGGTAGCGCACGGCGATGCCTTCACAGACGCCGAAGAACCAGGTCCGCGGCGACTGGCTCCGGGGGAAGCGGACGGGCCGGGTGGCCCACATGTCACGGATGGTTGATTCGAAGGTGCCCCGGGAGCCGGGGCTCGTGGACTGGGTGTTGTGGCTCATGGCTCTCATTCTTCGGCTGTGACCAGGAAAGCACATCGGGGAAGCCCCTGAATCCGTACCCGGACTTTCATCTCAGGGTCATCCCCGATACCGGGTGCCCGGGAACCCTGGCACAGTGGTTCACATGTCCCCGACCCCCGTCCCCCTGCCAGGTGCCCGGCCTGAGCCCGCCCCGCCCGCCCCGGAACTGCTCCGGGTTGCCGAGGGCAGGATGATCGCCGGGGTGTGCACCGGCGTCGCCGCGCACCTGGGCGTGCGACTGACCGCGGTGCGGCTGGTCTTCGCCCTGCTGAACCTCGTCGCCGGTCTCGGCATCGTGGCCTACGGCGGCCTGTGGGTGTTCACGGGCAGGACGGATTCCCCGGACGAGGCGATCCCCGCCGCGGCCCGCACCTCGATGGCTTCTCGTGGCGTGTCGACCAGCGTCGTCAACCGACCACGGGTCGGCCTGGACTGGCTGTTCCTGCTGCTCTCGGTGGTGTTCCTTGCGGGCGGCGCGGCGACCAGACCGCATGTGGCCCTCAGTGTGATCCTGCTGGCGGGCGGCGTGTTCCTGGTGTGGCGGACCTTCGGTCCGGACGCTGTGACCGGACGCGGCCCTGGCCTGGTGCAGTGGGCCAGCCTGGTCGGTGGTCTTGTGCTGCTGGTCATCGGCATCGGCTACACCATCTTCGGTATCGGTGGCGGCGGCAGTGGCGGCCTCGACGTCATCCTGCCGGCGGTCGTCGCCGCCATCGCGATGATCCTCGGCCTGGTCGTGGTGCTGATCCCGCTGTGGCTGCGCCTGTGGTCGATGGCCAGCACGAACGCCCGGGAACGCGCCGCCGAGGAGGAGCGCGCCCGGATCGCCGCCCGGATCCACGACTCGGTGCTGCAGACCCTCACCCTGATCCAGAAGAAGTCGGACGATCCGGAGGTTGCCCAGCTGGCACGCAGCCAGGAACGCCAGCTGCGTCAGTGGTTGTTCGCCCCGGAGGAGTCGGTGCGCACCGAGACGGTGGCCGGTGCCCTGCGGGTGGCCTGCGGCGAGGTGGAGGACACGTTCGGTGTGCAGATCCGTCCGGTGGTCGTCGGTGAGGACCGGGAGGCCTTCGAGGAGGACACCGCCCTGCTGCTCGCCGGCCGTGAGGCCATGGTCAATGCCGCGAAGCACTCCGGCTGTTCCGAGGTCAACGTGTACCTCGAGGTCGGTGACGCCGCGATCGAGCTCTTCGTCCGCGACCGCGGCCCGGGCTTCTCGGTGGCGGAGATCCCCGAGGACCGGCAGGGGGTGCGCTCGTCGATCGTCGACCGGATGGAGCGGGTCGGCGGTACCGTGGAGATCGACTCCGGTGATTTCGGCACCGAGGTCATTCTGCGACTGGAAGGATCCGCCCCGTGACCGACGAAGCGTCCCACCCGGTACCGGTATTCCTCGTCGACGACCACTCGATGTTCCGGACCGGGGTCCGGGCAGAGCTGGACTCCCACCCGCAGGTGGAGGTCGTCGGTGAGGCCGGGTCGGTGGCCGAGGCGGTCGGCGGCATCGCCGACGCCGCACCCCGGGTCGTCCTGCTGGACGTCCACATGCCCGACGGTGGTGGGCTCGCGGTGCTACGGAAGGTGCTGGGTAGTTCCGCCACCGGGGCACCCCAGTTCCTCGGCCTGAGTGTCTCGGACGATCCGACGGACGTGATCAGTCTGATCCGTGGCGGTGCCCGCGGCTACGTCACCAAGTCGATCGACGGTAAGGAACTCGTCGACAGCATTCTGCGGGTCGACTCCGGCGACGCGGTCTTCTCCCCGCGCCTGGCCGGCTACGTCCTGGATGCCTTCGCCTCAGGAGGCGATGCCCCTGAAGCCCCCGAAGACCCGGACGAGCCCACCCCTCTCCCCGACGACGCCGATGAGTCGATGCTGTCCTCCCTGACTCCCCGGGAGAAGGAGGTGCTGCGTCTGCTGGCCCGCGGCTACACCTACCGGGAGATGGCCCAGCGCCTGTTCATCTCGGTGAAGACGGTGGAGACCCACGTCTCCAATGTGCTGCGGAAGACCCAGCAGACGAACCGGCATTCCCTGTCGCGGTGGGTGTCGGACAACCACCTGGGCTGAGCGCGCGCGGTTAGGATGGTCGCCATGTTGAACAACTCTTATGATGTCACCGTGGTCCGCGACGAGGGCACCTGGTGTGCGGTCGTCGACGGCATCGACGGTGCGCAGGTCTGGGACGACGACTTCGAGGGCCTGGAGTCCGGGATCCGTGCCAAGCTCGAGGAGCTGCGTGGCGCGACGGACCCCGACCTGGCCTGGCACGTGAACTCCGACGGCGACGGAGAATAGCGCGTGACAGCGACCGTCGAACTTTCGGTGACTCTGCCGGCGACCCCGGCGGAGACTTTCCGGGCGATCACCCGGACCCGGCACCTGCGCCGGTGGTTCGTGGACATCCTCGACTACGACCGCTCACTGCTGACCTTCGGTGCCGGACGCCAGCTGTCCTTCATCGCCGCCGAGGGGCTCATCGGGCAGGGCGAGGTCACCACCTACCGTCCACCGGAGATCCTGGAGTACACCTGGGACACCGAGGTGCTGCGGTTCGAGCTTGAGGGCACTGAGAGCACCCACCTGCGGTTCATCAACACCCTGGAAGGGCCGGACGCCGAGGACGTCGCCGAGGCGGTGCGTCCCGGCTGGGAGACGGCCCTGGAACGACTGCGCGGGATCCTCGAGACCGGGGACTCCGATGAATGACCCCCTGTCCGCCCGCTACGGCCGCGACCAGGACTGGGAGGTGGCGTCCAATGACACGGTGGACGCCCTGCTGCGCCACCGCTCGGTGCGCCTGTGGCTGGACCGGGAAGTCGACGACACAGCGCTGAACTCCATGCTCGCCGCCGCCCAGTCCGCGGCGACGTCCTCGAACAAGCAGGTCGTCTCGGTCATCGCCGTGCGGGACGCCGCCGTCAAACAGGCGATCGCCTCGATCGGCAAGCGGATGTCCTCCCACGTCGCCACCGCCCCGGTGCTGCTGGTGTGGCTGATCGACTTCTCCCAGCACCGCTTCCTCGCCGAGCGCGAGGCCGCGCGTGGACCAGCTGACGGGGATGCCGAGGAGGTGCACGGCGTCTCCTCCCGCCCGCCGCACGACCTCGGCGCACTGGACTACCTGGACGAGCCGATGCTGGGCGCTCTCGACATCGGCATCGCCGCCCAGAACGCCGTCGTCGCCGCCGAGTCCCTGGGTCTGGGCACCGTCTACCTGGGCTCGCTGCGCAACGACATCGAGCAGGTGCAGGAGATCCTGGACGTCCCGGAGACGGTCGTCCCCTTCCTCGGCCTGGCCGTCGGTTGGGGTGACCCGGCGGAGAACGCCGGGGTCAAGCCGCGCCTGCCCCGGGAACTCGTCGTCCACCACGACCGCTACAACCGGCGGGAGGACGCCGCGGGTCAGGCAGAGCGTGCCCGCCTGCTCGCCGACTACGACGACGCCCTCGAGAACTACTTCGCCCGCTACGGGTCCCACCCGCAGTGGTCGGCGCAGACTCTGCACCGGATGTCGGAGGCCGCGGCGACGAAGACCAGGCGCCACCTGCTGCGACGCATTCTGGAGAAGGCCGGCTTCACATTAAGGTGACATGTCAACCACATAGGTCTAACGTGGATAACATGAACACCGACACCACACTCCCGCTCCGCCGTCTCGGCTTCCTCACCATCGGAAACTTCGACCCCGCCGACCCGGCGACCGGTATCGAGGACACCCTGCAGCTCATCGAATACGGCGAGTCCCTCGGCTTCGACAGCGCCTGGCTGCGCAACCGCCACATGCAGCACGGCATCACCTCCCCGATGACCGTGCTGGCCGCAGCGTCCCAACGCACCAGGAACATCGACCTCGGCACCGCGGTCACCCCCCTGGGCCCGGAGAACCCGCTGCGCCTGGCCGAGGACATGGCCACCGTCGACATCCTCACCGGTGGCCGTCTCAACCCCGGCGTCTCCGTCGGCACCCCCTTCCGCTACGACGGCTGGAAGGACGCCCTCTACCCCGACACCGCCGAGATCGAGGACTTCTCGAAGCGTCGCGTCGAGCGCCTGGTGGAGGCCGTCCGCGGCGACGAGGTGGCATCCTTCGAGACGATCCCGAACACCGAGGACTTCACTGACCGGGTCGAACCGCACTCCCCCGGGCTGGTCAACCGCCTCTGGTACGGCTCCGGCTCCCGCGCATCGACCCAGTGGACCGCGGAGAACGGCCTGAACCTGCTGAGCTCCAGCGTGATCTCCGCCGAGACCAGCGATGACTTCGACGAGAACCAGCGCGCACAGTTCGACCTCTACCGCAGCCACTACAAGGACGTCCTCGGCGGCACTCCCCGCATCTCCCAGGGTCTGGTCGTGATCCCCACCGACTCCGCGACGGAAGACCAGAAGCGCCGCTACGAGGCCTACGTCCAGCACCGCAAGGACGTCGGGGTGGGACGCATCCAGGCTTTCGGCCCGAAGAAGATGATCACCGCCCCCGACCTCAT
>DXGC01000086.1 GCA_019114135.1 Candidatus Corynebacterium avicola
TCGGCGCCACCGGCCAGGTCGGCCGCGTCATGCGCGACATCCTCGAGACCCGCGACCTCCCGCTGGACAAGGTCCGTTTCTTCGCCTCCGCACGTTCTGCCGGCTCCGAGATCGGGTTCCGCGGCGGCAAGGTCGTCGTGGAGGACGTCGCGGCGACCCCCACCGAGGAGCTCAAGGGTATCGACATCGCCCTGTTCTCCGCCGGTGGAGCGACCTCGAAGGAGCACTCCCCGCGGTTCGCCGAGGCCGGTGCCACCGTGGTGGACAACTCCAGTGCCTGGCGTAAGGACCCGGAGGTGCCGCTGATCGTCTCAGAGGTGAACCCGGACGACGCGAAGAACACCCCGAAGGGCATCATCGCCAACCCGAACTGCACCACCATGGCAGCGATGCCGGTGCTCGGTGCGCTGAACGCCGAGGCCGGTCTGAAGCGTCTGCGCGTCTCCAGCTACCAGGCGGTCTCCGGTTCCGGTCTGGCCGGTGTGAGGACCCTCGCCGACCAGGTCCGGGCGAACCTGGAGGTCCTGGAGCAGCTGGTGACCGACGGCTCGGCACTGGCCGCCGAGGATCTGGGGCCCTACGTGGAGCCGATCGCCTTCAACGCTCTCCCGCTGGCCGGGAACCTGGTCGACGACGGCTCCCTGGAGACCGACGAGGAGCAGAAGCTGCGCAATGAGTCGCGCAAGATCCTGCACATCCCGGAACTCCCGGTCGCCGGCACCTGCGTGCGTGTCCCGGTGTTCACCGGCCACACCATGACCATCCACGCCGAGTTCGACTCCGCGATCACCCCGGAGCGCGCCGAGGAGATCCTGGGTGCTGCACCGGGTGTGAAGCTCGCCGACGTGCCGACCCCGCTCGCCGCCGCCGGTGTGGACGAGTCCCTGGTGGGACGCATCCGTCAGGACCAGTCCATCGAGGACGACCGTGGGCTGGTGCTGGTCGTCTCCGGCGACAACCTTCGTAAGGGTGCCGCCCTGAACACCATCCAGATCGCCGAGCTGCTGGTGTAGGCTCCTGCCTGATCCCGGATACGCCGCCGCTGTCACCGACAGCGGCGGCGTTATCGTGTCCCGCACGGGCACGATGTCCTGTGAATCCGTAGTCTTGGGAAATAACTGTTACCTCAGCGGATCCGAAAGGGCATGACCATGACGAAGACCATTCTCACCGGTGTTGACTCGAGTCAGACGGCGTTGGCTGCGGCCGAGAAGGCCGCCGAACTCGCGGCAAGCTACGGCGGTGTGCTGCACATCTGCTCGGCCTACAGCAAGGCCAGCGAGGATGCCCTCGAATCGGTCCGGTCCAGCACCGCGAGCCGGGTGGACGCGGAATCGCTGGACAAGCTGACCGCGGGATTGTCGAAGGCCTCGCAGGATGTCGCAGAGTCCGTGGCGGACGTGCTGCGCGGATCGTACCCCGAGCTGACGATCGAGGTGAGTGCCGTCGGCGGAACTCCTGCAGACGTCCTGATCGACAAGGCCAAGGAGCTGGACGCGGACGTCATCGTCGTGGGCAACAAGCATGTCCAGGGTATGTCCCGCATCCTCGGCAGCGTCGCCCGCAAGATCGCCTCCGAGGCTCCCTGCGACCTCTACATCGCCCACACCACCCGGCGCTGAGGTTCCGTTCCCGGGGGTGTACCCCGGTGACTGGACGCCATATGTTGAGGTGTCTACCGTGTGGTACTTTGTGATCACACATCACATCACCGTGTGAAACTATCGAGACGGCCACGTCAGCCGAAAGGTGAACCATGACAAAGACAATCGTGACCGGGGTGGATTCGAGCCAGACTGCGCTCAGGGCCGCCGAAAAGGCCGCGGAGCTCGCCGACAACTACGGCGGCACGCTGCACATCTGTACCGCATTCAGCACCAGCAGCACCGATGCGCTGAGTTCGATCCGAAGCCGCAGCAGTGGCCGGACCAGCTCCTCGGAGTACAAGAAACTCATCGCGGGGGTGTCTGCCGCTGCGGAACAGATCGCCGAGTCGGTCGCGGCCATCCTGCGGGAGGTGCACCCCGACCTGACGATCGAGGTCTCCTCGGTGCCGGGCAACCCGGCGGACGCTCTTCTGAAGAAGTCCCGCGAACTGGACGCTGACCTCATCGTCGTGGGCAACAAGCGCGTCCAGGGCGTGTCCCGCATCCTCGGCAGCATCGCCCGCAAGGTCTCGGCCGAGGCTCCCTGCGACCTCTACATCGCCCACACCACCCAGCGCTGAGGTCGTTGAGAAGCTCCGGTGACGGGCCAGTCAGGCCTCAGGCAGGTCCGACCAGTGCTCACGCACCAGGTCGAGGACCAGGCGGGTGAACTCCGGGGTCAGCCCCGGTGTCCCGGACCGGACCATGGACAGACCCAGTTCGGTCGCGGTGTCCGCGGCCTCGTTGTCGAGGTCCCACATGACCTCCATGTGGTCGGTGAGGAAGCCCACCGGGCACAGGACGATACCGCGACGGTCGGGGACCGCCGCATCGGGACCGCTGGTCTCCTCGAGGTGGTCGCAGATGTCCGGCTCCAGCCACGGGATGTGCGGTGGGCCCGAGCGGGACTGCCACACGAGCTCGACGGCCGGATCCTCACCCTCTGCCGCGGCGAAGGAACTGCCGGCACGGATGGCCTCGGCGGCGGCACGGACCTGTGCGGAGTAGCTCTGACCGGTGTCCCCGGCAGACTCCTCGTCGGCGGAGACCGGGATGGAGTGGGCGGTGAACAGCAGGCGGGCGTCGTCCTGCAGTTCCGTGGGCAGCTCGGCGCGGGCCTCGTCCACCAGACGGGCGAAGCCGGCGTGGAGTAGATCCAGGGCGTGGAACGGAAGGATCTTCGTCATCGACGGCGGGGTGATCCCGGCGTCGCGGCAGGCCTGCAGAGCCCGCTCGATGTCCTCGCGGTACTGGACGTCACCGGAGTAGCCGCCCCAGGCGGAGGTGGCGAGCACGACGACGTCGGTCACCCCGTCGGCGACCATCTGTCTGGTGGTGTCCTCGACATAGGGTTCCCAGTTGCGGTTGCCGAAGTAGACCGGCAGATCCTCGGCGGAGACGCCCCGGGCGGCGAGCTCGGTACGCAGGTTGTCGATGATCTCGAGGTTCTGGTCGTTGATCGGGCTCTTGCCACCGAAGCGGTAGTAGTGCTCGCCGACCTCGGCGAGACGCTCCCGGGGGATCCCCCGTCCACGGGTCACGTTCTCGAGGAAGGGGACGACGTCGTCCTCCTTCTCGGGGCCACCGAAAGACAGGACGAGCAGTGCTCTACCAGTTGAAGACATGCAGCACAGTCTACCCCCAGCGCATGTCCGGGAAGGCCTCGTCCCCGGAGTCCGGGGTGCCGGGGGCACCATCACCAGCATCATCTGCAGCGCTGCCGTTCCCCGCGGCGAGCAGGTCCGCACGGGCACGGGCGACGCGGGAGCGGATCGTCCCGACCCGTACACCGCAGATGTCCGCGGCCTCGGAGTAGGTGTGCCCCAGGATCTGGGTGAGGATCAACGCCTCACGACGCTCCGGGGCCAGGTTGTCGAGCAGGGTGCGGGCGTCGACCAGTTCGGCCCAGGTCTGGCCACCGGTGGTGTCGGGGGAGACGGTGTCGCGGGCGGCGTCCTCCCATTGCTCGGTGGACTTGCGGGGCCGGGCCATGTCGTGGCGGACGCTGTCGACCCAGGTGTGCCGGGCCAGCGCGAGGATCCAGGTGCGTGCCGAGGACCTGGCGGCGAAGCGGGGGAGGGCCTTGATGACCCGCAGGTAGGTCTCCTGGGTGAGGTCGTCGGCCCGGTCGGTGTCGGCGAGGTGGGCGAGCAGACGCCACACATCCCCGTGGGTCGCCTCGATGAAGTCGGTCAGCGCCTGGCGGTCACCGGACGCCGCACGCAGGGCGAGGTCGGTGACGGCCGCATCCCCCGGACGGGCGGCACCAGCGGTCCGTCCGCGCGACGGCACGCCCGACGAGTTGGCCCGGGCGGCAGTGCCGGGGTCGTCGTTCGAGGACGCGGAGAACGGGAAGCGCACACTACAAATCTAGCACTGGTGGTTGCGTTCAGGAAGATTCCTTCGCCCGCTCACCGCCGGAGAGCGGCACCGTGTGGTCCCACAGCGTGGCGTGCAGCGCGCGACCCATGACGTAGGAGCCGGCGGCCTGCACGATCAGCAGCGCAAGCACCGCGGCAATGGCCCTGACCAGGTATCCCCAAACGAACCCCTCGGTGGCCCAGGAATTGACCAGGTCGGCCATCACCAGCAGGGGGATTCCCATGCCCAGGGCGGGGCCCATCATGTTGACCTGGCTCAGTGCGTCCGGCGCCAGGTACATGGCGACCGCGGAGACCAGGATGAAGATCGCACCGGTCAGTGCGAGGATTCCGGCGACGACCGCGCCGACCCAGCCGATGCTGTCGAAGTCCTGCAGCTCAGCGTCAGCGGCGAGGAGGGTGAGGGTGGAAGTGTCGGTGACCATGGTTTCTGCTACCTCCTGCCACGGGTGATGATGCGGGCGAATGCGATGGTGCTGATCGCACCACCGAGTCCGGCGATCAGGACGACGTCGTAGGTGATCGCGGTCCGGACGAACAGGCTGTAGACCAGGAACCCGGCGATGACGGTGATGAAGATCATGTCAGCCAGGACGGCCCGTCGGGCGTCGTTACGTGTCGACACGGCACGCCAGAGCACGAGAGCCAAGGCGACGGCGACGATGGCGCCCGCCATTCCGGCGAAGATCCAGAGCAACTGGGTGGGGGTCATTTCTTCCCGTCCTCCGTCGTGTCGGTGTCCTTCTTGGGTTTGTCGGACTTTTCAGCCTTCCCGGCCTTTTCCGACTTCCCGGTCTTGTCAGACTTGCCACCCTGCTTGCCCGTGCCGCTGAGGTTGAGGTTCGGGTGCGGCAGCCGCGACCGCACCTCCAAGGCGTTGACCAGGGAGGTGATCGGGGCGGTGCGGCGTCCGGAGGAGGACTTGCTGCTGGACGAACCGGTGGCCGGTGCCGAGGCATCGGAATCGGTGTCGTGCGCCAGCGCGGCGACCCCACCATCGGTCTCCGGGGCCACCCGGGCCGGGTCGATGCCCGTGGAGTCGTCGTCCTCCTCGTCCTCGTACTCGAGTGTGAGCGGCGGAGGGCTGAGCTCCTCCGCGAGCTTGCGGCGGCGGCGCTCCTCTTCCTCCTGCGCCCGACGGCGGCGCTCCTCGGCGGCCTTGCGGGCATGCTCCCGGGCGATCTTCTCCCGCTGCTCGCGGGAGAGGTCCCCGAGGTCGTTCTCGTCGAGGGCGTCCTCCTGCCGCATGATCGCGGCGACGAAGGCGGCGGCGTGCGGGGTGGAGTCGACCTTCTCGATGTCGAAGGTGCCGTCCTCGCTGGCACGTCCACCACGGTTGCCGCGGTAGCCACGGGGACCGGGGACACCGCGCTCCACGAGGTGCTCCACGTCGAACTCGATCTTCTTCTTCCGCACGGAGGGGACCAGTTTGGCCTCCATGTGCGCCAGTGAGTGCAGCAGCTCCTGCGGGTCGGCACCGTACATGGCGTGCACGGCCAGGAAACGCTGGACGCGGGTCAGGCCGTGGGTGCGGAACTCGGAGGTGGCGACGTCGGCGGCGTCCTGCAGGTTACGCTTGCCGGCGGCGGCGTCCTCGTCGACCTCCTTGGGGCCGGTGACACCCAGGGCCAGGGTGCCGGGGGTGATGGTGATCGAGGCGATGAAGGCGGCGATGTCCCGCTCACGGGTGAGCCGTAGCGGGTAGTAGACCATCACCGGTGCGATGTGGCGACCGGTGGTGAACGTATCGGACGCCATGATCAGCGATTCCTTGATGACCTGACCGATCAGCCAGACGCCGTAGGACACGACGTGCCATGAACTTCTGAGTGCGTATGTGAGCTTCATCTACTGCTCCGCTCCGCTCGTCGAGTTGGCCAGACCGTACTCCTCGGACGGCAGGACGACTCCGATGCCGTCCTCCGGGTCTCCGAGGACGGCGTGGACGTAGGGGGTCGTGTCGGTGAGGGAGTTCGCCGCATCCTCGGTGATGTCGGTGATCGGACCGATGAACAGGAACATCCCCAGGCTGATCACCATCATCGCGGCACTGGGCAGGGTCAACGAACTGCTGACCGCGAGGCTGGGGTCCATGTCCTGCTTGTCCATCGGTTTGCCCCAGAAGCACTTGCGCCAGACGTGCAGCATGCTGAGCAGCGCACCTACCGAGGCGACGATGATCGCGGCGACACCGACCCACACCGTGGGCCCGGCGTCGCGGACCATGGCGAAGATCAGCATGAGCTTGCCCCACAGTCCGGAGAACGGCGGGAAGCCGATGAGGGAGAGCGCCGCGGCGGCGAAGACCGTGGCGACCAGAGGGTCACGGCGCATCAGTCCGGACAGTCGGCGCAGGCGTCCGGTCCCGTAGGTCTCCTCGATGGCTCCTGCGGCCATGATCAGCGCACCAGCGGTGATCATGTGGTGCAGCATGTAGAAGATCGCGGCGGACAGCATCAGCTCGGCGTTGCCCGCCATGAAGGCCAGGCCGACAAGGATGAACGGGATGCCGTTGACCATCTGGTAGGCGATGACGCCTCGCAGGGTGGTCTCACCCAGTGCGGCGTAGCCACCGATGAGCATGCCGATCACGGCGAAGACGAGGATCGTCACCGCCCAGCGCTGGTCTCCCTCGAAGATCGTCATGAAGACCCGCAGGATGGCGTACACGCCGACCTTGGTGTGCAGGCCGGAGAACAGGGCCATCACCGAAGGAGAGGTGGAGCCGTAGGCCCGGGGTAGCCAGGTGTGCACCGGTGCAGCACCGGCCTTGACCGCCAGGGCGATCAGGACGATGCCCAGTGCGAGCCAGAGCTGCCACTGGGTGCCGTGGATGCCTTCGGCGAATCCACCGGCCTCGCCGGAGCCGCGCGGTCCGGCGGCCCCGGCGAGCGCGGCGATGTTGGTGGTGCCGACGACGGCGTAGACCAGGGCGACACCCGAGAGCAGGGTCAGCGAGGTGACCAGGTTGACCAGGATGAAGGTGCGGCCGGCGGCCAGTCGTGCCCAGGTGCCGGACATGGCCAGCAGGCCGAAGGACGGCATCAGCATGACCTCGATGAACACGAAGAGGTTGAAGAGATCGGCGGTGAGGAAGGCACCCCACACACCGGTCAACAGCATCAGCGTCATCGATGGGTAGAACCGCGCGTGGGACTCACCGACGGACTCGGCGAACCAGGTGGCGGTCAGCGCGACGATCGAGGTGGTGACGATCATGACGGCGGAGAGCGTGTCCGCGGCCAGCGGGATCGACACACCGCCGACGAAGTCACCGATGTTGTGGGCGACCACCGTGGTCTCGCCGCCACCGCTGACCTGCATCAGCAGGAGCACACCGGCGACGATGCCGAAGACCGGCACGGCCAGTCCCAGCAGTCGGCGGGCCAGGGTCCAGGGCAGGGCGGCGGCGAGGCCGGAGGCCACCAGCGGGACGGCGATGATCAGGGCGAGCAACGCACCGAGGGTGTCGGGGTCGTTGAGGAAGCTCATCAGTAGTCCTCCTCTCGTTCACGCCGGCGCTGGGCCTGGGGTGAGTTCTCGTCGATGTGCTGTGCGGAGCGTCCCACGGTGTCGAGGGCGCGGAACTCACGGCGTGCGCGCTCGACGTCCTCGGCGGAGCGGGTGTCGTCGTCTCGTCCCAGGGCGGCCAGGGCAAGCATGACGGCCGTGGCAGCCATCGAGATCACGATGGCGGTCAGGACGAAGGCCTGGGGGAGCGGGTCGGCGGAGTCCGCCGCCGCGGTGCGGTCGGCCAGCGGGTCACCTCGCCAGGCGCCGATGCCGGCGGCCAGCAGGAGCAGGTTGACTCCGTGGCTCATCAGCGTGGTGCCGATGATCACGCGGACCATCCCGCGCTGCATCACCATGTACACACCTGCTGCGACCAGCAGGGCGATGATTGCCGCGATGATCACCGGTCCTCACCGTCCTTCCCTGACTTCTCTGCTGCGGGGGCGCCGACGGTTGTCTTCGGCTTTGTGTCTCCGGCCTTGGCGGTCGTGCCCATCTTCCCCATTTTCTCCACGGGGCTGGGTTTCAGCTTTTTCCCGGGGTCGGTGCCCGGCCGTTCTCGTCCGCCGAGGGTGTTGATGACGAGGACCACGGTGCCGATCACCGCCAGGTACACGCCGCCGTCGAAGAACAGCGAGGAGCTGAAGTGCTCACTGCCGATGTAGAAGTGGATCGGCGCCAGGAAACTGCCCTCGGCGAAACCGGCCAGGCCGGTGACGATGGCCAGGACGATTCCTCCGCCGACGAGCTGGTAGCCCAGTTCCCGGCTGCCGATCTGACGGGCGGCGGGCTGCACCAGGTACCAGAACACCAGGCCGAGGGCGAGCATCAGGGCGGCGAGGAAGCCGCCGCCGGGGGCCTGGTGGCCGCGGTAGAAGGTCACCAGGGAGTAGATGATCAGCACACCCAGCATCGGCCAGATGATCTGCCGGCCCAGGATCGAGTTCAGGTGGGTGCTGCGCAGGTACTTCGAGTAGAACGGCGCGAGCTCCGGGACCTTGTGCACGTCGGGGAACTTGGTGGAGCCCTCCTTACGGAACAGCTCGGCGGTGGAGCCGGGGCCGTAACCGGGCACCGGCGACTTCGGCACCGAACTGACGATCGCGGCGATGACCAGACCGGCCATGCCGAGCACAGAGAGCTCTCCCAGGGTATCCAGTGCACGGAATTCCACGATGATCGTGGCCACGATGTTGTTGGCCCCGGAGACTTCCGTGGAATCGTTGATGTACCACTGGGCCAGCTCGGGACGGGGGTGGCGTCCGATGAGAAGCCAGACACCGACGAAGACGACCAGGCCGACCATGGCGGCGAGGGTGACCGCGAACTTCGTGCGGTTCTCGCCCTCCTTGAGGTACAGGCGCGGCTGGTGCCGGACGACCAGCATCATGAACACGGTGACGATGAACTCGACCATCAGGTTGGTCAGGGCGACGTCCGGGGCGCCGAGGGTCAGCATGATCCAGGAGACGCCGACGCCGGCGACGCCGACGAGGATGACCGACCCCATCCGCGAACGGGTGGAGATGATCGCCATGGTGACCAGGAACATGATCAACAGACCAGGGATGTCGCTGATCTGGTCGATGCCGGATTCGCGCGGGGGTAGTTCGCCGATGAACTGCAGACCACCGGGGCCGAAGAAGGCGGCGATGGTCAGCACCAGGAGCATGGTGAAGATCCACACCAGGTGCCCGTTCGGGCTCAGGGTGTTGCCGAGGCGGCTGACCAGGCGGCCCCACCGGTTGGCCATGCGCAGGGTGAACGCGATGAGCTCGTTGCCGGTGAAGGGGAAGAGGCGGTGGTCCTCCAGCCAGTCGGCCATCGGCTGGCGACGGGTCAGCAACAGGCAGCCGAGGATGACGACGGCGATGGTGATGAACAGAGGGATCCCGAAGCCGTGCCACAGTGCCAGGTGGGAGTGGGACTCGCCGACACCGGTGGAACCGACGGCGGCGTCGATCGGACCGTCGAAGAAGCCGAGGACCACGACCACCGGCAGGGACACCAGGCCGGGGAGGATCGCCGGGAGCCAGAAGGACGCCGGTGCCTCGGTGACCTCGCCGCCCTCGACGCGGGCGTCGTCCTCCGGGGCGGCGGAGCCGGTGTCGATGAAAGCGCCGAGCAGGTACTTCGCGGAGTACATGAAGGTGGCCAGGGCGCCGAGGCCGGCGGCGATGAGGAGGATGACCTCGGCCGGCGACGCCAGCGGGGACTCGGTGAAGGCCTCGAGCATGCCCTCCTTGGAGACGAAGCCGAGCAGCGGAGGAATGCCCGCCATGCTGGCGGCGGCGATCGCCGCACCGCCGAAGGTCCAGGGCATGCGGCGCCAGATGGAGCCGAGCTCACGGATGTCACGGGTGCCGGTCTGGTGGTCGACCACACCGATGATCATGAACAGCGAGGACTTGAACAGTGCGTGGGCGGCGGTGTGGACGATCGCGGCGGCGATGGCCAGCGGGGTGCCGATACCGATGGTCGCGACGATCCAGCCCAGCTGGGAGACCGTGGAGTAGGCGGTCAGTCGCTTCAGGTCGGTCTGCTGGAAGGCGAAGACCGCGGCCATCACGGCGGTGGCCATACCGACGATGATCAGCAGCAGGTTCCAGACCAGGGCGTCGGAGAAGATGCCGCTGAAGCGCAGCAGCAGGTAGATACCGGCCTTGACCACTGCCGCGGCGTGCAGGAAGGCGGAGACCGGGGTGGCCGCGGCCATGGCCTCCGGCAGCCAGACGTGGAACGGCAACTGGGCGGCCTTGGAGAAACCACCGATGGCGACGAGGATCGCGACGATGGCCGTCAGCGTGGAGTCCTGCGACCAGACGTCGCTGGCGAGGATCTCGGAGAGGTTCGTCGTCCCGGTGCTGGCCACCGCGATGCCGAGGGCGACCAGCAGGCTCAGCCCACCGGTGAAGGTGAGGATCAGGGTGCGCACCGCACCCGGCTCACCGGTGTGGCCGGCCCGTGCGATGAGGAAGAAGGACGCCAGGGAGACCAGCTCCCAGCCGATGAACAGCAGGGCGACGTCGTCGGCGAGGAAGAGCAGGACGACCGAGAACATGAACGCCGTCATCAGCACGTAGAAGTTCATGATGTGCTCGCCACGGTGCAGGTAGCGGGCGGAGTAGGCGAACACCGCCGTGCCGATGACCAGTGCGAGCAGGGTGAAGAACAACCCCAGTGAGTCCATGCGCAGGGCGAACTCGATGTCCCCGCCACCAGGGACTATCCCCTCGAGCCAGGTCGCGGTGAAGGTCGCGTCCTGACCGTCGATGATGCTGCCGGCGCCGGTGAGGACGTAGCCGGCGAGGGCGGCGAACACTGCTGCCAGGATCCAGCCGGAGTCGCGGTCGAAGATCTTGACGAGGACCGGTGTCAGCAGAAGTGCGACCGCCAGCACGACGGGAATCACTATCAGGGTCACGGGAACACCAACACCTCACTTTTGTCCTGGAAAAGGGCCCTCGGAGAGGATATGGTGAATGTAATTCATACACCGACGACCTCATGCAACGTGTTCTACTTTATCAGGAGGAGTGGACACGGGGACGGGCCGGGTTGGTGCCATTGTGGTTCCAGTGACCAAGCCCGGCATTGCCCCGCGGGGTGTCGGGCTTCGGTCACGGTCCTGACCTCCTGTGGCCATTGCGACGGGGTCCGCACAGGATCACCTTCGGCGGGCATGAGCGAAACCACCGGGAGCGACCGCACGCACGTCCAGCCACTGGAGCTTCCGGTGTTGGAATTCGGAACCTACAAACTCAAGGGGGTCGAGGGGAGGAGTCCGTCGCCCGGGCCATCGGTCTCGGCCACCGGCTCATCGACTCCGCCTACAACTACGAGAATGAGAGGACGCTCTGCGTGCGGAGGAGGAGTCCTGCTACCGCAGCAATGTCGGCCCCATCGACCTCTACCTGATCCACTGGCCCAACCCGAAGCAGGGGAAGTACGTCGAGGCGTGGAAGGCACTGATCGAGGCCCGCGAGCGCGGACTCGTCAAGCACATCGGAGTCTGCAACGTCCTCCCCGAGCACCTCGAGACCCTCGAGAAGGAGACCGGGGACCTACCCGGTCATTGCGGGAGTCGACGGTGCGCCGGACATCGCCCCGGTCACACTACGGGGCACAGCAAGGCTGGGTGGGCCGATGGGCGGCATGCGGCAGACACATGTCCTGGCTACTAACCCGGGGCCGACCTCGTCGCGCAACGAGAAAACCCTCCGGCCTGCTCAGCAGGTCGGAGGGTTTTCTCTGGCTGTCGGGGTAGCGGGATTTGAACCCACGACCTCTTCGTCCCGAACGAAGCGCGCTGCCAAGCTGCGCCATACCCCGGTCTGGAACGACACGTCCACCCTTGCGGGGTGCTGCCGTGTCGCAACAGATAAGGACTATAGACCGCCGGAGGCTCCCCTGGCAAAACACCAGCGCAGCGGCTTGAGTCACAGCCGGGCCAGCGGCCCTAGTCGGCCGGACGCTCCACGATGTGCAGCAGAGTGGCCGAGGGGCGGCAGAAGGTGCGGAAGGGGACGTACTTCGAGGTGCCCAGACCGTTGGTCACGTGCAGCCACATCCGCTCGGACCACCTGGACAGCCCGGACACACGTGCCCGGTCGATTCCGCAGTTCGTCACGATGGCGTAGCCACCGGGCAGGCAGAGCTGTCCGCCGTGGGTGTGGCCGGACATCATCAGCTGGTAACCGTCGGCGGCGAACTCGTCGAGGACCCGGGGCTCGGGGGAGTGGGCCAGACCGATGGACAGGTCGGCGTCGGGGTTCGGCGGCCCACCGAGGCTGTCGTAGTCGTCCCGGTCCAGGTGGGGGTCGTCCACCCCGCCGACGGCGAGGCGGAACTTGCCGACGGTGAAGTCGACGCGGCGGTGGGTGGCGTCCTCCCAGCCGTGCTCGATGAAGGCCGCGCGCATCCCCTTCCACGGCAGCTCGATGTCACTGGGCTTGTTGCGTTTGCCGATCAGGTAGTTGAACGGGTTGACCGGGTGCGGTGCGTAGTAGTCGTTGCTGCCGAAGATGAAGACTCCGGGACGTCGCATCAACGGGCCCAGGGCTTTGAGCACCGACGGGACGGCCTGTTCTTCGCCGAGGTTGTCGCCGGTGTTGACCACCAGGTCCGGCTGCAGCGCGTCGAGCGAGGCGACCCAGGACTGCTTGATCTTCTGGTGGGCCAGCATGTGCAGGTCGGAGACGTGCAGGATACGGAAGTCCTCCCGGTCCCGGTCGTCCAGGGTGCCGGGCTCCAGGACCGGGACGGTGACCTCGTGCAGCCGGAAGGCGCGGGTTTCGGCGAACCCGGCGGCGGCGACGCCCAGGCCCGCCACCCCGGCTGCGCCGACGGCGGTGGCGAGGGTGCGCAGCAGGCCGCCGGTACGGCCGGTCGCGGAGGACTGCGCGGATGGTTCTGCGTTGAGAGTGGTTGGGCGAGTGTTCACCGTCGCCAGTGTACTGGTGCGGTCCTAGTCGAACTCGTCCAGTGACATGTCCCAGCCCTGACTGCCCTGGTCGGACTGGGGTGCGGAGTAGTCCTGCGCGCCCTGGTTGCCGCCCTGGTTGTTGGAGCTGCCGGCGTCGCTGCTCGTGGCCCGACGGTACTTCTCCGGATCTCCCCGGTCGTAGCCGCGGTCGTAGCGGGGCAGCCCGGATCCGCCGTAGTCGCCGACCATGCTGCTCATCGCGGAGAAGAACGCCCGGGCGGGCTCATTGCCGCCGAACAGGTTGCCGTCACCGCACTGGCGCAGCGGGGAGCTGCACAGCGGGGAGGTCTGCGAGCCGTCGTTGAAGGCGTAGGTGGAGCCCGCCAGGCCCGGGGTGAAGCCGAGGAAGGCGGCCGACAGGCTGGTCTCGGTGGTTCCGGTCTTGGCGGAGACCGGTCCACGCCATCCGGCGGAGCTGGCCGCCGAGGCGGCGGTGCCGTTGGAGACGTCGCCACCCATGCCGTTGGCCAGGGCGTCGGCGACCTTACGGTCGATGGCCTGCTCGCAGTCCGGTGTGTCCAGCGCGACGTCCTCCCCGTTGTTGTCGGTGACCGACAGCACCGGCGAGGGCTCGCACCAGCGGCCGTGGTCGGCCAGTGAGGCGGAGACGTTCGACAGCTCGATCGGGTTGACCTCCAGCGGGCCGAGGACGAAGGAGCCGAGGTTGGAGTCGGTGACGAAGTCGGCGATCGACTGGTCGCCGTCGTAGCTGCCTTCCTCGGCGTAGGAACGCAGGCCGAGCTTGACCGCGATCTCGGTCATCCGTTCGGTGCCGAGCTGCTCGGCAATCCGGACGAAGGGGGTGTTCGGACTGGTCGCCAAGGCCTCGCGCAGAGTCATCTGGCTCTTGTACTCGCCGGCGTTCCCCACGCAGTAACGGTTGGGCGGGCAGCCTTCAGCTCCGCCGGTGCCCATCCCCTCGACGTCGATCCGGCTGGGGACCTGCAGCATGGTGTCCAGGCCCATGCCCTCCTCCATGGCGGCCGCGGCGGCGAAGATCTTGAACACACTGCCCGCGCCGTTGCCCTCGGAGGAGTGGGTCACCGGCAGGACGGTCTGGCTGTGGTCGGAGTCGAGCCCGTAACGACGGGAGGACGCCATCGCCACGACCTCGTGTCCTTCGTCGGTGGGGGCGATGTAGTTGCTGGTGAGGGACACTCCACCGGCGGTCGGGTCCGCCTCGTTGCGGGTGGCCCTGACGGCGGCGTCCTGCGCATCCGGGTCCAGGGCGGTGCGGATGGTGTAGCCGCCGCGCGCGAGGGTCTCGGTGTCGAGGTCGTGGTTGGCGAGATAGGACAGGACGTAGTCGCAGTAGAATCCGGCGTTGCCTGCACCGATGCAGCCGTTGGGTTCGGAGTTCGGGGACTCCTCGATGCCGAGGGGCTCCTCGCCCAACCGGGCGCGCTCCTCCGGACCCAGGTCGCCCGTGTTGACCATGGCGTCCAGCACGGCCTCGCGTCGGTCCATCACACCGTCCGGGTTGGTGTACGGGTTCAGCAGCGAAGTCGACTGCACCATGCCGGCGAGCATGGCGGACTGCGACACGGAGAGCTCCGAGGCCGGGATGCCGAAGTAGGTCCGGGCCGCGGATTCGACGCCGTAAGCGCCGTTGCCGAAGGGGACGAGGTTCAGGTAGCGGGTGAGGATCTCGTCCTTGGAGTAGTTCTCCTCAAGGTTGATCGCCATCTTCATCTCACGCAGTTTGCGGGCGACGGAGGTCTCGGTCGCCGCGGCACGCTCCTCGTCGTCGGCGGCGTCGATGAGGAGCAGGTAGTTCTTGATGTACTGCTGGTCCAGGGTCGAGGCGCCCTGTTCCACACCGCCGCTGGAGAAGTTGGCGGCCAGGGCGCGCAGGGTGCCGCGGACGTCGACGCCGTCGTGCTCGTAGAAGCGACGGTCCTCGATGGCCACGATGGCCTGCTTCATGGGCTCGGCGATCTCGTCGGACTCCACCATGTAGCGGCGCTGGTCGTACAGCCGGGCCATCACGTCACCGTTGCGGTCCGTGACGGTGGTGACCTGCGGCAACGACTGGTTCTCGTCGATGTCCGCCAGGTCGTCGTCGATGGTCTCCGAGCCTGCGGTCACCGCCACCCCGACGCCGCCGACCAGCGGGACGATGGCGACGGCCGTCAGCACGCCGACGACGAGGACGGCGAGCATGAGGTAGGCCGCGTTCTTGAGATAACTCACGAGGTAAACAGTATCCGATGGGCCCGACAGGATGAACCTCCTTGCGTTGCTGACCTGAAGAATCTGATGAACGTCGGTCACCGAACATCGGTCCTTGAGCGGCGTGACCGAGGGGGTGAGGGGCGGGGATGCTGCGGTCGGGTGGAGGTGAAAGTCATATGCTTTCGCCGACTGAATGTTATTGGAGAGTTGTTGCGGGGGCGGCGGGAGATGGCGCTCAGTTGGTTCATGACAAGGAAGCACTTGTGAAGCACTTGCTTATAACCGTGTAATGACCTGCGACTTAGGCGATCTTGCTGCGCGAATCCGGGAAAATGGTGTAGTGGAAGCGGGGGGAGGGGTGATTCATCCGGCAATGTCGCTCCGGAACGGAGAGCGGGGGGAGGGGTGAAAAAACGGTGATGTGGCACACACTTTTGCGAAACGTGTGCGATTCGACACTTCTAAATCTGTGTGAATAGACTTAGCCGCAGTTTCCGGTGATCACTTCCGCTAGTTATCGCCACCGGGGTCCTGATTCATCCCAGGGCACCATCTCGACAGCGAAAAGGACATCATGACCGCATCTCTCCGAACCCCAGCAGACATGACCGAGGTTTCGTCGTCCCGCAGCGCGGGCCGCGGCGCGGCCGCCAACGACGTCCGCAGTGGCAGTCAGGGCGTCCTCCATCGCACCGCCGGGCAGGTCACCACCCGTGAGTCCTTCAACAACCGCGGTGAGTGGATCACCCAGGCACACTGCCGCGACGTCGACCCCGAGGAGCTCTTCGTCAAGGGCGCCGCCCAGCGCAAGGCCGTGGCCATCTGCCGTCACTGCCCTGTCGTCCTGCAGTGCCGCGCCGATGCCCTGGACAACCGCGTCGAGTTCGGCGTGTGGGGCGGCATGACCGAGCGTCAGCGCCGTGCCCTGCTGCGTCAGCACCCGGAGATCGACAGCTGGGCGGACTTCTTCGCCGGTCAGCTCGAGGCTGCCCAGAGCGCCTGACACCCGGACGGCGCAGGCTCGGCAAGCAAACGCCTCCGACACCACTGGTGTCGGAGGCGTTTCCCTATACTCGGCCCCATGACTCAATGGGAATACGCCACCGTGCCACTTCTGACCCACGCCACCAAGCAGATCCTCGACGGCTGGGGTGAGGACGGATGGGAGCTCGTCTCCGTCCTCCCCGGCCCCACCGGCGAGCAGCACGTCGCCTACCTGAAGCGGGAGAAGTAGCGCATGACCAGCACCGTGACCGACCGTCTCGCCGAGCTCGGCCTCGAGCTTCCGCCCGTCGCCGCGCCGGTGGCGGCCTACGTCCCGGCCGTGCAGGCCGGCGAGTTCGTGTACACCTCCGGGCAGCTGCCCTTCGTCGACGGTGCGCTCCCGGCCACCGGTTCAGTCGACGACTCCACCGCCGAGGACGCCAAGGGCTACGCCCGCACCGCGACCCTCAACGCCCTGGCCGCCATCGACGCCCTCGTCGGCATCGACTCGGTCGTCCAGATCGTCAAGGTCGTCGGTTTCGTCGCCTCCGAGAAGGGCTTCGGAGGACAGCCCGGCGTCGTCAACGGTGCGTCCGAACTGCTCGGCGAGGTGTTCGGGGACGCCGGTGCCCACGCCCGCAGCGCCGTCGGCGTCGCTGAGCTGCCACTGGGCAGCCCGGTCGAGGTCGAGCTCATCGTGCGGGTGAAGTAACCGCACGGTACTCACCTGCCGAGGTGATCAGATCGTCCCACCCCCGATAGGGGATCGGGGTGGTTCTCGCCGAGATGTAGGACCGCTGTTTCAGCAGTAGGATTGGCGACATGGAGCATCCCGCGTACAGCCAGTTGCGTCCCGTCGCCCCGTCTACCGGTGTGGTTCTGTGTGACAACCCCAGTTACCAGGCCCTCGAGGGCACGAACTCCTGGGTCGTCCGCGCCCCGGGGGACTCCCGCAGTGTCATCATCGACCCGGGTCCGGAGACCGAGGGGCACCTCAACATCCTGAACGCCAAGGCCACCGCGGACGGCGGTGAGGTCGCGGCGATCCTGCTGACCCACCACCATCCCGACCACGCGGACGGTGCCCACCGTCTCCGGCAGCTCACCGGGGCCCCGGTCCGTGGTTTCGACAAGCGCTACTGCGCAGGCGCCGGCACCCTGGCCGCCGACGAGGTCATCTCCATCGAGGGACTGACCCCGACCATCGAGGTCGTGCACACGCCGGGGCACACCGATGACTCGGTGTGTTTCTTCATCCACACCGACGGTGGCTCCACCGATGCCGATGTCGAGGGCATCGCCACCGGCGACACCATCGCCGGCCGGCACACCACGATGATCTCGGAGACCACCGGTGACCTGGGGCAGTACCTGGAGACCTTGCGGCTGCTCGCCGATCGCGGGCAGGGCATCCGACTGCTTCCCGGCCATGGTCCGGACCGTGAGGACACCGCCGAACTGGCGATGAAGTACCTGGAGCGCCGCGAGCACCGGCTGGTCCAGGTCACCGAGGCGCTCGAGACACTGGGCGACGATGCCACGGTGGGCCAGATCGTCGACGAGATCTACACCGACGTCGACCCGGTGCTGCGTGACGCCGCGAAGCAGTCGACCCGGGTGGCGTTGCGTCACCTGGGCAAGCTGTAGGTGAGCCCTAGACACACTGAAGCGGACATGGTTCGGCCCCGACGGCTGGTCGCCGTCGGGGCCGAAGTTTTTCTTCTAGCCTCCGCTGACCTCGCGGCGGTTGTAACCGTCGCTCGGGGTGGAGGGGGACAGGGTGATCGCCACGTTGGCGATCAGCGAGGCGCCCAGCGCGGTGAACGCCAGCGGAACGGGGTCCAGGTCGCCGCCGAGTCCGACGAGCGGGGCAACGACGCCGGCCAGGCCGAACTGCAGGAAGCCGAGGAAGGCCGAGGCCGAACCGGATGCCTGGGGGACGGCGTCCAGTGCGAGCGCCGTGGTGTTGCCCATGACCAGGCCGAGTGCGCCGACCATGATGAGCAGCGGGAGCATCAGGCTCAGTGCGGGAGCGTCGACCAGGCACAGCACGCCGTAGAGTGCGGCGCCGAAGAGGTTGATGCCCAGGCCGGTGCGGGCCAGCGAGCGGACCCGGAATCGGGCGGTCAGCTTCGCCGATACAATGCTGACGACCATGAGAACCAGGGCGTTGGCGGCGAAGGCGATGCCGTACTGCACGGTGCCCAGCCCCATGTACTTCTGGTACAGGAACGGTGAGGCGGAGATGTAGGCCATCATCGTGGCGAAACCGAAGGAGAACGCCAGGGTGTTGGTCAGGTAGTCGCGGGACAGCAGAGCACGCAGGCCGCCGGTTGCCCCGGTCGCGGTACCGGAACCGTTGTCGGACACGGCATCGGACGAATCATCAGAGGCGGGGGACTGACCGGTCTTCGCGGGGTGGGTCTCCGGGACGATGACCAGGACGCAGACGAGGGCGAGCAGGCCGAGGGCGGCGACGACCCAGAGCAGTCCGCGCCAGCCGATCGGATCAGCAAGGGTGCTGCCGACGAAGGGAGCGATGACAGGGGCGACCCCGCCGACGATCATCATCAGGCTCATCGCTGTGGCGGCGGCCTCGCCGCGGTAGCGGTCGGAGATCATGGCGCGGCCGATGACCATGCCGGCGGCCCCGGCCAGCCCCTGCACCAGTCGAAGTCCGATCAGGGTGGCGATGGACGGGGCCAGGGCGGTCGCGACCGATGCCGCCAGGTAGACGACAGAACCGATGACCAGCGGGCCGCGGCGTCCCGCCTTGTCCGACCAGGGGCCGAAGAAGAGCTGGCCGACGGCGGTACCGATGAGGAAGGCGGTCAACGACAGCTGCGCGCCGGACGCCGAGGTCGACAGGTCGTCGGAGATCTGCGGCATCGCCGGCAGGTACAGGTCCGTGGCGAAGGGCGCCACCGCGGCCAGCAGGCCGAGGGTGAGCAGGAGGGCCATCGGGATGGCGGGTGAGGATGTGGCGGAAGTGGACGGGGTGTCAGCCCCGGTGATCTGGTCCGGGGTGCTCTTCTGAGCGTTGGTCATGCATAAGCCTCTTTCTGTGCGAACTTTGCTATGCTAGCATAGCAATCATGGAAAGAGTCAAGCAGGTCGCCTCACTCGCCGACACCGTCGTCCGTCTCGCCCGTCGGATCCAGGTTCTCGAGATGCCCGAGGGCGTGGTCTTCCTCAGCAATCTGGAGACCATCGTGATGAACCGTATCGACGACGCCCCGGGTATCACCCCGAAACAACTCGCCAAGGAACTGAACCTCAAGAGCAGCAACACCAGTGCCGCACTCCGTCAGCTCGAGGCGAAAGGGCTGGCGGACCGTCGCCCGGACCCCTCCGACGGGCGTGGCGCCTGTATCTTCCCCACCCCTTTCGCCGAGGAGAACCTGCGCCGGGTCCAGGAGATCCTCGGTGCCACGTTGGACGAGGTGCTCACCAGTCCCCGGTCGTTCACCGACGACGGGGGAGCGCCGGTCTCCGACGAGGACCTCGCGACGACACTCTCTGTCCTCTGTCTCCTTCATGACGGGGTGGGGTCGCTGCCAGAATCGCAAGAACCAGGCCTATGAGTGCCAGCGGTGGTGGTGAGTCCACCCTTCGGGGCCGTCCAAGGCATGAGAAAACCCCACCTGCGCAACCGGGGAGGTGCAGGTGGGGTTGTCGCCGGGGGTTCTAGCGTGCGCGCTTGGCCAGACGCTCGGTGTCGGAGATCAGCACCGACTTTCCTTCGAGGCGGATCCAACCACGGTGCGCGAACTCGGCCAGCGCCTTGTTCACCGTCTCGCGTGACGCGCCGACCAGCTGGGCGATCTCCTCCTGGGTCAGGTCGTGGTGAACGCGCAGTGCGCCTCCTTCCTGGACACCGAAACGGTTCGCCAGCTGCAGCAGGGCCTTGGCCACACGGCCCGGGACGTCGGTGAAGATCAGGTCCGCCAGGGCGTTGTTGGTGCGGCGCAGACGACGGGCCAGCACACGCAGCAGCTGCTCGGAGATCTCCGGGTGGTCCGAGATCCAGTCGTGGAGCATCTGCGAGTCCATGGCTGCCGCGCTCACCTCGGTGACGCACACCGCGGCGGAGGTGCGCGGTCCCGGATCGAAGATGGACAGCTCTCCGAACATGTCCGACGGTCCCATGATCGTCAGCAGGTTCTCGCGGCCGTCCGGGGCGTGGCGGGCGAGCTTCACCTTGCCGTCGATGATGATGAACAGTCGGTCACCGGGTTCGCCCTCGTCGAAGATGGTTGTCCCGCGGGGGAAGGTCACCGACTCAAGCTGCTCGATGAGCGCATTGACAGCCGTGGACTCGACTCCCTGGAAAATTCCGGCGCGGGACAGGATCTCAGGTACTTCGCCCATTACTCGTCTGACTCCTGGTCTAGGTTTATCTCGATGCACGACTCCGCGCTGTCCGGCCGTGGTGTCCGGCCGAGGTCTACGGCAGACCGTGGCTGTCACGGTGACGGGTTCGTCACAATGGCATCGTTTAAAGGGTCACTGCACACATTACAGCGTACGGACGTCGGAGCGGTGAAGTTGGTCGTGTTCCCGCGCGTTGCACCCGGTTTCGGGCGGCTAGACTATGTCCCATCATGGTTGCCTCCCGCCTCACCGCCCCCGACGCGCGCCGTAGTCCGCACGCACCCGCCACCCCGCTGGCCCGTACCCGTCGCGCCCGTCGGATCAACCGGCTCCTCGCCGAGGAGTACCCCGACGCCCACTGCGAGCTCGACTTCACCAACCCGCTGGAGCTCATCGTCGCCACGGTGCTCTCGGCGCAGTGCACCGACAAGCGGGTCAACCAGGTGACCCCTGCGCTGTTCGCCGAGTTCCCGGACGCGGCGTCCTTCGCCGGTGCCGACCGCGAGCGGCTCGAGGAACTCATCCGACCGACCGGCTTCTTCCGGAACAAGGCCGCGAACCTCATCGGCCTCGGTGCCGCCCTGTGCGACCAGCACGGCGGTGAGGTGCCCGGCACGATGGCGGAGCTGGTGGCCCTGCCCGGTGTCGGACGCAAGACCGCCAATGTGGTGCTCGGCAACGCCTTCGGGGTGCCGGGGTTCCCGGTGGACACCCATGTCGGACGCCTCGTCCGACGGCTCGGCCTGACCACCGAGACCGACGCGGTCGTCGTTGAGCGCGAGATCACCGCGATGGTGGAGAAGAAGGAGTGGACGATGTTCTCCCACCGCCTGATCTTCCACGGTCGGCAGGTCTGCACCTCGCGCTCCCCGAAATGCAACGTCTGCGTGCTGGCCACCCTGTGCCCGTCGCGTGCGGCCGGGGAGACAGCTGAGAATGGTGCGACAGCGGGGAGGGCGAAGTGACGCAGGACGACCACCCGACGCGGGACGACAACCGCACCCGCACGATCCTGCTGGCCATCGCCCTGGTGGTCGGTCTGGGCGTCGCCCTGGTTCCCCTCGGTCTGTCGGTGCTCGGCGGCGACCCGCCGGAGCCCGAGGTGCCGCCGGCCGCATCCACCACGGGCGAGGAGATCCCGGACGCCACGACGACTCCCGACCCGGCCGGGACGTCCTACAACGTCGGTGAGGGGCAGCGCATCGACTGCCCCACGCCGGAGGGGGACGCGCAGGCCGCGCCTTCGACGCTCTCGTCGGACGCCGAACTCGCCGACGTCACCCTGCCATGTCTGACCGACGGCGGGACACCTACTTCGGAGTCATCCATGTCGCTCGCGGAGCTGACCGCGGGGCGTCCCACCCTGATCAACGTGTGGGCCTGGTGGTGCGGCCCCTGCCGCGAGGAACTGCCGGTGCTGCAGGAGGTCGCCGAGAAGCACCCGGAGTGGAACATCATCGGCGTGCACGCCAACGAGCAGGGCCAGGCGGGCGTCGACCTGCTTGCCGACCTCGACGTCCGCTTCGCCAGCTTCCAGGACTCCTCGGGTGACCTGGCAGCGGCGGCGAATCTGCCGTCGGTGGTGCCGCTGTCGCTGGTGATGCGTCCCGACGGCACCCGCGAGGAACTGCATCCGGGCGAACTGACCTCCGTCGATGAGGTGGAGGAACTGATGACACGTACTATGGACACCCCATGACTTCTGCATCTGAGCGTCCTGATCACCCTGATCAGACCGCATACACACTGGACGACTGGCTCGAGGCCGGATCCGTCCAGCCTGCGCTGCCGGACGACCTGCCCGACTGGCTGGAGCCGTTGGTGACCGCTGCGCGTTCCGGGACGGAGAAGACCGGCATTCTCGGCGACGCCGGACGCGACGTGCCCGAGACCGGGCCCGGCGGGGAGAAGCCCCGCTACTCCGCCGTGCTCGTGCTCTTCGGCGAGGCCGACGGCAAGGGTGAGGGTGAGCACGGCCCGAGCGTCCTGCTGACGCACCGGAACCCCAGGATGCGTACCCATTCCGGCCAGATCGCCTTCCCCGGCGGACGGCGCGAGTCCGTGGACAGCTCCCCGGTGGAGACCGCCTTGCGTGAGGCGGTCGAGGAGACCGCCTGCGACCCGGCGTCGGTTGTACCGGTCGCCCTGCTGCAGCCGCTGTACATCGACCGGACGAACCACGCGGTCATCCCGGTGATCGCCTGGTGGCGGACCCCGGGGTCGGTGCGGCCTGCCACCGAGGAGACCGACTGGGTGCGCCCGGTTCCGGTGGCCGACCTGGTGGAGCCGACGGTGCGCAGCAGGATCGGCTTCCTGAACTGGCATGGTCCTGCATTCGACATCGACGGCTACCTGCTGTGGGGCTTCACCGGCGGCGTGGTGGACGCGGTGCTGAAACTGGGCGGCTGGGAGAAGCCCTGGGAGCAGCCCTGGCAGGACGGGGAGCCGGCCGACGTCGTCGACCTGTTCGCCGCCCTGGAGACCTCGCGTAACGGTGAGAACCTGGTGCCCGCTCTACTGGGGGAGGAACCCGGTACGGAGCCGGCGGGCGAACTGCAGAAGCGTCCCGGCAACCCAGGCAACCCAGGCAACCCAGGCAACACAGCCAACACAGGCAACCCAGCAAAAGCATCCAAGGAGGTGGACTGGTGAGCGGTTCGGCGATCCTGGACATCGTCATCGTCGTCATCGCGCTGTTCGCCCTCGTCTCAGGATGGCGCCAGGGTGGGGCCTCGGCGTTCTTCTCGATGGTCGGTGTGCTGCTCGGCGGAATCGGGGGCCTTCGCCTCCTGCCGATGATCATGGAGCACGTCGACGGGGAGAACGCCCGGTTCGTCGTCGCGCTGCTGATCGTCGCCGGTGCGGTCCTCATCGGCTACACGATCGGTTCGATGATCGGAAACCGGCTGCGCGACACGATCCGCACCCGTGCGGTGATGCGCGCGGACTCCGCGGTCGGCGCGTTGGTGCAGGTCGTGACCACCCTGCTGGTGGTCTGGCTGGTGATCGTGCCGGTCGCCGGAAACAACTCCGGTGACCTTGGGCGGGCGGTGCGTGGCTCGTCGATCCTGTCCGCGGTCAGCAACATCGCACCGTCCTGGCTTGAGTCGCTGCCGTCGCAGACGGCGTCCTTCTTCGGTGACTCCGGCTTCCCGGTCATCACCGACCCCTTCACCGACATCCCCGACACCGAGGTGGATGCCCCGGACAATGCGCTGACCAACACGGCCGCGGTCCAGCAGGCCCGGCCGTCCGTGGTCCGGGTCGTCGGTGAGGCCGAGCAGTGCAACCGGATCCTGCAGGGCACCGGCTTCGCCATCGACGATGATCTGGTGATGACCAACGCCCACGTCGTCGCGGGCACCGGTAATGTGATGCTGGAGACCACCGAGGGGGAGGCGTCCGCGCAGGTCGTGTACTACAACCCGGAGGAGGACATCGCCCTGGTCCGCACCACCGACGGGACCACGCTGCCGCCCCTCAACTGGTCCGAGGCCCCGGGTGAGCACAACCAGGACGCCATCGTGATGGGCTTCCCGCTCGGTGGGGACTTCCAGGCCACACCGGCGCGTATCCGGGAGCAGTTCGTGGTCTCAGGTCCGGACATCTACGCCGCCACCCGGGTCGACCGTGAGGCCTACACCCTGCGCGGCACCGTGGTGCAGGGCAACTCCGGCGGGCCGCTGATCGACACCGAGGGCAATGTCCTGGGTCTGATCTTCGGTGCCGCCGTGGGCGACTCGGAGACCGGCTACGCCCTGACGAAGGACGAGGTCCTGTCCCAGGTCGGTGACATGGACAGCCACCAGGCAGCGGTGGACACGGAGAAGTGCGTGGTCAACTGACCGGTCGGCCAGAGGACTGCCGGGAGGTCAGTTGACCTGCTGACGGATCAGCGCGGCGACAGCCGGGGGATCCTCGATGTGGGGGAAGTGGCCGACGCCGTAGAGCAGCTCGGTACCGGAGCCGGCACCGCCGCGGGCGGCGGACCGTCGGGCGATCTTCGGCGTGTAGGCCGGGTCCATCGAACCATCGACGCACAGCGCCGGGGCATCGGTGCGCTTCGGGATGGTGCGGTTGAAGTCGCCACCCTCCGGGCGCAGCCGGCTGCGCAGCGTCCATCGACGGTACTCGCAGGAGAGGTGCGGGACCTTGTCGATCTGCATGCCCTCGCGGCGCAGTTCCTGGTGCTTCCGGCAGGTCTCGGTCTCCCGGAAGCCCGGGGCCACCTGGCGACGGAAGGAGTCGGCCACCGCGGCCGAACCATTCTTGCGCAGGGCACGTTCCGGAAGGCGGGGCAGCTGTGCGAAGAGGGAGTTGCGGATGCGCGGCCACTGCGACACCGGGTTGGTGAGGATGTTGCGGGCCAGTGCCAGGGGATGTGCCGACGCCAGGGTGATGATCCCGGAGACCCGCTGGGGCTCGTGGGCGGCCATGGTCCAGGCCACCAGCCCACCTTCACCGTGTCCGACGACCAGGGCGTCGGTGTGCCCGAGGGCGCGGATGGTGCCGCACATGTCGGACGCGGCGGTGGTCAGGTCGTAGCCACGGGGCGTCTTGTCGGAGCGTCCGTAACCACGGAGGTCCACGGCGGCGAGGCGGACGGGGGAGCCGGCGTCGGCGCTGTCGCCGTCGCGGAACTCGGCCATCAGCTCGTCCCAGTCGAAGTGCCCGCCGGCGAAACCGTGGATCAGCAGGACCAGGGGTGCGTCAGACGGTCCCTGGACCTGTACATGCAGACGAATGCCCCGGGTGTGCACATACCTGTGCTCCGGGGCTGTCGGGGAGGTCACGTGAGTTGAGTACCCAGGTTCAGGACCTAGGTGTACATCCCGTTGTCGTCCTCTTCAGCCTGCTTCTTGCCCGGGACAACGGACTTCAGCTGGCCGACGGAGTCGATCGTCGCCTGTGGTTTCTCCACGCCCTTGATGAACTTCACGCCGACAAGGGCCAGGATGGCCACGACGACGACCATGATCAGGAAGACGACGAGGAAGGCGACCCAGCGCGGCATCCAGTTGTCGAGGAGCTCAGCGAGGAAGAAGAAGAAGAAAAAGGAGCTGTAGGCCAGCACGACAGCAGCGGCGCCGAACAGGCCGACGGCCAGTCCGCCCTTCTTCGCGGACGAGGAGATCTCGGTCTTGGCCAGCTCCACCTCGGAGCGGACCAGGGTGGAGATCTGGGTGCTGGCGTCCTTCACCAGGTCGCCGATGCTGCCGCCGCGACCAGCCGCCTGGGCATCAACGTCCGACAGCGGGATCGAATTGACCTGCGGACTGAAGCTGTCCTTGTCGGTGAACATCCCGTTGGTGTCCTTGTCGCTCACTACGCACTCTCCTGGTGAATGGTCATTCGGGGGTAAATCGTGGTTGTCTCCAGGCCATTGTGCCAGAGGTGTCCCCACATGGTGGGACTTTACCCGTCTTCACGTCCCTTGAGCCACACGAGCAGTCCCGCGGCGAGTGTACCGACGAGGGCCGCGGTGCCTGCCCCGCGGGCGATGGCACCGGTGTGTTCGGGCAGGTTGAACAGTGGTTCGGTGCGTCCGAACTTCACGATCGGCCAGCTCTGGGCGGTTGCCTCACGGCGCAGTGCGCGGTCTGGATTCACCGCGGTGGGGTGTCCCACCGTGGTGAGCAGCGGCAGGTCGGTGGCGGAATCGGTGTAGGCGAAACTGGCGGAGAGGTCGTAGCCCTCCATGTCCGCGAGCCGCTGCAGTCCCTCGACTTTGGCGGGGCCCTTGCAGAAGAAGGGGACCTCGCCGTTGAAGTAGCCCTCGTCGTCGACGTCGAGTTCGGTGGCGATGAGGTGGTCGGCGCCGAGCTCGTCGGCGATGGGTTGGACGAGGACCCGGGCGGAGGCGGTGATGATGGCGACCCGGTGGCCGGCCGCACGGTGGCGGTCGATGAGGTCGCGTGCCTCGGCGTAGATGAACGGGACGATGACCTCGTGCAGGGCCTCATGGGCGACGGCGGCGAGGTCCGCCTCCTTGCGTCCCTTCACCATGCCGACCAGGGTGTCCCTGGTCGCGTTGAGGGACTGTTCGTCGTGGCCGCTGATCATGTAGTTGCCCAGCATGATGAGCATCCGCAGCATCTCACTGGTGGTGATCAGGCCGCGTTCGGCCAGGGGCTTGCGGTAGGCCATCGATGCGGACGTGTCGATGATCGTCTTGTCGAGGTCGAAGACGGCCAGGACGCACGACGGATCGACGCCGGGCTCGGTGATGATCTCGAGCGCGGGGATGTCTTCGCCGGTGTCGGTCACAACTTCACCATACGTTCCAGTGGCCCCATGTGTTACAGAAACTGGTGACGGTTCAGGGTTGTGTCACCACGTTGTCCACAGTAGTCCCGAAACTCCACCGGAAGTTCTCCACACGAAATCACTGCTCCGTTGCGGCTTCTTTCCTACTGCTCCGCGCTGCTGCGATGCTGTGCGCCATGAGGGGACTGAACAGACTTCCACGACTGCACCGGCCGGCACGGACCCGGGGAGCGGGGCACCACGCACCCACTCCTCGTCCGGTGGATTTGGTCATCGAGGACCCTGGCGTGGCGGACGAGGTCGGCCTCGCTGTGGCGGTCACCGGACGACGGTTGCTGGTCGCCGACTCCCCGGTGGGGGACGGGGCCGCGGAGGACGGCCGGGCGTCGGCGCGGATCGTGGTGACCGACGGCGACGGCGGAGGTACCGGCGACGCTGGCAGCTCCGCAGACGGGGTGCACATCATCCGGGTGTCTGCCCATCATCGTGAAAACGCCCTGCAGATCCCGGAGCAGTCTGCGGACCTGGCGGCGCTGATCGGCTGTGCGGATCCCGTCGACATCTCGGTGTACGGCATTGTCGGCGGTGCCGGGGCCAGTGTGTTCGCAGCAGCTCTCGCCGGAGCCGTCGCAGAGATGACCGACGGCGAGGCGGTGCTGGCCGACGCCGACGACCGGGCCTGGAAGGGTCACCACCGGCTGCTGCTCGGGATGGAGGGACAGTCACCCGGCAGGTCCGGCAGCGGGAGCGGGGACGATTCAGCGCAGAACTGGCGGGCTGCCCAGATGTGGGCCGGTGACGTGGCGGTGGTGGACGCGCCCACCGAGGAAGAGGGCACCGTCGACTGTCCCTTGCGTGAGGGTGCGGTGGGGGAGCTCGGCCTGTCGATCATCCGCGACCACGGCAGGGCGCCAGCCGCGCGACGTTCCGGGCCTTCGCACGACCCGGTGATGTGGAGTGGTCGTTACCGCCGCCACCGCGTGATCGTCGTGCCGCAGACGGTGCCGGGAGTCCTGGCGGCGCGCCGGTCGTGCGGTGCCGACCCGGAGACCTGGGTGGTGCTGCGTGAACTGCCACGCTCCGGGCTGACCTGGAACCAGACGTTGAGCCTGCTGGGGCGGGAACCCGACGTCACCTGGGAGGATGACCCTTTCCTCTCCGTCGACATCGACCGTGGTGACTTCCGGACCACCGGTCAGGCGGCCGGGACGGCGGGAAAGGCGGCCCGGGAACTGTGGGAGGCGATGGTTCGGTGAGCAGCTGGTGGCGTACGAAGACGGGGCAGGGCACAACGACGGTGGGAGCGGTGGCCGACGGCGATGCGCCGCTGATTGACCGGGTCCGCGATGAACTGGTCGACCGGGCGGTGGCACACCCGACCGACGAGGACATCACCTCGGTGATCGAGCATCTCGACCTCGGCGGGGTGGAGGACGTCCGGGCCCTGAACCGTGAGTTCTCCGGACTCGGCGAACTCGCCGTGCCACTGTGCGATCCGGAGGTCACCGACGTGATGCTCAACGGGCCCGGCGCGGTGTGGGTAGACCGTGGCCGGGGAGTGGAGCCGACGGATCTGCGGATCGGGGACGCCGAGGCGTGCCGGGAGATCGCCGTGCGGTTGGCGGCGTCCTGCGGGGTGCGTCTCGACGACGCCCACCCCTTCGCCGACGGCATCATCACCGACCTGCCGACCGGGGTGGCGGCGGTGGGTGTGAGGGTGCATGCGGTACTGGACCCGCCGTCTGGTCGGGGGCCGTGCATCAGTCTGCGGGCGTTGTCTCCGGCACATCGTGACCTGCAGGTCCTGCAGGACGCCGGGATGTTCCCCGAGGAGGTCGCGCACCAGTTGCGTGACCTGGTCGCCGAGAATCGTTCCTTCCTCGTCAGTGGTGGCACCGGTACCGGCAAGACCACCCTGCTCTCGGCGTTGCTCGCCGAGGTCCCGCACGACCAACGGATCCTGCAGGTCGAGGACACCCCGGAGTTGTTCCCGGGGCATCCCCACGCGGTCAGCCTCCGGACCAGGGAGCCAGGCCCGGACGGCACCGGAGGAATCGACATGCGTGTGCTGGTCCGTCAGAGTCTGCGAATGCGACCGGACCGGATCATCGTCGGGGAGATCCGGGGTGCGGAGATCGCCGAGCTGCTGCTGGCGTTCAACACCGGACACGGCGGAAGTGCCGGGACCGTGCACGCCAACAGCCTCGCCGCCGTCCCCGGCCGGCTGGAGGCTCTCGGGGCACTGGCCGGGATGCCCGCGGAGACGGTCGCCCGTCAGGTCGGGGACGGAGTCGATGCCGTCGTCCACCTGGGCCGGGTCGGTGGGCGACGGTTCGTCCGGGAGGTCGGACGCCTGCTGTGCTCCGACGGCGCCATGCGGATCGAACGGCAGTGGTCATGCTGACGCCGGTGGCACTGACCGGGGCCGCGGCGATGATCACGGTCACCAGCCGGCGGGTGATCATCGCGGCAGTGGATCTGTCGAACCGGGCTGTGCGGACACGGACGTTGCGGGAATTCACCGACGCCCTGTCGGTGGAGCTGGCGGTGGGTGCTCGCCCGGTGCGGGCCGCCGAGCATGCGTTGGAGGCACTCGCCGCGACGCCTGAAGCTCGGCGCCGCGCCGGGGCTGAACTGGTTGATTCGTTGAGCCGGGAGATCGGCCGGGCCCGGCTCGGAGGGGAGGTCGGCACCGGTGTAGAGAATCAGGCCGAGGTCGCTGAGGCGGCTGAGGTCGCTGAGGTCATGCGGTTGTGGTCGGTGGCGCAACGCCATGGCCTGGCCCTGGGGCAGGTGATGCGTCGGCGGGTCGACGGTATCGAGGCCCAGCTGACCCACCTGGGACACACCTCCAGCGCGCTGGCCGGGGCCCGGCTCACCGAGATCATCCTGCTCCTGCTGCCGGTGGGGGCGTTGGGGATCGGCCAGTCGATGGGGCTGACCCCGGTCGGTTTCCTGGTGGGCAACGTGCTGGGGGTACTGGTCCTGCTCGCCGGGATCCTGCTGGCCTGCGCCGGGGTGCTGTGGGTGGAGTCCTTGACCGTGACGGTGCTGGGTGGGGTCGGCGGTCGCGCCGGACCACCGGAGTTGGCCGCCGCCGGTGTCCTCGACGTCTTCGCCGCAGCCCTCACCTCCGGAATGCCGGTGGTCGGGGCATGGCGGGTCGCCGTGGACGCCACGGCAGCGGGGGACGGGGGAGACAGCCCACTGGAGCGGGTCGCCGCGCTACTGGAGCTGGGCTCGGGGGCCCATGCATGGCGGCCCCTACTCGACGACGGGTGCTTCGGCCCCGTCGCCCGCCGCGCCGCCGTCCAGGCCCGGAACGGTGCCCGGATGTCCGAGGAGATCCTCGGGATCGCCGACCGGTTGCGTCGTAGCGCCGGTGACCGCTCCAGGGCAGGTGCCGAGAGGGTTCTCGTCGCCGTCGCGGCCCCACTGACACTGTGCTTCCTTCCGGCGTTCGTGCTGGTGGGGCTGGTGCCGTTGGTGGTGGGGTTCGCCGGGGTGTGAGTGTTGCACCACCACAGAGAAACAGAGAGACCTAGAGATCAGGAGAAAAGACCATGAACGACACAACAGTGAAAGACCCGACCACGCACGACGCGAATGTGGACGACGGAACCACGGAGGACGCCGCCGCGACCTCTGCTGCTCCGGCCACCGGGGTCGTCGACACCGTCCTGCACGATGACCGGGGGATGTCGACCATCGAGTACGCCCTGGGATGTGTGGCAGCAGCCGCCCTCGGGGCGCTGCTCTACATGGTCGTCACCTCGGACGCGGTGGAGTCGGCGTTGACCTCCATCTTCCAGCGTGCCCTGGACACTGAGTAACCCAGGTCGACGGGCAACAACCATGCGGTCTCCGACGGTCGGCGACGACCGGGGATTCGTCACCGTGGAGGCTGCCCTGGTGTTCACCGCGATCACCGCGGTCGTCGGTGTGGTCATCACCGGGGTCATGACCCTGGCGACCTACCTGTCGGCCGTGGGGATGGCCCGCGACGCCGCCCGGGCAGCAGCCCTGGGCGACGGGGCGTCCGCCCAGACGGTCGTCGCTGCAGCCGACCCGGAGGCACAGGTCACCGTATCGGGGGCGGGGTCACGGCAAGGAACTTCAGGGCAGGACAATGACGCCACCGACCTGCTGACCGTCACCGTCGTCGTCCCCGGGCGACTCTTCGACATCTCGGCCACGGCGGTGATCGTCAATGAACCCGACTGAGACCGACACCGGGAAGCACTCGCGCCGGAGACTCGGCGACGACGGTTCGGTGACGGTCATCGGAGCCGCGGTGATCCTGGGGATCATCGCCTGCTGCCTGCTCATCGTGCAGGTGACGGTGGCAGTGGTCGCCCAGCACCGTGCTGTCGCCGCGGCCGACCTGGTCGCGGTGTCGGCGGCGACCGTCCTGCTCACCGCCGGCGAACAGCAGGCCTGCTCGGTTGCTGCACAGGTTGCCAGCGGCAACGGGTCCGAGCTGGTGTCCTGTGGCACCGTCGACGGGACAGCCACCAACCACGGCACCCCCGGAGTGACCGGCATGGCCGTGAAGGTCAGGGTGGGGACACGGGAAGCCAGGGCGGCCGCCGGGCCGGCGGAGCGGTAGTGGTGTTGTCAGGCGAAGATGCGTCGCAGGAACGGCTCCGAGTCGGCCGTCGACGCCCACACCGTCCCGGAGTGGTCCTGTGGGTACCAGTGGACCTCCACCTGCTCATTGGAGCCGGCGAACTGGTTGATCCACACCTCCGAGTTCATCGTCAGGCCAATAGGGCTGGGAACGTCCAGGTCGGTGTAGCCGTGGCCGAGGAACACCGGGCGGTCGTAGCCGTCGGTCGGGGTGGCCATGTAGTCACGCAGAGCACGTTCCAGGCCCGGCACGCTCGCCAGCGGACGGTTGAAGGCGGTGGCGATGTTCGTCGAGTTCAGTGCCTGCCGCAGTTCACGCAGGCACGAAGTCTCCGCGGCATCGGCGATGCGTCGACCCTCCTCCGTCAGTGCGGCGTCGACGTCGATCTCGGGGTGGGCCTCACGGAAGCCCGCGATGCTGTACGCCAGGTAGGCGTTGATGCTGCCACCCAGGGGCACCGGCGGGAAGTTCGGCCCGGAGACCAGAGCCAGTTCCTCGATGTAGGCCGGGGCGCCGGTGGCGACGGCCCCGCGGTAGTCCAGGCCCGCGTCGGTGCTGCGTCCAGCCGCATCGTGGGCGACATGCAGTGCCGCTCCACCGCCCTGGGACTGGCCCACCACGGCCCACTTCGTCGACAGCTGGTCAGAGGTGGACTGCAGGTCCCCGGCGGCGACGACGGCGTCCACCACGCTGGTGGCGGTGGCCTTCCCGTTGAAGTAGCTCATCAGTCCTGGCGTCCCCAGACCGGTGTAGTCCGGGGCGACGACGCCGTAGCCCCGGGACAACCAGTGGTTGAGGTAGTCGGCGTCGTTACGGTGTCCGGCCGAGGGGGTGCAGTCGTCGCCGATGCCGACGGTGCCGTGGGCCCAGGCGATGACCGGCCACCCCTCAGCCGGGGCCTCGCCCTTGGGCAGGTACACCGCCGAGGTCGCCCCGGCGATGTTCCCGTGCTGGTCGACGGTGGAGTACAGGAACCGCTGGTTCAGCGAGGCGTCCGGCATGTGCATCGGGGCGTCCAGTGGCACCTCCGTCATCGCCTTGCCCGCAGAGTCCGGCAGTGCGAGGTCGCCGGTCAGTGCGGAGGCCTCCCGGACATCGAGACCCGACCAGTTCGGCTCGGTCATGTTCGCCACCGGCTCCTTCATGGGCGAGCCGGGGACGAGCGGCTGCGACGGACCCAATTGCCCGAACTGGGCCGAGGCCGCGGGGGCAGCGGCGACTGCGGTGACAGCGACCAGTGCTGTGGCAACCACGGTGCGAACGGTGCGGGCAGGACGATACGGGGAGAGGAAGGTCGGCACGGCAACTCCGGGAAACGTCGGTCGGATCCAGCGAAGATCCGGGAAAAGGTGACGCTAACTTTAGCTGCTGGCCGGGTCAGCGGAACAATGATTCGAGGAAGGGGGTGGAATCGGCCATCGACGCCAACATCGCCCCACTGTGGTCGGCGTTGTACCAGTGCACGTCCACCTGCGTGTTCGCCGAAGCATCACCGGTGAACTGCCGCAGCCACATCTCCGAGTTCAGTGCCAGTCCGACCGGGGTCGGCACATCCAGGTCCTGCAGTCCGTGGGCGAGGAACACCGGGCGGTCGTATCCACTGGTCGGGGTCGCCATGTAGTTCCGCAACGCCGGTTCCAGGCCCGGGACGTCGCGCAGGGGACGGGAGAAGGCGGACGCCATGTTCACCCCGTCCAGCGCCTCCTCGAGTGCCCCGTAGCAGGCGGTCTCCGCCATGTCGGCGATGCGACGACCGGTCTCGGTCAACACGGAGTCCGCGTCGAGCTCCGGGTGTGCCTCACGGAAGCCCGCCAGGATGTAGGCGGAGTACACGTTCAGACCGGCAGGCAAGGCCACCGGAGGGAACGAGGGTGAACCAGCCAGGACCAGTTCCTCGATGTAGGCCGGTGCCCCGGTGGCGACCGCGCCCCGGTAGTCCAAGCCAACCTCACGGCTGCGGGCGGTGGCCTCGTGGGCGACGTGCAGGGCCGCGCCACCTCCCTGGGACTGACCGATGACCGCCCACCTGTCCGACAGGTCCGGGCCCACCGAGTCCAGTTTCCCCGCCGCGGCCACCGAGTCGATGACGTTCGCCGCGGTCACCGACCCGTTGAGGTAGCTCATCAGTCCGGGTGTGCCGAGTCCGGCGTAGTCCGAGGCGACGATGGCGTAACCCTCGTCGAGCCAGTGGTTGAGGTAGCCGGTGTCGCGGGGGCTGCGGTTCTGTGCGGACGGGGTGCACTCGTCGCCGAGCCCGACTGTGCCGTGCGCCCAGGCCAGCACCGGCCAGCCGCCCTCGGGTGCCTCGCCCTTCGGAAGGAACACCGCGGCGGTGGACGCCACGACGTCCCCGTGCTGGTCATTGGTGGAGTAGGCGAAGCGGTGCTGTTCGCCGGCACTGGTCAGTCCGAGACCGGGGTTCAACGGGACCTCACCGGCCGGGACGCCCACCTCGTCGGACAGGGCAGCACCCACCCCGCCGGTGACATCGAGCCCCGACCAGTCCGGGGTGACCCGGTTCGGCCCCGGATCCTGCACCGGTTGTCCTGCGTCCAAGGGTGTTGCGTCGGCGGCGGAGACGGACGCCGAGACGGACGCGAAACCGACGACCAGCGCTGCGACACACAGCGCGGCGGTGGTCGTCAGCGGTCGTGAACGGGAGGGGCGGGACGAGTTGGAGACACGGGTGGGAAGGACGCGGGGCACTGGGGACTCCTCGGAAACGAAGTGGTTTTCCCTACGATACGTCCTGTCACTGCGCTGCTGTGTCGGCTGTGTCGGCTGCGTCGGCCAAAGCCCGCAGCAACACCGCCGCACCGTACTTGAACAGCGGGTCATTGCCGTTTCCGCACTTCGGCGACTGCACGCACGACGGGCAGCCCGACTCGCACCCGCAGTCCTCCACCACATCGGCGGTCATCGCCATCCACGCGGCGAAACGGTCGAACCCGGCCTCGGCGAAGCCGGCACCGCCGGCGTAGCCGTCGTAGACGTACACAGTGGGCAGCCCGGTGTCGGCGTGCAGCACCGTGGACACCCCACCGATGTCCCAGCGGTCGCAGGTGGCCAGCAGCGGCAGCAGACCGATCGCCGCATGCTCGGCGGCATGCAGGGTGCCGGGCCACAGGGGCTCCTCGATTCCCAGGTCGAGCAGGACCTCCGGCTGCACGGTGTACGCCACCGCCCGGGTGCGCAGCCGTTGGGCTGGCACGTCCAGGGGCACGGTCTCAAGTACCTCCCCGTCCGACAGGCGACGCTGGTAGCCGGTGACCTGGTGGGAGACCTCGACGGAGACATCGGCGAGCCACACCCCGGAGTCCGTGTCGGGCGTCCCGCCGACCTGCAGGGTGCGGTGGACCTGCTCCACCCGGATATCGGTGGTCTCCTGCGGGCGCGTGGTCCACTCCGGGGTCTCCGGGTGCACCACCGCCACCGAGTCCTCCAGCGACAACTCGTCGACCACGAAACTCTCGCCCTGGTGCACGTACACCGCCCCGTCGTGCACGTCACCGACCGCGCGGGCGGCGTCGACGGTGCCCAGCACACGTCCGGACTCGCCGTCGACGATCACGACCTCCTCGCCGGCACCACCGCGGATGTTGACCCGGCCGTGGACCTGCCCGGCGATCTCCAGGTCACAGAACAGCCCCCGCGGCCGACGTCGCAGTGAGCCCTCGGCGAGCAGGGCCTCGATCACCTGGTGGACCGGCCCTGGGTCGGAGTCGCTGAACCGTCTGACGTCCGCACCGGTCAGCGGTGCCTCCGCCGCCGCACACAGCAGGTGGCCGGCCAGGATGTACGGGTTGGACGGGTTGAACACGCTGGCCTCGACCGGGGTGTCCAGCAAGGCGTCGGGATGGTGCACGAGGTAGGAGTCCAGCGGGTTGTCGGAGGCGACCATGACCACCAGGCAGCCCTGGCCGCGGCGTCCCGCGCGTCCCGCCTGCTGCCGGAAACTGGCGACCGTACCGGGGAAACCACAGGTCACCACGGCGTCCAGGCCGCCGACGTCGATGCCCAGTTCCAGGGCACTGGTGGCTGCCAGGCCCAGCAGGTCGCCGTTGTCCAGTCGGTGTTCCAGCTCGCGTCGGGCCTCCGGGGTGTAGCCCGCGCGGTAGGACGCGATGCGTGCGGCGTCGTCGGGACGTCCGGCCGTGGCGAGGTCCTCGGCGCAGGCCAGGGAGGTGACCTCGGCGCCGCGCCGGGAACGAACGAAGGTCAGCGTGCGGGCACCCTCGCCGATCAGCCGGGCCATGATCCCGGCGGCCTCGGTGGTGGCGGCCCGGCGCACCGGGGCTCCGTGTTCGCCGACGCGTCCCTCGATGAACCCCGGCTCCCACAGGGCGACGGTGCGCTCACCCTGCGGTGAGCCGTCGGTGGTCACCGCAGTGACCTCACGTCCGGTGAGTCGGGCGGCGTGCCCGGCGGGGTCTGCGGTGGTCGCGCTGGCGAGGATGACGGTGGGACGGGCGCCGGCCTGCTCGGCCAGACGCAGTAGTCGGCGCAGCACCAGGGAGACGTGCGCGCCGAAGACGCCCCGGTAGACATGGCATTCGTCGACCACGATGAACTGCAGGGTGCGCAGCAGCCGGGACCAGCGGGTGGACTGGCCGAGGATCGAGGCGTGCACCATGTCCGGGTTGGAGACGATGATCCGGGCCTCGTCGCGGATGGTGCGACGGGCCTCGGTGGGGGTGTCGCCGTCGTAGGCGGCGACCATCACGTGACGCAGTGCGGGCACCGCCGAACACAGCTGGGCGAGGGTGCCGAGCTGGTCCTGGGCCAGGGCCTTCGTGGGGGAGAGGTACAGGCAGGACGCGGTGCCACCTGCAGCTCCGGTGGCCCCGGCAGCGAGGTGGGAGAGGACGGGGAGCTGGTACCCCAGCGACTTGCCCGAGGCGGTGCCGGTGGACACCACCACGTCACGTCCGGCCCAGGCGTGCTCTGCGGTGGCGACCTGGTGGCTCCAGGGGCTGCTGATACCGGCGTCGACCAGATGGTCGCGCAGTGCGGGGTTCACCCAGTCCGGCCAGTCCACCGGTCGGGCGGGCCGGGCCGCTTCGGAACGCGAGTGGGTCAGCGGGGAGTCCTGCAGGGTATCGGAAGCGACCTGCGACGACACGTCAGCCGGGACGATGATGTCCAGAAGCTCGGCACCGTAGGAATCGCTCATGATGACGAGTTTAGAAAGATGCTGGTCCCCGCGGTGGAGGAGGGGGTCGATCGGATGGTTTTTCAGTGAATGCGGTGGTTCGTATGGTGTTTGTCTGGCGAACGTGGAACACTGGTGATCGGTCACAGTTTCTGTGCGTCGCTTTGCTCGCTGCTTTTTACGGTTTCACCCGCAGACAGTAGGTAAAACGTTCGCGGGAGTTGTTTGCATGCGAACGGACCAACCATCTGGTGGTCTCAGCATCGGCCCGGTGTTCCTGCGAAGAGTTGGCAGGGCACCGATCACCGAGAAAGTAAGTAAGGAAAGAACATGGCACAGGGAACCGTCAAGTGGTTCAACGCCGAAAAGGGCTACGGCTTCATCGCTCCGAACGATGGCGGCGACGACGTCTTCGTCCACTACTCTGAGATCCAGGGCAACGGCTTCCGTACCCTCGAGGAGAACCAGCAGGTCGAGTTCGAGATCGGCGAGGGCGCCAAGGGCCCGCAGGCCCAGCAGGTCACCGCTCTCTAAGACATCTGGGCCACTCCTGGAGGGGGCGTGTTCTCGAACACTCCCTGACAGAGGCACAGAACCAAGGTTCGTTCCGACGGACCTCGACGGCACCGCCGTCACCGGAATTCATCCGGTGGCGGCGGTTCCTCGTTTTCAGGGGGTCAGTGTCCCAGTGGGCTGCTATCCCGTCCTTTCACCTGGATGACCTGCGGGAAGTGCTTCGTTCGGATGTCCATTCTGCCGTTCAGACTTTCCCGCGCATTGTCTCGCGTGGTTGTGTCATCGGAGAATGCACAGCGTCATCGGACTGTGTCGCTCTGGTCGTGCAAGGTGACATTCTTCAATGACGATGTGCACAGTGCGATGACAGAGGATGGCCGGGAGCGCTGGTGTCAGCTGCTCCTGGTACAAGGGCTGCTGGACGGTGGACAGATGGCGGGGCACAGACCTGTGCTTCAAGAAGCGAGGTGACCGGAAGCGGTGCATCTCAACCGAGAGCTTCGCTGATGCGCTCCCGTAGCGCGATGACGGCATCGAGGTCGTTCAGATCTTCGGCGATGACTCGGATCACGTGGCCGCCATTGCGCTGCAGTGCGGCCAGCACCTTCGAATCATGGTCCCGTTGATGTCGGTGAAGGTGGTGGACGCCGTCGTAGAAAAGGTGGACGCCGGGCTCCTCCCACCCCAGGTCAGACACCGTCAGTAGTGAGCCGTCCTCCTTGAAAACCGGGATTTGGCTGCGCAGTCCGGACGCCAGGTCGCTGACCACCAGTCGGAGCAGGGATTCCGGCGGAGACTCGGCTCCGACATCGGTGAGGTCAATGATCTTGGCGGCGAGCCGGGCGTCGACGCCTCCAGGGACGCGAAGCGCCGCAGGATTACCCGGTTCGACTCGTCCCAGTGCCTGGTGAAAACTGTCGGAGACCTGGACACACTTGATGAATTTCGGGGATAGCTCTGGCCGCAGAGAGGTGAGGTCAGGCGCGGCGCGTAATGCATCGTGGATTCCACCAGACTCCATGACCTGCCGAAACATGTGGGACAACGTCGTCCCCGTGGGTGCTACTCGAAGTCCCGGAATGTCTCCGTCCAGCGATCGGGCGGAGAGGACATGCGTTGGGTGGTGTCGGGTGGGGCAGACCTGGACATGGTCGGGAGCTGTGGCCGGGGAGGAACCGGGCGGCGCGAGAAACTCGAGCAGTTCCTCTTCGACGAAGTACGTCATTCCATACAGTGATGCAGCGCCGAAACCGGTGGCAATGCGGTGTGGATGACGGATCAGGTGGGCGAGGGTGAGCATCGCTGCCGGAATGCGACGTGACCTCGTGTAACCGGTGTCGGTGGTAGCCGGAAGAAGGCTGTCGTTGTCGAGGTAGACGCCATACTCGACGCGTGTGTAGTTGTCCCTGATCGTGGTGCGCGTGATCCCGTTGCGGATGAGTTCGCCTCTGGTCAGTGGACGATGGCCGGCAAGTGGATTCCGTCGTTTCTTGTGCCGCCAGGAAATTCGGTTGCGGTACCAGTCGGTCGGAGTGCATTCCGGGGGCAGGCACAACGGACTCACCTGCAGTCCGGCTTGCGGCTGCCTTTGTTGGCGGATCGGTGGGTCGGCCGACGTGTTGCGCTCGGTTACTGCCGAATCTTCTGTGCCGCCTGGTGCTGGTATGCGTCGAGAGCCCACCCCGGCCCCACCTCCCCTGAGTCCTTGAGGTTATTCAACTACATGCGTGCGGTGTCCGGGGAGGAATACGTAAGAGTCATTGGAAAGTGCACAGCGTCATCGGACTTTGTCGCTCTGGTCGATCAATGCGACATTCTTCAATGACGCTGTGCACAGTGCGATGACCCGGCAATGGGCATCGGTCAGGGGAGTCGGGGGATTGGGCCGGCACCCGATGTGTCCAGTCTATTCCGCTCTATTCTGCGTGCTCTTCGCGGTAGGAGACGACATCGTCCATGCTCTGCACAGTCCAGTCGAACAGGGCGTGGATCGGGGGAAGGGCCGAACGTCCCAGGTCCGTGAGGTCGTAGACCACGCGTGGCGGGATCTCGGGGAAGGCCGTCCGTGCCACAAGGCCGTCTGCGACCAGGGCGGTCAGGCGCTGGGCCAGGACGCGGTCGGAGATACCGTCGACGGCGGACCGCAGGTCACGGTTGCGCAGGGGGCCGTCCTCCAGGGCGAGCAGGATCAACATGTTCCACCGGTCGCCGACCTCTGCGAACAGGGTGCGACTCGGGCACGCGCGTGCGGCGGGGTTCCATGTAGGGCTGGTCGCTGGAGTGGTCATGGACATCACGTTAGCATCGGGCGCCGTTCATTGAAAGTTATTCTGAAAGCCACTTTACAAAGGGAAGTGACGTGGTTACGGTGGGTCTCGTACGGCAACGAAGCAAAGAAGAACCACACAGAACCTCCAGGAGGAACATCATGAGCGCAATCACCATCTACGGCGCCACCGGTATGGTCGGCCAGGACATCGCACGCCAGGCCGTCGAGCGCGGACACCAGGTCACCGGTGTCTCCCGCAGCGCCGAGCCGTCCAACGTGGTCGAGGGCGTCACCTACGTCACCGGTGAGGTCGGCGACGCCGCCGACGTCGTCGCCAAGGCGCAGGACGCCGACATCGTGGTCATCTCCGTGCCCGGTCCGCGCGACGGCAGCTCCGTCCAGCCGATCATCGACGCCCACGCCGCCCTGGTCCCGACGCTCGCCGAGTCCCCGGTCGCCGCGAACACCCGCTTCTTCATCGTCGGTGGTGCAGGCGCAACCCTCACCGAGGACGGCACCATGCTGAAGGACACCCCCGACTTCCCGGAGGCCTACAAGGCCGAGGCGCAGTCCTTCGCCGAGATTCTCGACATCTACAAGGCCTCCCCGGAGAACCTCGACTGGGTCATGCTCGCCCCCGCCCCGGAGATCGGCCCGGGTGAGGCCGCCGCGTCCTACAACCTGGGTCTCGACAACCCCGCCGGCGGCTCCGTGACCACGGGGACCTTCGCCGTCTCCGCCCTCGACGAGCTCGAGAAGCCCGCACACCGTCGGCAGCGTTTCACCGTCGCCGACGCCTGATTCCCTGGACGGGTACGACTCCCCCGTGGGGAAGGCTTTTCCACCTCATGTCCTCAGCGACGTGTAGGGTCTCACCTCGAACCCCTCTGCAGTCTGTGATCTCGGTGCCGGACACCGCATGATCCAGCGCCAGGCAGAGTGGAGGCCGGGAGACACCGGCATGAACGGGAAGGTGGGAGAAATCTCTATGGCAGCGCAGGACACCGCGACCGGCGGTAAGAAACTCGTGATCGTCGAGTCCGCCACAAAGGCGAAGAAGATCCAGCGCTTCCTGGGCGACAACTACCTCGTCGACGCCTCCGTCGGCCACATCCGCGATCTCCCACGCGGCGCCGCCGACGTCCCCACCAAGTACAAGAAGGAGCCCTGGGCACGGCTCGGCGTCAACGTCGACGACGACTTCGAGCCGCTGTACGTGGTGAACCCGGACAAGAAGAAGAAGGTGTCCGAGCTCAAGGCCAAGCTCAAGCAGTCGGACGAGGTCTACCTCGCGACAGACCCCGACCGTGAGGGCGAGGCCATCGCCTGGCACCTGCTCGAGGTCCTCAAGCCCAAGGTGCCGGTGCGTCGCATGGTCTTCCACGAGATCACCGAGGCTGCGATCCGTGAGGCCGCGGACAACACCCGCGATCTCGACCACGACCTGGTCGACGCCCAGGAGACCCGCCGTGTCCTCGACCGTCTCTACGGTTACGAGGTGTCCCCGGTGCTGTGGAAGAAGGTCATGCCGCGCCTGTCGGCAGGACGCGTCCAGTCCGTAGCCACCCGCGTGATCGTCGAGCGTGAGCGCGAGCGCATGGACTTCGTCTCCGCCGAGTACTGGGACCTCACCGCCACCCTCGACGCCAGCGCTGCGGCGGCCTCGGCGTCCGGCAACGGGCAGGACGCATCAGCCAACCCGACGTCCTTCCAGGCGACCCTGTCGTCTGTCGACGGCCGACGCGTGGCCCAGGGCCGCGACTTCGGTGACGACGGAAAGATGAAGACCGGCAAGGCGCAGGCCAATGTCACCGTCATCGACAAGGCCGTCGCCGAGTCCCTGGCCGAGGGACTGACCGGCGCGTCGATGAGCGTCACCGCGGTGGAGGAGAAGCCCTACACCCGGCGTCCGTACCCGCCGTTCATGACCTCCACCCTGCAGCAGGAGGCCGGCCGGAAGCTGCACTACACCTCGGAGCGCACGATGCGTATCGCGCAGCGTCTCTACGAGAACGGCCACATCACCTACATGCGTACCGACTCCACGACCCTGTCGAAGGCCGGCATCGACGCCGCCCGCCAGCAGGCCAGGGAGCTGTACGGACCGACCTACGTGCACGATGCACCGCGGCAGTACAACCGCAAGGTGAAGAACAGCCAGGAGGCCCACGAGGCGATCCGTCCGGCCGGCGAGACCTTCGCCACCCCCGGCAAGCTCGCCGGGCAGCTCGACACCGAGGAGTTCAAGCTCTACGAGCTGATCTGGCAGCGCACCGTCGCCTCGCAGATGGCCGACGCCCGCGGTACCTCGATGAAGGTCACCGTCTCCGGCACCGCGACCACCGGTAACGAGGTCGACTTCCAGGCCACCGGACGCACGATCACCTTCCCGGGCTTCCTCAAGGCCTACGTGGAGACCACGCAGACCGCCGACGGTCGCAACGTCGCCGACAACGCAGAGAAGGCACTGCCTGTGCTCGCCGAGGGCGACGGACTGACCGCCGAGCAGGTCACCGCCGACGGCCACTCCACCAACCCGCCGGCCCGCTTCACCGAGGCGTCCCTGGTCAAGACCATGGAGGAACTCGGCATCGGTCGTCCGTCGACCTATGCCTCGATCATCAACACCATCAAGGCCCGTGGCTACGTGGTCTCCCGTGGCTCCGCCCTGGTGCCCAGCTGGGTCGCCTTCGCCGTGGTGGGACTGATGGAGCAGAGCTTCGGCTCGCTGGTGGACTACGAGTTCACCTCCTCGATGGAGGACGAGCTGGACGAGATCGCCCGCGGAGACCAGGACCGTTCCCAGTGGCTGCGTGGGTTCTACTTCGGTGACGAGAAGGCGTCCGACAACACCGCAGACTCCGTCGCGCGACTGGGCGGCCTCAAGCACCTGGTCGGCGACAACCTGGAGCAGATCGACGCCCGCAAGGTGAACTCCCTGCATCTCTTCGACGACGCCGACGGTATCCCCGTCATCGTCCGGGTCGGCCGCTACGGCCCCTACCTGGAGCGCACCAAGCCGGTGCCGGCCGGTTCCCCGGAGGGCACCGAGCCCGAGGTGCAGCGTGCGAACCTGCCGGAGTCGATGACCCCGGACGAGCTGAGCCTCGAGGTCGCCGAGAAGCTCTTCGCCACCCCGCAGGGCGGCCGCGAGGTCGGCGTGAACCCGGCCAACGGCCGGATGATCATGGCCCGTGAAGGACGCTACGGTCCCTACGTCACCGAGAAGGTCAAGGACGACGAGGAGGCCCGGGTCACCGCCGAGGCGGAGAAGACCGTCGAGGCCGAGCGCGACGCCGATGACGCCGCCCGTGCCGAGGAGGGCAAGAAGCCGCTCAGCAGGGAGACCAAGACCGCGGAGAACCGTAAGGCCAAGCGGATCAAGGAGATCCTGGAGGAGACCCTCAAGCCGAAGACGGCGTCCCTGTTCGCCTCGATGGACCCGGCGACGGTGACCCTGGACGAGGCGCTGAAGCTGATGAGCCTGCCCCGTGAGGTCGGTGTCGACCCCTCCGACGGTGAGATGATCACCGCCCAGAACGGCCGGTACGGTGCGTACCTGAAGAAGGGCAACGACTCCCGGTCGCTGGTGAACGAGGAACAGATCTTCACCGTCACGCTGGACGAGGCGCGCCGGATCTACGCCGAGCCGAAGCGTCGTGGCCGTGCGGCCGCGAGGCCGCCGCTGAAGCAGCTGGGCGACAACGACGTCTCCGGCAAGCCCATGACGGTGAAGGAGGGGCGCTTCGGCGCCTACGTCACCGACGGGACGACGAACGCCTCGCTGCGTCGTGGTGACTCCCCGGAGACCATGACCGACGCACGGGCGAATGAGCTGCTCAGTGAGCGTCGTGCCAAGGAGGCCGCCGACGGTGGCTCGGGTGGGACCAAGAAGTCGGCGAAGTCGGCCCGCAAGTCGCCGGCGAAGAAGTCGACCAAGAAGACCGCGAAGAAGACGACCAAGAAGGCCACGAAGTCGACCGCGAAGAAGGCCGCGGCGAAGAAGACGGCGAAGTAGGTCGGGCCGCGGGGAGGCCGCCGGTGCGGATCCCTACCCGCGCTCGGCGAGCGTGGAGCGGATAGGCCGGGCCAGCTGGGTCATCGACTGCCGGCCCCGCAGCTCCACCGACTTCATCACGGTCCAGCGGGCCTGCTCGGCCTCGTTGGCCTGGCGTAGCGTCGCCGCATTGGTCAGCACCCGACCGGGGGTGTCCTTGGCCAGGTCGGTCAGGCGGGCCGCGGAGTTCACCGCGTCACCGATCACCGTGTACTCGAATCGGTCCTGGGCGCCGATGTGCCCGGCCACGACCTCTCCCACGGCCACGCCGATGCCGGCCTGCAGCTCGTGGTCCTCCAGCTCCAGGTTCAGCTCCCGGGCTGCGGTCATGGCGTGCCCGGCGATGTCGTCCAGGGGGATCGGTGCACCGAAGACGGCCAGGGCGGCGTCGCCCTCGAACTTGTTGATCATGCCGCGGTTGCGGTGCACGACCTCCACCACGCGGTCGAAGAAGCTGTTCAGCGCGCTGACCACGTGCTGCGGCTCGCGGGAGACCGCGAAGCCGGTCGAGCCGATGACGTCGACGAAGAGCACGCCCACGAAGCGGTTCTCGCCACCGAGCTCCGGCTTCTCCTCGATCGCACGGCGGGCGACCTCGTCGCCGACGTAGCGTCCGAACAGCTTGCGCACCTGCTCGCGCTCCCGCAGGCCGGCCATCATCTCGTTGAAGCCGGCCTGCAGCACGCCGATCTCAGTGGCGTCGTAGATGCGCACCTGGGCCCGGGAATCACCGCGGCGGACCCGGTTCATCGCGTACTGGAGCTCACGGATCGGGTCGACCACCGTCATCGTGGTCAGCCGGGTGCCGGAGTAACCGGTGACCAGGGCCGTCAGACTCAACGCCAGCACACCGGGCAGGATCTCACGGGCGTCCCCGGGGAAGAAGGCGGTGGCCTGCGCCAGCACCATCAACACCACGCCGATCACCGGGACCGCCGACGTCAGGATCCACACCATGGTGATCTGCTTCGACAGCGGGGAGATGTGCTCCTGCGGTGCCGGGCTACGGTCCAGGGCACGGGCGGCCACGGGACGGACCAGTCGCTCGGCGACCATGAAGGTCATCAGCACCACCATCGCACCGCCGAGTATCGCGGTCACGGCGACTGTCAACGCCCAGTCCGTGGAGACCTGGTAGGCGACGACGGTGAAGATCACCACGCCGATCGCCCACAGTCCTGCGCCCAACATCGCCTGCATGGTGGGGATGCGCAGCACCAGACTCCGGATCGCCACCGGGTCGGAGGCGCCCGGGTTGCGTTGCCAGCGCAACACCGGGGCGAAGAAGTACAAGGTCATCGAGATGCCCGCGACCAGCGCGACGATGAAGTAGAGGCCGTACAGGGAGGCGGTCCTGGTGTCGACGGACACCAGCTCGTGGGCCCCACCGAGGGGCACGAGGAAGCGCAGGAACGTGGCCAGGGCAAGCGCGCCGACGACGTTCACGATCAGGACGGACAGGGCGTACAGCGGCCACGTGGTGCCCCACGCCCACTTGATGTACTGACCCAGTTTCTCCATGCCCTACAGAGTAACCGAGGCCACGGACGCGATGTCCGGGTACTACACTTGCCGGGTGTGACTACCGCAGCGGGCAGCATCCCAGACAGCCGTGACGACGGGGACCGGGCAGGTACCGGAGCCACCGACGTCTTCGGCGCCAACGTCCTCAGCCCGCATGTGACCGCGCCTTTGCGCGCCGCGGTGGCGGCGGCGCGCAGCAGGGTCGCCGGGGGACGTTTCGCCGAGCCCTCGGCGACCGCCGACGGGGGACAGGACGCCGCGATGACCCACTCGTGGTTGTTCACCGGCCCGCCCGGTTCCGGACGCAGCGTCGCGGCGAAGGCCTTCGCCACCGCCCTGGTCTGTGACAACCCGGACGTCATCGGTTGCGGACGCTGCGACCAGTGCCGCTCGGCGGCGGCAGGGAGCCACCCGGACATCACCTGGGTGCACACCGACGGAGTGGTGATCCAGGTGGCCGAGGCCCGCGAGGTCATCCGTACTGCCGCGGCGATGCCGACCGTGGCCCCGTGGCGCATCGTGGTCTTCGAGGATGCCGACCGCTTCAACGACTCCAGTGCCAACTCCTTGCTGAAGAGCATCGAGGAGCCGCCGGAGCGCACCGTGTTCATCCTGTGCGCCCCCAGCACCGACCCGCAGGACATCGCGGTGACCCTGCGCTCGCGCTGCCGGCACCTGTACGTCCCCACCCCCTCGAAGCAGGAGGTCGAGGCGGTGCTGCTCGCCGACGAGAAGCTGGGACTGTCGTCGGACCAGGCGTCGTGGGCCGCGGACGTCTCCGGTGGACACATCGGTCGTGCCCGGCACCTTGCCTCGCAGGACACCGCCCGGCAGAAGCGGGCGACCGCCTTGCGGCTGCCGGGTTTGGTCTACGAGGGGGCCCGGGCGTACCAGTTCATCACCGAGCTGGTGAAGACGGCGACGGAGGAGGCCGCGGCATCGGTCGCCGACCGTGAGGCCAAGGAGGTCGCGGAACTGGAGAGCGCACTGGGTATGGGTGCCAGGGGACGCGGCGTGGCCAAGGCGCAGGTCGGCTCGGCCGGTCAGATCAAGGAGCTGGAGAAGGAGCAGAAGAACCGGCGCACCCGGTTGCTGCGGGACTCACTGGACCTGGCGCTGATCGACATCGCCGGGTTGTACCGGGACGCGATGATGCTCGCCGCCTCCGCGGTCGACGAGACTGACGAGACTGCCGAGTCTGTGGCCCCGGTCGGTGGTTTCCTGCACCCGGACCAGTCGAAGGTCTCCGGTGAGCTCGCCCGACGCAACAGTGCGGATTCGTTGGTGCGCTGCATCGACGCGGTGTCGGAATGCCGGACGACCCTCGGTTTCAACGTGAAGCCGGAGGTCGCGTTGACGGCGATGGTGGGCCGGTTGAAGGAGTGCTGCGGGCAGGCCTAGAGCGGGTTTGTTCACTTGCGCGCGGGTCCGCTAGGATATTCGCCTGTGCCGCTTTAGCTCAGTCGGCAGAGCGTTTCACTCGTAATGAAAAGGTCGCGAGTTCGATTCTCGCAAGCGGCTCTGTGGAGAACCCCCGGAACGACGACAGTCGCCCGGGGGTCTTTTCGTGTCCGGGGCGCCTGCTACTACTTGTTCAGGTACGGGAGACGGCAGAAAGGAGCACGCCACATGGTCATGGGGCCGACCCACGCGATGTCCGGGGCCGCGGCCGGGGCGGTGGTCGCGGTGGCCACCGCCGAGCTGACCTCGCAGCCGGTCACGGCCTCGGCAGCGGGTGTGCTCATCGGGGTGACTGCCGGTGCGGCGATCCTGCCGGACCTGGACCACCCCTCCGGCACGGCTGCCCGGGTCCTGGGGCCGGTCAGCCGGCTGCTGGCGGTGTTCGTCAACCGGGCCTCGGCGATGATCGCCGAGATCACCGGTGCGAAGGGACGCACCGTCGGCGGTCACCGTACCGCCACGCACACCCTGCTGTTCGCTGTCTTCCTCGCCGCCGTGACGTGGACGGCGGTGAGTCTGGGCAGGCAGAACCTCACCCTGGCCATCTTCGCCTCGCTGGTGCTGCTGGCCCTGCATTCCCTGGCCCGACCGTGGGCAAGAACCTGGGGAGCAGTGGGGTCGGTCGTGGTCGCTGCCGGACTCACGCTGCTCATCGCCCGTGACATGCCGGAGATGTTGTCGGCACCGGTGGTGGCCACGGCGGTGGGCGTCGGGTGTGTGACCCACTGCGTGGGGGACGCGGTGACCCGCAGCGGGGTGCCGTTGTTCGCCCCACTGGTCCCGGTCGGCGGTGACCGCTGGGGGTCGGTGCACCTGCTGCCCGGCCCTTTGAGGATCAGGGCGTCCGGTCCCGGCGACAGCCTGGTCATGGTGGCCTGTATCGCGGCGCTGGTGTTCGTGCTGGTCCAGGGATGGAACCGGGGTCTGATCGTGGCGTGACGGGTACGCTGGACACCAATTTCTTTCAGACTGATCCCGACTGATCCCCAGAGTCCGCTGATGCAGCAGGAGGTTCACCATGTCATTGCCGAGCGCGCCCGCCGACCGTTTCCGCGAGGTCGCCGCAGGCTTCACCGCCCAGACCGAAAACGTCGACTGGGACGCGCAGACACCGTGCAGTGAATGGCAGGCCCGGAATCTGATCGGCCACCTCATCAGCTGGTTCGGTCCCGCCCTCGAGGACGTCGGGGTCGACATCGAACTCACTGCCGACCGGACGCAGGATCCGGGCGCGGCCTGGGCGGAGTTTGCCGCGCTGGTCCAGCAGACCCTCGACGACCCCGAGAAGTCCGAGGCACTGGTCACCCGTGGCCCCGTCCCCGGACAGTCACTGACCCGCAACGCCACCGCGTTCTTCATCCCCGACGTCTTCATGCACACCTGGGACCTGGCCCGGTCCCAGGGGCGGGACGTGGAGCTGGACGAGGAATTCGCGGAGAAGAACCTGGCCGGGCTGCGGTCGTTGGGGGAGCAGCTGCAGGCCCGCGGGCAGTTCGGTCCGCCGATCGAGGCGCCGGCCGATGCGAGCGCCACCATCCGTCTCATGGCGTATGTGGGACGCGACCCGAAATTCGGGCTTAGCTAGAACTATGCGTTAGACCCCCACACACGAGAAAACCCCGTCGGGACCGGCAGCGGCCCGTACGGGGTTGATCTCATGACCCGGTCGATGGGGACCGGGCGCCCGATTGATCTGGCGGTGAGGGCAGTGGCGATGGCATCGACAAGGACGGGACCGTCCTTTCGGATTCGGTGATCCGGACAGCACGGTTACCTGGCTGGCACCCGTGAAGCTGCCTCACTGTGAACATCGCGAGCGGGCCAGAGGCGTTACGGGGTCGGAACAATCCCTAGCGGAAACGCACCGCGGGTCGACCACAGGGTCACTTCCGGGCGGGGACGACCTCGGTGCCGAAGGGGAAGCACGTCACCGGGATCATCTTGATGTTCGCCCAGGCCATCGGCAGCCCGATGATCGTCAGCGCCAGCGGGATCGACGTCAGCACGTGGCCGATCGCCAGCCACCAACCGGCGATGATGAACCAGATGACGTTGCCGATGCCGGCGGCGACACTGGTGCGCTCAGACTGCACGACATCGCGTCCGAACGGCCAGATCACGTATCCGGCGATGCGGAAGGACGCCAGACCGAAGGGGATGGTGACGATGAGGATGCAGGCGAGGATTCCCGCCAGCGTGTAGGCGAGGAACAGCCAGAATCCGGAGAGTACCAGCCAGATGACGTTGAGGATCAGTCGCAGGAAACTCATGCGCCAGCCTTTTCAGCGCCGGCGCCCGGTCGGGTCTGCGCCAGAGGGACCATCTCGTCCTCGACGGTGAGCAGGGGAACCCCGGCGACGGAGTCCGGCACGGCGAAGGCGTCCACCAGGGTCTCCGACCACGGTCCCAGCGAGTCGACCAGGTCGTTCAGCGCGGCACGGGCAGCCTTGGTGCGGGTGCCGGTCAGCAGGTTCTGCTCCTGGAACCAGCCACTGTGGGTGTGGAGGATGTCCAGCACGTAGACGTCACGGATCTGCTCGAAGATCTTCTTCGACTCTCCGTCGGGCAGCGAGGCCTCGGCCTCCAGCAGGCTCTCCAGCACGATGCGGTCCACATGAGACCAGGCGCACTCCAGCAGGTGGTCCTGGGCCTTGTCGACCAGGGCGGCGGCGTCGGCGGTGTCCATCTTCCGGGCCGGACGGATCCGGCGGATCAGGGACATCAGCAGCCGGTCCTCACGCTCGGTGAGCAGCTCCACCTGGTAGGCGGGGTCGAACAGGGAGGTCTCCTCCTTGTCCGTGAAGGAGTCCACCAGGTTCTGGATCAGGGTGTCCGCGGCAGTACGCCGCTTGAGCAGGGTGCCGAAGTTGTCCAGTCCGAAACGCACCAGCTCGAAGGGCTTGAGGTCGCCGACCTCGCGGGAGAAACCGGTGAGCAGCTCCTTGGCGGCGAGCTGCGCCATGACCACGTTGTCGCCCTCGAAGGTGGTGAACACGTCCGAGTCCGCCTTGAAGGTGGTCAGCAGGTTCTCGGTCATGTAGCCGGCGCCACCGCAGGCCTCGCGGCACTCCTGGATGGTGCGGGTGGCGTGGGCGGTGTTGGCGGCCTTCAGCGCAGCGGCGTGGGCCTCCAGCTCGCGCTGGTCCCAGCGCTGCTCCTTGGTCATGTCGGTGCGGTCGATGTCCGCGCTCTCCAGCTCGTGGATGCGGGACATGAGCTTGTTGGACGCCAGCTGCAGGGCGTAGCTCCTGGCGATCAGCGGGATCAGGCGCAGGCGGTGCTTGCGGTGCTCGATGAGCTTGTTCTCCGGCAGGCTGTCGTCCGGGGCGAACTGGCGACGCAGGTTGGCGTAGCGGGTGGCGATGGTCAGGCTGGTGCGGGCGGCGGCGCCGGCGGAGGCGCCGACGGTGATGCGGCCACGGATCAGCGCGCCGAGCATGGTGAAGAAACGGGCGCCGTCGGACTCGATGGGTGAGGAGTACTCGCCCTCCTCGGAGACATCGGCGAAGCGGTTGAGCAGGTTCTCCCGCGGCACACGGACGTCGTCGAAGGTGAAGGTGCCGTTGTCGACGCCCTTCAGGCCACCCTTGTAGCCGTGGTCGCCGATGCCGACACCGGGCTTCGCGGTGCCGTTCTCGTCGCGGACCTCCACGACGATGCAGTGCACGCCGTGGGATTCGCCCAGGTTGCCCTCGGCGTCCGGGGTGAAGAGCTGGCAGAAGACCGCTGCCATGCGGGCGTGCTTGGCGGCGTTGCCGATGAACCACTTCTCGGCCGAGGGGGTCGGGGAGTTGATGACGAACTCGTGGGTCTCGCGGTCGTAGACGGCGGTGGTCTCCAGGGCCTGCACGTCGGAGCCGTGGCCCCGCTCGGTCATGGCGAAGGAACCGAGGGTACGTAGCTCGATGATGTCCTTGATCAGCGGGATATGGCGCTCGGTACCGAGGTTCTCCACGGCACCGCCCCACAGTCCCCACTGGACGCCGGCCTTGACCATCAGCGAGAGGTCGGCGCCGCCGACGGTCTCGATACCGGCCAGGGTGGCGCCGATGTCGCCGGTGCCGCCGTGGTCGGTGCGGAAGGCACCGCGGGGCGCTCCGGTGGCGAGGATGTCGTGCATCTGCGCCAGGGTTCGCTCGCGGGCCTCGTCGAGACCGAGGGTGTCGTCGGGACGCAGGTTCTTCTCTGCGATGACTTCCCGGGTGGCGTCCTTGACCTCGGCCCAACGGCCGTCGAGGACGTCCTGGAGTTCGGCGACAACGGCGGCGCGGAGAGCGTCATCTGCCTGCTTACGAAGGGTTTCGGGGCGATCTTTGCCGCGACGGGTGAGGCTGGCGGCGATCGCTGAGGTGTCGTCGGTGGTGGTCATGCCCCAATGTTACGTGGAGTTTGCGGCGGGGTGGATGTGTCACCGTGAGCATGAGGTCCTACCATAGATCCATGGGTCAGATCACACAGAACTCTCGTGGCACCCGGGACGCCCGGGCATGGATGTTCGTCGTCTTTGCCGTTTTCACCGTCGCCTGGGGCGGAAATGAAGCAACCCCCATGCTGGTCTTCTACCGGCAGGAGGCCGTATTCAGCGATGTCTTCGTCGACTCGCTGCTCGTCTCCTACGCGGTGGGCATCGTGGCGGGCCTGCTGATCTGTGGCCCGCTGTCCGACCGGTACGGACGCAAGGCCGTCATGCTGCCGGCACCGGTCATCGCCCTGCTGGGCAGTGTGTTCATCGCCGTCGGCGAAACCACCGAGTCGATCATGTTCATCGGACGCATCCTCGCCGGCCTGGCCGTGGGTATAGCCATGTCGGTCGGCGGTTCCTGGATCAAGGAGCTCTCCACCCCGGCGTTCGACCCGAAGGCGAAGCCGGCCTCCGGCGCCAAGCGCGCCACCATGTCGCTGACCGCCGGTTTCGGCCTGGGGGCGGGTCTGGCCGGTGTGCTGGCAGAGTGGGGTCCGATCCCCGGCCAGCTGCCGTACCTGGTGCACAGCCTGTTGTCGGTCATCGCCGTCGCCGGTCTGCTCACCGTCCCGGAGACCCGCCAGTCGGCGCACCTGAAGGTGAAGGGATCCTTCTGGTCCGATCTGCTGGTCCCCACGATCCGCCACCCACGTTTCCTCACCGTCGTCGCCCCGATCGCCCCCTGGGTGTTCGGTGCCGCAGGCGTGTCCTACGCGATCATGCCGCGCCTGGTCCAGGACCAGGTGGGTGCCCCGGTGGCGTTCTCCGCGATGCTCACGATGATCTGTCTGGCGTCCGGTTTCGCCATCCAGCAGGTCGGCCCGCAGATCAACACCGAGCACAACGCCCGTGGTCCGATCGTCGGGCTGCTCCTGGTGATCGTCGGCATGGCGATCGCGGCTGCCGCGGCCACGAATATCGCAGTGTGGAACACGATCATCGTCGCCATCGTGCTGGGTGCGGCCTACGGCCTCTGCCTGATCTCCGGGCTGACCGAGGTCCAGCGCATCGCCGGGCCGGATGACCTGGCCGGACTCACCGCCGCGTACTACACGCTGACCTACATCGGCTTCTTCTTCCCGATGATCCTCACCCGGGCGAACGACTGGTTCAGCTACCCGGTGATGCTGGGCGCCGGCATCGTGGTCGCCGTGGTCTTCCTGGTCATCGTCGCGGCGTTCTCGCGGAAGAACCTGCCGGGGGAAGCCGCCGCGTCCTGACCGACGCCGTTCCAGACGTGTTGCCGGACGGAGCGTCCGGCAGCGCCACCAGGAACCCCAGGTGCACCGCCGCACCGACCAGCGGGGCCACACCCAGCGACAGCACCGCGCGGGTCTCCGGCGAGGCGTCGACGGCGAGCAGACCGACGGCGACGACCGTCGCCACCGCCCATCCGGCGAGGTAGAGGGTGTGGCGCTCGGCGGCGTGCGTGGCCGAGCCGGTGATCATCAGCACCGCGGTCGAGCCGGACGCCACGGTCAACGCCGCGAGCACGATGGGGGAGCTGACCAGGTCGGCGTCGAAGAACCACAGCATGATCGGCTCAGCCAGCCAGTAGGCCGCCACCCCGCCGACCGCGGCAACGCCGATGACCAGGCCACAGGGGGCGACACAGGCCCGCAGGATACGGTCACGTCGGGTGGCGAAGTGGACGATCAGTGCCGGCTGGAAGCGCTGCAGCGGCACCAGGACGGGTGCGCGGGTCAGGGTGACGGCGGTGATGACCGCAGCGAGGGCACCGGCGGCGACCTCGGGTCCGGAGGTGACGGTGATCAGCACGGGGAAACCGGTGATCAGTACGGCGTTGGCCCCGGAGGCCAGCATGGCCTTGATGGTGCGACGGATGAACTCCCCGGTGGGGACGTCCGCCAGTTCGCCCAGGAGGGAACGGGTGGCGGGGGAGAGCAGCAGCGTGCCGATCCAGGTGAAGGCGCCGAGCACGGTGACCACCAGGAAGGCCAGCAGGTGCCAGCCGAGGGCCCACGCGACAAGGGCGAGGACCACGCGGACGGCGCTGTCGACGCTGATCAGCCAGGCGTAGGTGCCCCAGCGCGTGGTGGCGGAGAGCAGGCCGCAGACCGCGGCCTGGAATGTGTAGGACGCCAGACCGAAGGTGAGCAGGGCTACGCCCCAGCCGCGCAGTCCGGAGTCGGCGGGGATGACCTGGTCGGCCCACAGAGGCGCGGTTCCCAGGGCGAGCGCTGCAGTCACGGCGGCGAAACCGGCGGTGACCAGGAGAGGACGCGCTGTGGCGCGGTGAGGCCGGTCTTCAGCGGCGTCGGGCGGGGTGGTTGCGGTGACGCGCTGGGCGGCGACGGCGCGGGTGGTCTCCTGCAGCAGGCCGTCCAACAGGCCTGCGAGGGCGAAGAAGAGGCCCCAGAAGACGGTGAAGGCCTCATAGCCGACGGTGTCCATCGCGCGCCCGGCGACGACGATGACGGCATAGCCGGCCACGGCGACGACGATGGTCGCCGCCGACAGGGCGCGGACGGCTCCGGTACCCATCAGCAGAACAACCCCCGCACCGGAAGGTTCCGGGCGGGGGGAGCGCTGGGAGTGACGACGAAAATCATCGACGTGGTCCAGGGATGAGGTGTGGGTTACTCACCGCCCTCTGTGTCCTCTTCGTTCGCAGCGTCGGTGATGTCCTGGAGGGACGGCAGCGAGGAGACCGGGGTGGAACCGGCGTTGCCGGCGCCCGGGTTCTCCTTGAGGTAGGCGGCCTTGGCCTCGTCGACCTGCTTCTGCGCGGTGGCGCCCTGCCCCGGGAAGATGCCCTCGGAGATCACGGGCCAGGAGTCGAACATGTCGTCCTGCCAGTAACCCCACTGGTGGGTACCGGTGTTGCGGAAGTTGTAGACCAGGTTGTTGGAGTCCTGGGTGATGCCGGCCTTGTCGGTCTCGGCCTTCATCAGGTGGGTGCACATCGCGGTCGCGCCCTCGATGACACCGCCCTCGGTGGCCGGGGTGATCGAGCCGATGAGGTTGCCGTTGAGGCGGTCACCGGAGGGGACGTCGTGCTCACCCATCAGGCCGGAGCCGCTGGAGATGTAGACGTTCTTCTGGTCCTTCAGCTTGCCGGCGTTGATCATCGCATCGTTGCGCTTGGCGACCTCGCCGTTGGGGTCGCCCCACATCTGCTCGTAGCTGGCGGGCGCACGGTCCAGGACGATCTGGACGCTCGGCTCAAACTGACCGGAGGTGGCGGGGCAGCCGGAGTAGGAGCCGATGGAGTTGTAGAAACCCGGGTACTGCTGGCCGTAGACCAGGGCGGTCGAGGCGGTCATGGACATGCCGATCAGGGCGCGATTGGCGTCTTGAGCGCCGGGGTTTGCTGCACCGAGGTGCTCCTCCATGGGGCCGGGGAGCTCCTGGGTGAGGAAGGTCTCCCAGTTCTGCTTCGTGCCGTTGCCGTTGCCGTCCTTGTCCAGGTTGGCGTTCTCCTCCTGCCAGTCCGTGTAGTAGGAGAACGCGCCGGCCATCGGGATGACGACGTTGACGTTGCCGATCTGGTTGCCGTAGAAGTCGACCGCGTTGGTCTGCTTCAACCAGTTGGCGATACCCTCGCCGCCGTCGGCACCGTTGAGCAGGTAGACCGTGGGGGCGTTCTCTGCATCCTCCTTGGCGCGGATCGTGACGAAGGGGATGTCACGGTCCATCGAGGGGGAGTGGACCTTCAGCTCCTCCATGCGCGTGAAACGGTCGCCGCTGTCCTTGTAGACAAAGTCGCGCCAGCTCGCGTCGCCCTCGGGGACGTAGCCGTCACCCTCGGCGTCTGCGAGGGTCTTGAACGGCTCGGAGATCGTGGCCTCGCCAGCGGCAGGTGCCGTGTCGGTCTCATCGGCCGTTTGGGTGAGGTTCGCCGTCGGCTGGGCCACACCGGCGAGAGCAGGGGTCACGGAGATGACGGAGAGCGGGAGGGCCGTGGCGATGGCCGCGGCCGCGACGCGGGTGATGGCGCGCTTGTTCATGCAGGTCCTCAGGAATTGTCGGCGAACTCAACGACGTCGGCGAAGGTTCGAGGGATCGGTCTCAACGGTCAGACCCAGACAGTGTAACTGCCAAAAGGGCTCCGCGTAAGGTGAGCCTCCAAATTCACCTCCCGGAAGAGGGGATCGTCGCCTATGATGTACCCGACCCTTCGTTTCGAGACCCCCAAGAGGAACAGCTGTGAATCTGTCTTTCATCGACCAGGCCATCGTCAACACCAATGAGTTCCTCGGCGGGCTCCTGCACAACACCATGTCGGTGATCGCGGGTTTCATCGCCTAACGGCACCTTCTGGGGCCGGCCCGCACCCCCTCCGGGGCACACCTCTCTGACCAGTGCTTTCGGACTGAAACATTGTGACACGTCCCCCGGGGCGGACGTGATGGCGAAAACGTCGTATCCTTGACAGCGTGGCTGAACATTATGACGTAGTAGTAATCGGTGCGGGCCCCGGCGGATACGTGTCCGCCATCCGTGCGGCACAGCTGGGCCTGAAGACCGCGGTAATCGAGAAGCAGTACTGGGGCGGCGTCTGTCTGAACGTCGGCTGCATCCCCTCCAAGGCGCTGATCCGTAATGCGGACATCGCACACATCCTCACCCACGACGCCAAGACCTTCGGCATCTCCGGTGAGAACATCAGCATGGACTACACCACCGCCCACAAGCGGTCCCGCAAGGTGTCCTCGGGCATCGTCAAGGGTGTCCACTACCTGATGAAGAAGAACAAGATCACCGAGATCAACGGGTTCGGCTCTTTCACCGACGCCAACACCGTCGAGATCACCGACGGCGACGACGCCGGCAAGACCGTCACCTTCGACAACGCCATCATCGCCTCCGGCTCCGTGGTGAAGTCCCTGCCGGGTGTGGAGATCGGCGGCAACATCGTCTCCTTCGAGGAGCAGATCCTCGACGAGAACGCCCCGAAGTCCATGGTCGTCATCGGTGCCGGCGCAATCGGCATGGAGTTCGCCTACGTCCTGGCCAACTTCGGCGTCGACATCACCGTCGTCGAGTTCATGGACCGCGTCCTGCCCAACGAGGACAAGGACGTCTCCAAGGAGATCGCCAAGCAGTACAAGAAGCTCGGCGTGAACCTGAAGACGGGTCACAAGACCACCGCCGTGCGCGACCTGGGTGGCGACAAGGGCGTCGAGGTGGACATCGAGTCCGCCGACGGCTCCAAGTCCGAGACCATCAAGGCCGACCGCGTCATGGTCTCCATCGGTTTCGCCCCGCGCGTCGAGGGCTTCGGCCTGGACAAGACCGGTGTCAAGCTCACCGAGCGCGGCGCCATCGACATCGACGAGCGCATGCGCACCAGCGTCCCGCACATCTACGCCATCGGTGACGTCACCGCGAAGCTGCAGCTCGCCCACGTCGCCGAGGCCCAGGGTGTCGTCGCCGCCGAGACCATCGCCGGTGCCGAGACCCAGGAGCTCGGCGACTACCAGAACATGCCGCGTGCCACCTTCTGCTCCCCGCAGGTCGCGTCCTTCGGTTACACCGAGGAGGCCGCCCGCAAGCAGGCCGAGGAGACCGGCCGCGAGATCAAGGTCGCGTCCTTCCCCTTCAGCGCCAACGGCAAGGCCATGGGCCTCAACGAGGGCGTCGGTTTTGCCAAGGTCATCGTCGACGCCGAGTACGGCGAGCTCATCGGTGGACACCTGGTCGGCCCGGACGTCTCCGAGCTACTGCCGGAGCTGACCCTGGCACAGCGCTTCGACCTCACCGCCGAGGAGATCGGACGCAACGTCCACACCCACCCGACCCTGTCGGAGGCCATCAAGGAGGCCGCCGAGGGCACCATGGGGCACATGATCAACCTGTAGTGCCCCGCGGACCGGTTGCCCCATCGCAGCCGGCGCAATCCATCACACCTCAACCGATTCCCGGACAGAGAGAACTGCAGGTCAGAGGCCTGCGGTCAGAAGTCCGGCAGCGGGGGAGGTGTGATGTTTGTTTTCAGCGGTCCTGACATGCTGAAGTCCGGTGTGTACAGGTACGATGTTCGCCACAGCGCCCACAAGAGCGCCCGCATCGGAGAGGTACACATGCCGTGAGTGATATGGCAGCAGACAAGCCCAGACGGCACGAGCCCCGGGTCAAGGTCATCGGGGTCATGGTCGACCCCGGCCTGCCCGAGAAGCGGGTGATCAAGGTCTTGGAGAAGCTCGGGATCCGTCCCGACGACTCCGACATCAGCGACGACAAGCTCCGTGCGGCGAACCACCCCAGGGTTCAGTTCCGCACCGGCACCCTGCCCATGGGCCTCGACGGCAGTGTGCGTCTGGCGGACAGTGCCGCCGGTCTCATGGAGACCTACGGCTGGGACCGGATGGTCTACGTCACCGACCTGCCGCTGACCACGCGCCAGCCGGTGATCAGCCAGACCGTGAACCGCGGCAGGGCGGTGATGCTGTGCCTGCCGGCGTTCGGCGTCCTGCGGGCCCAGGAGGGCTTGCGCCAGGAGCTGAGCCGTCTACTCCGCGGCAAGAGTGCCGGCGCAGGCCGCAGTGAGGCCGTCGACGAGGCCGAGGACATCGAGGGCGGTGACTCCGATGCCGACACCACCCGGGTGATCGACGGCTTCGGACGCACCGTCCGGCTGTTGCTCGGCATGATCGCCGCCAACCAGCCCGCCCAGCTGTACCGGGTGCTCACCGGCTGCCTCGCCATCGCCATCGCCACCGGGGCCTACGGCATCTTCTACGGCTCGATGTGGCAGATGTCCCACACGGTGTCGGTGTTGAGGATGTTCCTGATCAGTGTCTTCGCCGTCGGAGCGCTGACCTTCTGGCTGATCTACCACAACGGTCTGTGGAACCGGTGGCCCAACCGCGAGCCGGACAGTGTGGAGAAATGGCGTGCCCGGATGGACAACCGGGCGACCCTCGGGACGGTGCTCGTGGCTGCGGTCATGATCTACACGACCGTCATCCTGGTGCTGTTGATCCTGTCCGTGGTCATCGTCGACACCACCTTCTTCCGGGCGCAGGTCCACGACGAACCCTTCCCGTGGGGCTACGCCAAGCTGGCGTGGTTGACGGCCTCGCTGGGCACCTTCGCCGGTGCCATCGGCTCCAGCTTCGACAACGACGACGCGATCCGCGAGGCGACCTACAGCCGCCGCGAGCACGTCCGTCGTCAGATCGTGGGTCTGTACGAGGACAAGCCGCCGAGCCGCTTCATGGCGCGGCGGGGGCTGCGGTAGGACGGCTGGACTGTAGGGCGGCAGGACGCAGCGTCTCGTCGCATTGGCCTTACGTCCTCGGTGGCCGGGCTGCCACGGTCGGTCAGATTGGTGGGATGGATCGTCGCTTTTTCTGGCGGATAGCAGCGATTCGTCCCACCATTCCGATGGTGAGGGAACGTGACGGACGGAGAGGAGGGGACCTGCGACCCGGGCATGCACAAACCCGCCCGGGTCGGACAACCTTTCGGTGTCTGACCCGGGCGGGTTCACGTGGCTGTGTGGTCGTGACGACCACGGGGCGGCTCCGGCGGACCGGAACCGGCGCAGTTCTAGTGGACTAGAACTGGCTCTCCTCGGTGGAGCCCTTCAGGGAGGTGGTGGAGGAGTTGGGGTCCACGGTGGTGGCGATGCGGTCGAAGTAACCGGCACCGACCTCGCGCTGGTGCTTCACAGCGGTGAAGCCGCGCTTCTCGGCCTCGAACTCGCGGTTCTGCAGGTCGACGAAGGCGCTCATCTGGTTGCGGGCGTAGCCGTGGGCCAGATCGAACATGGAGTAGTTCAGGGCGTGGAAGCCAGCCAGGGTGATGAACTGGAACTTGAAGCCCATGGCGCCCAGCTCGTTCTGGAACTTGGCGATCTCGTCGTCGTCCAGGTGGGCGGACCACTTGAAGGACGGGGAGCAGTTGTAGGACAGCAGCTGGTCCGGGAACTCGGAGCGGACGCCCTCGGCGAACTTCTTGGCGAGCTCGAGGTCCGGGGTACCGGTCTCCATCCAGATCATGTCGGCGTACGGAGCGAAGGACTTCGCACGGGCGATGCAGGGCTCGATGCCGTTCTTGACGTAGTAGTAGCCCTCAGCAGAACGCTCACCGGTCAGGAACTGGTGGTCGCGCTCGTCGACGTCGGAGGTCATCAGGGTGGCGGCCTCGGCGTCGGTGCGGGCGATGATCACGGACGGGGTGCCCGCGACATCGGAAGCCAGACGTGCGGAGTTCAGGGTACGGACGTGCTGCTGGGTGGGGATCAGCACCTTGCCACCGAGGTGGCCGCACTTCTTCTCGGAGGCCAGCTGGTCCTCCCAGTGGGTACCGGCGGCGCCGGCCTTGATCATGGCCTTCTGCAGCTCGTAGACGTTGAGGGCGCCACCGAAGCCGGCCTCACCGTCAGCGACGATCGGGACGAGCCAGTTGTCGACGGAGTCGTCGCCCTCGACGCGGGAGATCTCGTCGGCACGCAGCAGTGCGTTGTTGATGCGCTGGACGACGGAGGGGACGGAGTTCGCCGGGTACAGCGACTGGTCCGGGTAGGTGTGGCCGGAGAGGTTGGCGTCACCGGCGACCTGCCAACCGGAGAGGTAGACGGCCTTCAGGCCGGCGCGGACCTGCTGGACGGCCTGGTTACCGGTGAGGGCACCGAGGGCGTTGATGTAGCCGTCGCCCTCCTCGTTGACGGCGTTCCACAGGATCTCGGCACCGCGGCGTGCGAGGGTGTGCTCCTCGACGACGTTGCCCTGCAGCTCGGCGACCTGCTCAGCAGTGTAGTCGCGGGTGACGTTGTTCCAGCGCGGGTTCTCGTCCCAGTCCTTCTGGATCTCGGCGGCGGTACGGGCCTGTCCGATGTTCGACATGTAGTACTCAACTCCCTTTGAATTGGTGAGAGGGTGGCGGTAACTGCGCGTTATCCCGGTTAGCCCGCACATCACCTCGTGGCGACGGGTGGGACCCGGATCGGCTTCCTATGACAATACCGACGTAAAAGGGCACGTCAAAGGCTACGGGTGATCTGGGTTACGCCGGGGGTAGCGGGTACTCGAGCTTACATTACGTCTCTATATGTGGGACAAAACTTCCCAGAATGTGGTCAAATCTGCCCACTTGCAGGGCGTTCGAGAGAGGTCCGTCACGTAAGGGGACCCTCGCCGGCAGACTCGGGGGGTGTTCGGGTGGCCTGTTTTTCCATTCTCATGGGGGTGGCCGAACGTATGCTGAGCCATCTTCCACTCCCGCTGGTGACATGGCTCACCTAGTCTGGTGGCAACAGAGTCGGGCCGCTCAGGCGTGCCCGGCCTACGTTCGACGGGTTGTCGCGACAGGATCCAACACCGTTCCGCAGTGTTGGAGAGTGTTGGAGATTGATCACGACAGCGTGTCGGTACTCCCGTCACACGAGCAATGACAATGAAGGAGCAGTCAATGACGTCAGGTACCCAGCAGACAGAGCGCGTCACCGCAGGAGGCCTCCAGGTCGCCTCGACCCTCTACGATTTCGTCTCCGGTACGGTTCTGCCGCGCATCGGCGTGGAGGGTGCCGACCAGGACAAGTTCTGGGAGGGCTTCGGCGCCATCGTCGCCAAGCACACCCCCCGCAACCGTGAGCTGCTCGCCAAGCGGGACGACCTGCAGGCCAAGCTGGACACCTGGTACACCGAGAACCCCGGGGTCCAGGAGCCGGAGAAGTACACCTCCTTCCTCAAGGAGATCGGTTACCTCGTCGACCAGCCCGAGGACTTCGAGATCCGCACGAAGAACGTGGACGCCGAGTTCGCCACCACCGCCGGCCCGCAGCTGGTCGTGCCGGTCCTCAACGCGCGCTTCGCGATCAACGCCGCGAACGCTCGCTGGGGTTCCCTCTACGACGCCCTCTACGGCACCGACGTGATCTCCGAGGAGAACGGCGCCGAGAAGGGCAAGGGCTACAACAAGGTCCGCGGTGACAAGGTCATCGCCTGGGGCCGTGACTTCCTCGACGAGGCTGTGCCGCTGGAGTCCGGCTCCCACGCCGACGTCGAGAAGTACGACATCTCCTCCGGTCAGCTTGCTGCTGTCATCGACGGCAACGAGGTCCACCTCCAGCAGCCCGAGGTCTTCATCGGCTACGCCGGTGAGAAGGACACCCCGACCGACATCGTCCTGAAGCACAACGGTCTGCACATCGACATCCAGATCGACCCGGAGTCCCCGATCGGGAGCACCGACAAGGCTGGCGTCAAGGACATCATCCTCGAGGCCGCCGTCACCGCCATCATGGACTTCGAGGACTCCATCGCCGCGGTGGACGCCACCGACAAGGTCCTCGGCTACACCAACTGGCTCGGTCTGAACCAGGGCACGCTGACCGAGGAGGTCTCGAAGGGTGGCAAGACCTTCACCCGCGAGCAGAACGACGACCGTTACTTCACCGCACGTGACGGCTCCGAGCTGCGCCTCCACGGTCGCTCCACCATGCTGTGCCGTAACGTCGGCCACCTGATGACCAACCCGGCCATCCTCGACGCCGAGGACAACGAGATCTTCGAGGGCATCATGGATGCCGTCATCACCGCTGCCTGCGCGATCCCCGGCACGGAGCTGGACAACCCCCGCCGTAACTCCCGCGAGGGTTCGATCTACATCGTCAAGCCGAAGCAGCACGGCCCGGAGGAGTCCGCCTTCACCAACGAGCTGTTCGCGGACGTCGAGGACCTCCTCGGCCTGGAGCGCTTCACCCTCAAGGTCGGCCTGATGGACGAGGAGCGCCGCACCTCGGTCAACCTGGACGCCTGCATCGAGGCGATCGCGGACCGCGTGGCCTTCATCAACACCGGTTTCATGGACCGTACCGGCGACGAGATCCACACCTCGCTGCTGGCCGGCCCGATGTTCCGCAAGCCGAAGCTGAAGGCCTCCCTGTTCATGGAGTCCTACGAGAACAACAACGTCGACGCCGGTCTGGTCCACGGACTCTCCGGCAAGGCCCAGATCGGTAAGGGAATGTGGGCCAAGACTGAACTCCTCGCCGAGATGGTCGAGCAGAAGATCGGCCAGCCGCAGCAGGGTGCGTCCACCGCCTGGGTCCCGTCCCCGACCGGTGCCACCCTCCACGCGACCCACTACCACGCCGTCGACGTCTACGCCGTCCAGGAGAAGCTCCTCACCGAGGGTCGTCGCGACTCGATCCCGGGCATCCTCACCGTCCCGGTGGCCGCCGCGAAGGTCGGCGAAGGCGATGCGACCTGGACCCCGGAGCAGATCCAGGAGGAACTGGACGACAACTGCCAGTCCATCCTGGGTTACGTGGTGCGCTGGGTCGAGCAGGGTGTCGGCTGCTCCAAGGTGCCGGACATCCACGACATCGACCTCATGGAGGACCGCGCCACCTGCCGCATCAACTCCCAGCTGCTGGCGAACTGGCTCAAGCACGGTGTCGTCACCGAAGAGCAGGTCATCGAGGCACTCCAGCGTATGGCCGCCGTCGTCGACCGTCAGAACGCCGGCGACGACGCCTACCGCGACATGGCTCCCGACTTCGAGAACTCGGTCGCCTGGAACGCCGCCCGTGACCTCATCCTGCTGGGCACCACCCAGCCCTCGGGTTACACCGAGCCGATCCTGCACGCGCGCCGCCTCGAGTTCAAGGAGAAGAACGGCATCGCCTGATAGGACCTGACAGGCTCCAGCCTCCGTTCCGCCGGCGGCCCCGGGATGTGCACCGCACGCCCGGGGCCGCCGGTGTTTCCGTGTTTCCGTGTTTCCGTGTTTCCGCGTTTCCGGGGTCGTCTGTGACTTCCGTGACTTCTGCGTTGCCGCCCGTCTGCTCCGCCAGCGGAGGCACTGTATCGCGCCTACACTCGCAGGGGACCGTACGTCCCCCCTGACCGTTACCGACCGCGGCCCGACGCGGCCCAAGGAGCCAGACGACGATGACAGAGAGTCCTGACCTCACCGGCTACCAGGCGGTGCTCTTCGACCTCGACGGCGTGATCACCCCGACCGCCGACCTGCACCGCCAGGCATGGGCGGTGATGTTCACCGACTACCTCGACTCCCGCGGAGCGGAGCCGTACACCGAGCAGGACTACTACGACCACCTCGACGGACGTGCCCGGCTGGAGGGGATCGCCAGCCTGCTGGAGTCCCGTGGGATCAGCCTGCCGATGGACGGCCCGGACGGTGACGACCAGGACACCGTCACCAGTCTGGGGGAGCGGAAGAACAACGACTTCCTGCGCCTGCTCGACGAGGGCATCACCGCCTACCCCGGGTCCGTCGCCCTCCTCGACGCCCTGGCCGGCAGTCCCAACCCGCCGCGCGTCGCCATCGTCAGCTCCTCGAAGAACGCCCGGCAGGTGCTCGAGGCCGCCGGCCTGCTGGAGCGTTTCGAGCTGGTCGTCGACGGTCGGGTCGCCGCCGAGCACCAGCTGCCGGGCAAGCCCGCCCCGGACACCTACGCCTACGCCGCCACCCAGCTCGGCGTGGAGAACTCCGCGGCCGTCGTCGTCGAGGACGCCACCTCCGGCGTCGCCTCGGGACGTGCCGGAGCCTTCGGCCTCACCGTCGGTGTCGACCGCGGTGCCGGTCAGGACGCCCTGCTCGCCGCCGGTGCCGACGTGGTCGTCAGCGACCTCGAGGAGCTGGTCCGTGCTGACTGGGCGACCACGTAGACTCGCAGTCTCGAGCACACAGTTCTCACCCTTCACCCTTCACCCCATCTGAATCTCCAGGGAGCGTAATAGACGATGAGCGGACACCACTCGGCATTCGATGATTTCCTCGCGGCCCGTCGCCGGGTCGCCTCGGTGGTCAACAGGCCCATCGACCGGGTGTCCGGCAGCGCGTCCGACACGGTGTCCGGTTCCGTGCCCGAGGCGAACGTCCTCGGCGACATCGACAGCGACGGCCTGTTCCCCAGCGGATACCGCGCCGACCAGCACCACTACGATGCCGACCCGTTGGAGGGGCTCGACCGCGAGAACAACCCGGTCGACGAATGGGGCTGGTACGAGAAGCACCCCGACCGCAGCGACCTCGGCCTGTCCGAGACCCTCTTCGCACTGAGCAACGGCTACCTCGGCGTGCGCGGCAACCCGGCGGAGGGACGCGACTCCGAGGAGCACGGCACCTTCATCAACGGTGTCCACGAGACCTGGCCGATCTCGCACGCCGAGGACGCCTACGGTCTGGCCCGTGAAGGCCAGGCGATCGTCCAGGTCCCCGACGCCAAGACCGTGCGGGTGTACATCGACGATGAGCCGCTGCGTCTGTCCCAGGACGAGGTGGAGGACTACTCCCGTGGCCTGGACTTCCGTGACGGCGTACTGCGCCGCAGCTTCATCTGGCGCACCGCCGGCGGCAAGCGGGTGCGGATCACCAACGAGCGGATGGTCTCCTTCCAGGAACGTCACCTGATGATCGTCAGCACCGAGGTGGAGCTTCTCGACGACGACGCTGCCGTTGTGCTGTCCTCGCAGATCCTCAACCGTCAGGACGGGGAGGACGAGTACTCCACCGTCGTCGAGCACACCGGTGCCACCGCCGACGGCCCCACCACCGGGGTCAACGACGGTGCCGACCCGCGCAAGGCCGAGCAGATCCGCGGACGGGTCTTCCAGCCGACCTACCAGTCCCACCCGGAGGACGAGCGGGTCACACTCGGATACCGGATCACCCGCTCGGGCATGACCGTCGCGGTGAGCATGGACCACCAGTTCGACCTGCAGAACGGGCCGTCCGACGACACCGCCGACGCCGGCCCCGTCACTTCCGACACTGATGGTGTGGAGGTGCACACCGAGCTGCGTGAGGACGTCGCCCGGGTGGTCTACCACCTCGCCGGACGCAAGGGCATGAAGCTGCGGCTGGAGAAGTTCGTCTCCTACCACTCCTCCCGCCACGTCTCGCCGGACGAGCTGGCCTTCCGCTGCGCCCGCACGATCAACCGTGCCAAGGCGGTGGGCTTCAAGAAACTGCAGGCCAACCAGTCCCGGTGGCTGCAGCGCTTCTGGGATCGTTCGGACGTGAAGGTCCCCGGCCAGCCCGAACTGCAGCAGGCCGCCCGTTGGAACATCTTCCAGCTGCTCCAGGCCTCCGCACGCGCAGAGACTCAGGGTGTGCCGGCCAAGGGGCTGACCGGGTCCGGTTACGGCGGCCACTACTTCTGGGACACGGAGGTCTACGTGATGCCGTTCCTGTCGTACACCAACCCGCAGTTCGCCCGGAACGCCATGCGCTTCCGCTACAAGATGCTCCCCGCGGCGAAGGCGCGTGCCCGGGAGCTGTCCCACGACGGCGTCCTGTTCCCGTGGCGGACGATCAACGGCCACGAATCCAGTGCCTACTACGCCGCCGGTACCGCGCAGTACCACATCGACGCCGACGTCAGCTATGCGCTCATGAAGTACGTCAACGCCACCGGTGACATGGACTTCCTGCTGGACGAGGGTGTCCACATCCTCATCGGCACCGCCCGTTTCTTCATGTCACTGGGCTTCTTCAACACCGCCGGCAGTCGCTTCGAGATCCACTCGGTGACCGGGCCGGACGAGTACACCACCGTGGTGAACAACAACCTGTACACAAACGTCATGGCGCAGTACAACCTCCGCGTCGCCGTGGAGGTCGTCACCAAGCTGAAGTCGGCCCGTCCGAAGGACTACGAGGACCTGGTGAAGCGTGCCGACCTCAGCGAGGACGAGCTCGACCTGTGGCAGCGCGCCGCCGACGTCATGTACATCCCCTTCAACGAGTCCCTGGGGGTCAACCCGCAGGACGACCAGTTCATGCAGCGTCAGCTGTGGTCGCTGGACGACCCGGCGGTGGGGCCGAAGCGTCCGCTGCTGCTGCACTACCACCCGCTGACGATCTACCGGTACCAGGTACTCAAGCAGGCCGACGTGGTGCTCGCGCTGTTCCTGCAGGGCGCCAGGTTCACCGAGGACGTCAAGCGGCGGGACTACAACTACTACGACCGGTTGACCACCGGTGACTCCTCCCTGTCGGCGGTGGTGCAGTCGATCATGGCGGCCGAACTGGGTTACCACGACCGGGCGTTGGATTTCTTCACCCGTGGGCTCTACCTCGACCTGAACGACCAGCACGGGAACTCCTCCGACGGAGTCCACATCGCCTCCTGCGGTGGCGTGTGGAGTTCGCTGGTGTTCGGCTTCGGTGGCTTCCGGGACCACGACGGTCACTTCTCCATCGACCCGCGCATGCCCGAGGAGTGGGGGCAGCTCGAGTACGCGGTGACCCTCCAGGGCAGCCTGGTGCGGGTGACGGTGCGTGACGGCGAGGTCGAGCTCGTCGTGGACCCGGGGGAGGGGGCAGACGGTACTGACGGTACGAACGGCTCGGACGCCTCGGTGGACCTGAGTGCCCCGGCCGGTCCCATCCGGGTCTGCGGTCAGGAGGTCATGGTGGGCACCGAGCCCGTTGTTGTGACCGGCGACACACTGCTGCGCGAGGACGCCTCGTAATGATCTCCGCGCCCCCTCGTGGGGGCGTGACTAGTGCTGTGTGGATACATATTTAGCATTAGTGCTACCTTGCTAACTTCGTGCTCACGGCACACAGGGGCGGTCATCGAGGGGGTGCGACCTTTGTGTAAGTGTGATTCTTTTCACGAGAGAGGGGGCTGGTTGGTATTGGCCACTCATTGAGTCGTACAGTGTCTGTGACACTGGAGGTGCCATGACTGTTAAATTTGACGATCCTGTTGCAATCGAGCACGGGAAAATTTCGATCAAGCCTTTGAGGGAAAAGCCCGGCTTCCCTACTTGGGCGATGAAGCTGACGATGGCCGTGACTGGCCTGATCTTCGCCGGGTTCGTTCTTGTCCACATGATCGGAAACCTGAAGGTTTTCGCGGGCGCACAGGGTTTCGACCACTACGCCCACTTCCTGCGGGACATGGGTTACCCGCTGGTCCCGCATGAGTTCATCCTGTGGTGCCTGCGCGTGATTCTCGCGGTCTCGCTGATCCTGCACGTGTACTGCGCCTTCGCCCTGAAGGCCCGTGCCAAGCAGTCCCGCGGTGAGTTCAAGCGCACCGGCAAGGTGAAGGGTCTGAACAACTTCACCGCCGGTTCCATGCTCGGCACCGGTGCTGTGCTGCTGCTGTTCATCATTTTCCACATCCTGGACCTGACTCTCGGCAAGGCCGTCGCCTCGTCCGATTTCGTCCACCTGCAGGCGTACAACAACCTGGTCGCGTCCTTCGAGCGTCCGGCCGTCGCGATCTTCTACATCCTGTGCATGATCGTGCTGTTCCTGCACCTGAGCCACGGTATCTGGACCGCGTCCTCTGACCTGGGCATCACCGGCCACCGGACCCGCCAGGTCGTCCTGTGGATCTCCTACCTGCTCCCGGCAGCCGTGATGATCGGAAACATCGCAATCCCGTTGGCCGTCCTGACCGGCATCGTGAGCTAGCGGCGGATCTGGAACAGGAGAAGAGAGAAGAATATGGGAACCAGTAAGCCCCACCCCCACAACCAGACCGCGGACTTCAACTACGACGAAGCTCTCGCGGCCTTCAGTGCGCCGGAATCCACCGTCGACGGCGTCGCCGTCGGCAAGGTGATCGGCGACAACGCCCCCCACGAGGTCGGCCAGCAGGAGCAGTGGCAGTACGACAAGGAGCACTTCAAGCTCGTGTCTCCGCTGAACCGTGCGAAGTTCCGCATCCTCATCGTCGGAACCGGCCTGGCCGGCGGAGCTGCAGCCGCCGCGCTCGGTGAGCTCGGCTACGACGTGAAGGTGTTCACCTACCACGACAGCCCCCGCCGCGCGCACTCCATCGCCGCGCAGGGCGGTGTGAACTCGTCGCGGGCCAAGCGCCTTGACAACGACTCCACCTACAACCACACCAAGGACACGGTCAAGGGCGGTGACTACCGTTGCCGTGAGAACGACTGCTGGCGCCTGGCCATTGAGTCCGGCAAGGTCATCGACCACATGAACGCCATCGGTGCCCCGTTCTCCCGCGAGTACGGCGGCGTGCTGGCCACCCGCTCCTTCGGTGGTGTGCAGGTGTCCCGCACCTACTACACCCGTGGCCAGACCGGTCAGCAGCTGCAGCTGGCGACGACCTCCGCCCTGTACCGCCAGATCGGTGCCGGCAACGTGGAGATCTTCACCCACTCCGACGTCCAGGACATCATCGTCGAGGACGGCGTGTGCAAGGGGATCGTCACCCGCAACATCATCACCGGTGAGCTGTCGACCCACACCGGCCACGCGACAGTGCTCGCCACCGGCGGTTACGGCAACGTGTACCACATGTCCACGCTGGCCAAGAACTCCAACGCCAGCGCCATCATGCGCGCCTACGAGCAGGGTGCCTACATGGCGTCCCCGTCGTTCGTGCAGTTCCACCCGACCGGCCTGCCTGTCAACTCGTACTGGCAGTCCAAGACCATTCTGATGTCGGAGTCGCTGCGTAACGACGGCCGTATCTGGACGCCGGCCCAGAAGGACGACCAGCGCGACCCGATGACGATCCCCGAGGACGAGCGCGACTACTTCCTCGAGCGCCGCTACCCGGCCTTCGGCAACCTGGTGCCGCGTGACATCGCCTCCCGTGCGAACGCGCAGCAGATCAACGGTGGCTACGGTGTGGGCCCGAAGAAGAACTCGGTGTACCTGGACCTCACCCACGCCATCGAGAAGCTGGGCGAGGACACCATCCGCGAGCGCTACTCCAACCTCATCCAGATGTACGAGGAGGCCATCGGCGACGACGCATACAAGACCCCCATGCGTATCGCCCCGACCTGCCACTACACCATGGGTGGCCTGTGGACCGACTTCCACGAGATGACCTCGATCCCGGGGCTGTTCTGCTCCGGTGAGTCGTCCTGGATGTACCACGGCGCCAACCGCCTGGGTGCGAACTCGCTG
>DXGC01000087.1 GCA_019114135.1 Candidatus Corynebacterium avicola
TTCGCCGCGGCGACGGCGGTGGCCTCGATGTCCTGCGGGTAGTGGTTGCGTCCGGCGACGACGACCAGGTCCTTGATGCGTCCGGTGATGTAGAGCTGGCCGTCGAAGACGACCGCCAGGTCACCGGTGCGCAGCCAGTTCTCGTCGTCCGGGGCGTCGGCGACGGCCGAACCCTCGGAGAGACGGTCGGCCGCCGGCAGGGAGTTGCGGAAGGTCTCGGACGTCTCGTCCTCCCGGTTGAGGTAGCCGGCGGCGACGTTGCCGCCGTGCAGCCACACCTCGCCGACGGTGCCCTCTGCGACCTCCTTGCCGGACGCCGGGTCGACGATCACCATGAACAGCGACGGGCCGGGCTCGCCCACGCTCATGATTGGCACGGCCTTGCCGGTGGCGGCCAGCTCGCCGGCGACCTCGACGGCCTTGCCCTCGTTGAGCTGGTCACGGTCGAAGACGCGCAGCTTCGGACGGTCCTCGGTCTGCGGGGTGGTGACGAACACCGTGGCCTCGGCCAGTCCGTAGGACGGACGCATCGCCGAGCGGCGGAAGCCGGCGGGGCCGAAGATCTCGCTGAAGTGGTCCACCGAGGACTGGCTGACGGCCTCGGCACCGTTGATGATGCCCTCGACGTGGCTGAGGTCGACGTCCTTGAGGTCCTCGCGCTCGGCCGGGTTGGCGTAGCGGGCGGAGAGCTCCAGGGCGAAGTTCGGCACACCGGTGTAGACGTTGACCGACTCGCCGTCGGGGCCGTTGCCGTCGGTCTCGGAGAGCTGGCGGATCCAGCGGCCCGGGTCCTGGATGAAGTCACGCGGGGCCATGATGTCCTGCGGGATGCCCAGGATCAGCACGAAGGAGGACAGGATGATGCCCATGTCGTGGTGGAAAGGCAGCCAGTTGACCAGGCGCATGGGCATCTGCAGTTGACCGGCCTGGAAGACCTGAAGCACGTTGGTGACGATGCTGCGGTGGGTCAGGACAACGCCGGCGGGGGTGCGGGTGGAACCGGAGGTGTACTGGAGGAACGCCGGGTCGCCGGAGTTCGGGGCGAGCTCCGGGTTCTCCATCAGCTTCATCATCGGGTTCTCCCACTCCGCGGCGAGGGAGTCCGGGAGGGCGTCGATGGTGAGGATACGCGGACGCTCCTTCGCCGGGGTGGAGGCGAAGTGGGCGCGCACCTGGGTGGCGGAGGTCTTGTTGGTGAGCACGACCGTGGGTGCGGACGACTCGAGCACCGCCGTGAGGTGGTCGGCGTGGCCCGGTTCATTCGGGTCGTACAGGGGTACGGGGACCGTACCGGCGTAGAGGGCGCCCATGAAACCGAAGAGGTACTCGGGGCTGTTGTTGGCCAGGATGACGACGCGGTCACCACGCTCGGTGACCTGCTGGAGTCGGACGCAGACCGCCTTGATACGGGTGTTGACCTCGGCGCGGGTCCAGGTGACCTCCTCGCCGGCGGAGCTGCTGCTGTAGTCGTGGAAGGTGATCAGCGGGGTGTCCACCGAGCCTTCCATCTGGGCCATCGTGTAGAGCATCTCGCACATGGCCGACAACGACAGCTGGTCGGGGATCGTGATCTCACCCTTGTCGTCGTAGAACTGTCCCATCGCCTCGCTGAGATCCATCAGAGATTCCCTTTCGTCGTTATCTTTTTCATACAGAACCCTATCGGTTTCTGTCGCGGGCTGTGGGAACTAACGCGGGACCAGCACGGAACGCACGGAACAGACGGGACTGCCGTCAGGCGTTGACGATGTCGCGCGCCCAGTTCACGATCCACTCCGGGACGGTGCCGCCGTCGACGACATCACCGTTGCTGGAGTACAGGGCGTGGACCTTGTTGGCGTCGATGAGGTCGCGCGCCCGTTGGACGGCGTTTCCGACGTCGCGGGGAGCACTGCACACCAGGTCGGCGGGGGCACAGAACTGCTTGGTGACGTCCTGAAGTTCACCGAAGTCCTGCGGGCGCGGACCGCGCATCGAGGCACCCGGGACGACGGGCTGGACCAGGGCCTCCACCGAGCTCAATGCGATCTCGGCGCCGATGCCTGTGACGTCGGGGCTGCCGACGAGCTCCCCCTTGCCGTCCTCGCGGCGCCCGTCGGCGATCAGCGCGACGCCCTCGATGGCGTCGGCGGGCACGGCGGAGTCGCCGTTGCCGATGGCGGTGGCGAGGTCACCGGTCAGGACGGCGCCCTGGCTGAAGCCGACGAGGATCATGCCGGTCTGCGGGCACGTCTCGTTGACGGAGACCATCTCGGCCTCCAGGCGGTTGTATCCCTCCTGGCGGGAGTCGTCGTAGGACATCTCCTGCAGGGCGCCGACATTGCGGAACTCCGCCGGGTAGGGCAGCGTCCAGCTCTTCAGCTGGCCGCCGTCGACGCCGTCACCGAACTCCTCCTGCAGGGGCTGGGTCACGTTGAGCAGCATGGACTGCGGACGTGAGCTCGGGTGGATCGGGTCGTCGTCCGCGGTGGACTCCCAGGTGCCCGGGGCCGAGAACAGCACGTGGTCGGGGCAGGACTCCGGCTGGTCCGGGGCCGCGGTGTCGGTCTCCGTGCCTGGGCCGGTCGGGCCGGTGGTGTCGCGGTTGAGCCAGGTGCCGACGCCGATCACGAGGAAGACGGCGAGCACGAGGGCCGCGGCGATGGTGAGGAACTTTCTCATGGGGTGTCAGCGTACCCGCTCCGGCTGGCACTTCACTGGCAGCCACCGGTGAGATGTTCCGGGGAAATCCCCGGGGAACTACTCAGACTCTTCCAGGGAACCGGTGACGTTGCGGTCCGCGTCCATGGTGATCGTGCCGCGCTCGAAGACCGCCTCGCGGCTGCCGTCGGCGTTGACGGTCTCGTCCTCGGTGAGGAAGCCGTAGCGTCCGCGCTCATGGTCTGCCTCTGCGTAGAGGTCGAGCACCTTACTGTCGAAGATCACGGTACCGCCGTGCTTGGCGGACCAGTAGATGACACCGCCCTCGAAGGCGCGGTAGAGGCCCTTGGTCCCGTCCGGGGAGGTGTGGCTTCCGCCCTCGTACAGGACCTCGCCGAGTTCCTCCTGCTGCTCTTCGGTCAGCGAGTCGTACTTCTTGTCGACGCCGGTGTCCTCCTCGGTGACCTTGCCGTCCTTGTCGGCTCGCAGCGTCCCGTTCTCGAAGACTGCGGAGCGGCTGCCGTCGGCGTTGATGACCTCGTCCTCCACCAGGAAGCCGAGGCGGCCGCCCTCGTAGCCCAGCTCGCGGTACCGGTCGAAGATCGGGCCGTGGTAGATCAGCGCGGTGCCGTGGTCCTGCGACCAGTAGATGACGCCGTTGTCGAAGTCGGTGAAGTAGCCAGGGACGGAGGTCGACGAGTGGTCGCCGGCCGGGAAGCCGAGACGGTTGCGGTCGGCGGTGCCCAGGTCCGTGAATCGCTCGGCGATCGCACCGTGCAGCATGTGGACGTCACCGTCCGGGTCGCGCACGGCGATACCGTTCTCGAACTTCTGGACCTGACCGGTCTCACCGTCGATCCGGATGTCCTCCTCCTCGGAGATCGGGTATCCCCAGGCGCCGTACTCGAAGTTCTTCTTCTCGTAGGCCTCGTAGACGTCCATCTTCATGGTGACGGGACCGGCGTCGCCCTGGACGGAGTGCCAGTAGATGAAACCGTTCTCGAAACGGGCCCAGGCGCCGCCGTCGCGACCCCAGGAGTCCGGCTCCTTCGGCCAACCGAGCCAGGAGTTCGGGCCGCCTTCCTCACGGTACTTTGCACTGGTGCGACCCCAGGTCGCGATGGCCTCGTCCTCGCCGGCCTCCGGGTCGTCGAGCTCGCCACCCTGCAGGTACAGCACACCGCCGCGGAAGTCCTGGGCGGTGCCGATGACCTCGTCGTCCTCGTCCTTGATCTCGTAGACCTCGCTGATGCAGTCACCGAGATCCCAGTTGTTGTGGTTGGTGCGGTAGCGCTCGACGGCCTCCTCGAACTTCCCCTCGGCCTCGCACTCCACCGAGCTGTCGTCCTCGGACAGGCCCAGGGACTCGGCCATGTAGGGCCAGCTCTGCTGCATCTCGTACTCCCAGTACGGCCAGATGTGCGTGCCGTTGGGACGGAACTTACTGATCACGTCGACACCCGCCAGCTTCGCCGAGTTGACGAAGGTCTGGCTGGTGACACGGGACGCGGCCTCCATCGCACCACCCTGGATGTTGTCCGGGCTGCCGGGGATGTTGTTGTCCTCGTCCCAGTTACCGGCGGTGCCGTTACCTGCGGCGACATAGACGCGGGTACCGGCGTTCTTGAAGTTGCGGACCAGCAGCTTCGGGTCGTGGGCGAACCAGTCGGCCGAGTAGTACGGACCCCACATCTTCGTGGCGTCGAAGCCGGCCTGGCCGGCGATCTGGCCGAAGGCATAGGGCATGCCCGGCGAGGTGGTGTCGAGGTAGCCGGAGAAGGAGGCGACGAAGTCGAACATCTCGGCGTTGCGTCCGGCCAGGATCGTGGCACCGGTGGCACCCATGGACAGACCGTTGACCGCGCGGCGGTCGTTGGTGCGCCAGCCCTGCTCCAGGATGGGCGGGAGCTCCTTGGTCAGGAAGGTCTCCCACTGGAAGTTCTTGCCACCGTCCGCCTGCTGCCAGTCGGTGAAGAAGGATCCGCCGCCACCGACGGGCAGGATGAGGTTGACGTTCTTGTCGGCGTAGTAGCGGACGGCGTCTGTCGCGTAGGACCACGCGGACTCGTTCTCGTCGCTGTAGAGCGGGCCGAGCTGCCAGACCGAGGGGAAGGTCTTCTCCGGGTCGCTGTACCAGTCTCGGGCCAGGTGGACCTGGACCTGCACCGGGGCCTCCGGCATCGCCGCGGAGTTGATGTAGAGCTTGGCCCACCGGTCGTTGATCCACTCGACCTTCTCGACGGAGACTCCCTCCGGCAGGTTCGGGAGGTTCTGCTCGGTGACGCGCATCGTCTCGCGCTCCGGGGAAGGACCCGGGTCCATGAACGCCAGGGGCGAGTTCTCCGGTGCAGTGACGCCGCGGGTGTCGCTCGGGACGTCCGCAATGTCCGGTGCTTCCTGCCCGGTGGCGTCGTCGATGATGTTGGCGGCGTCCGTATCATCGTCCTGCGCGACGGCGGACGGGACAGCGGCGAAAGATGTGAGGGCGAGAGCCGCAGTCGCGGCGGTAGCGACGATCCGCATGTTGGATCGCGGCCGTCGGGAGGACGGGAACATTATGGGGGTCTCCTTCGAGAAACAGTCAGTGGAGACAGTGTAACCGGCGGTCACTCGAAGGGGTATTTCTATTTGGACACACTCTTCGCCCCCTCCCCCGTCGGTGACCGACGGGGTCAACAAACGGGGTCAGCCGCAGTAGTGGGCCTCGGCAGCCTCACGGATGAGCTGGCCGGCCTCCTCCGGGTCCTTGTCGGTCATCTCCAGGGCCTGGAGTTGGCCGGCGACCATCGGGACGGCGAAGCTGTCACGTCCCTCGTCATTGGCCAGGCACTGCTCGCGGCCCGAGGCGATGACCTGGTCCTCGATGTCCGAGTCCTCGACCTCAATGCCGTTGTCCTTGAGCTGCGCCAGGAAGGCGTCGTCCTCCTCGGTGCGCGGGGTCGGCTCGCCGCCGGGCTCCTCGACCTCCTCGACCTCGCCGTCCTGCGGGGCGTTCTCGCCGCCGGGGGCTGCACCGGAGTCGGAGTCAGCATCCTCGGTGTCCTCGGCATCCTCGCTCTCGGACGGGGTGTCCGTCGACGAGGCCTCAGAGTCCTCGGAAGACTCGGGCTCCTCAGCGACACTGGGCACCTCGGTGTCGCCGTTGTCGACGGTGGAGTCGCCGCCACAGGCGACGACCGAGCCTGCGACCAGGACGGACACCGCCGCCAGGCTGAGCTTACGACCGATCGTCAGGTGGGTACGCATTACTTCTGATCCTTCTCGATCTTGCCGTTGACCAGTCGGATCTCGCCGTTCTGGAACTTCACGACCTCGCCGCCGGTCTCGATTCCAGCCTGGTCCTCGGTCGGGAAGCCGAACTTACCCTGCTCGTACTTCTCCTCGCCCCAGGCGTCGAAGATCTCGCCCTTCTTGATGATGTGGGCCCCGGTGGAAGCCGACCAGTAGATGCTGCCCTTCTCGAACTCGGTGAACGCGCCGCCCTTGACCTTGACCTCTTCGCTCTTCGGGAAGCCGAGACCAGAGTCCGCGGGGCCACCGGCCTCGAGGTACTTCTTGCCGATCTGGCCCTCGATCATGTGGACCTTGCCGTCCTTGTCCCGCACGGCCACGCCGTTCTGGAACTCCTGGGTGGCACCGCCCGCGGTCTGCTTCGCATCGCCGACCGGGTAGCCGAAGGCACCGTTCTCCCAGTCGTGCTCGCCCCAGGCGTCGACGATGTCGTTCTTCACCGCATGGGCACCGGTCTCGGCGGACCAGTAGATGATGCCGTTCTCGAAGCGCTGCAGGAAACCACCGTTGATCTTCTGCTCCTCGGCGACCGGGTAGCCCAACCACTCGGACGGGCCGCCCATACCGGAGTAGGCGGCACCGATACGACCCCAGGTGGCGTAGGCCTTGTCGGCGTCCTTCTTCCAGTAGATACGGCCGTTGCGGAAGTCCTGGACCTTGCCACCGTCGGCGGCATCGTACTCGTCGGTGGTGCAGGTACCCAGGTCGTGGCTGCGCTGACGCTTCTCTGCCTCGGCGATGCGTCCGACCGCCTTGCAGTCCGCGCCCTGGTCCTCCTTGGACAGGCCGAAGGTCTTGGCGATGTAGGGCCAGGCCTGGGTCATCTCGTACTGCCAGTACGGCCAGTCGTGGGTGCCGGACGGGCGGTACTTGGTGATCACGTCGACGTCCGCCTTCTTGGCGGCGTTCGTGAAGGTCTGGGTGGTCATACGGGACATCGCCTCGAGACCGAAGGCAGCGGGGTTCGCCGGATAGCCCGGGATCGAACCCTCCTCGTCGTACGGACCGGCGTTGCCGTTACCCGCCGAGACGTAGACGGTCATGTCCTTCAGCTTGTCGACGTGCTGCTTCGGGTCGTTCTCCTGCCACCGCTCGCTGCCGTACTCACCCCACATCTTCTGGGCGTCGTAACCGGCGCCCTCGTTGGTGGCGTAGTTGATCGCCTGCGGGATGCCCGGAGAGGTGGTGTCCAGGTAGCCGGAGAAGGAACCGACGAACTGGAAGAGCTCCGGGTGGTGCTGCGCCAGGTTCATCGCAGCGGTACCACCCATCGAGATACCGGTGATCGCACGCTGCTCGGTGGTGCGCCAGCCCTCACGCAGGACCGCCGGGAGCTCCTGGGTCAGGAAGGTCTCCCACTTGTAGGTCTTGCCCTCCTCGGGCTGCTCGTTCCAGTCGGTGTAGAAGGAGGAGTTGCCGCCGACCGGCATGATGACGTTGACGTTCTTGTCCGAGTAGTACTGCTGGATGTTGGTCATCAGGGTCCAGCCGGACTCCTCGTCCTCGGCGCGCAGGCCGTCCAGCGCCCAGACGGACGGGAAGTCCCGGTCGGGCTGGTTGTACCAGTCACGGGCCAGCATGATCTGGACCAGCACCGGCTCCTCCGGCATGGAGGGGGTGTTGATGTAGACGTTGGCCCAGCGGTCGGAGATCCACTCGACGCGGTCGACGTCCACCCCGTCGGGCAGTCCCGGCAGGTCCTGGTCGGTGGTGGCCTGGGGGACGCGCTCCGGGATCTCGTCGGGCTCCAGGTAGCTGGTGCCGGAGCCGGGGCCCTGGGCGACGGCCGGGGCCGTCGTCAAGGGCAGCGCCAGCCCGAGGGAGAGCGGCACCGCGAGGACAGCGGCGCTGAGTCGCCGCGTTTTGCGGCTGACAGGGGACTTCCCGTTCGGGGTGTTAGCGGCGATTCGCATGGTGCTGACGTTCTTCCTTCGTTGGTTGGTGCTCAACATGCCATGACCGGGAGGCATGCCGTGGCACCGGTTCCTCCGGGGACGCAGCGGGTTCCCCTCCCGCTGCCTCTCCGGCCGACATCCGTTGTCCGGCCGATTGAGTGGTACATGACGTTGTAGTTGTGTTGTGCACGGTCATTATGGCAACGAAGACCTCGGTTACCGTGGCAACACGCCACAACTATCAAGTTTTACTTGAGACTTAACCTACCAGGAGAACCTGTGAGCGCCGATCCGGTCCATTCCAGGTCACTTCCGAACCATGCTGGGCCGGATCAGACGGTGATCATCATGCTGTCAGCCGAGAATCAGTAGCCAGATCGCGATGTGGTGCAGTCCGCCGGCGACGATCGTGGCGGCGTGGAAGACCTCGTGGAAACCGAACCACCGGTCCGAGGGGTTGGGCACCTTGAGGCCGTAGACCACCGCCCCCAGCGAGTAGACCACTCCCCCGGCGACGATCAGCAGTCCCGGGATAGTGGGGATCACGTCGACGAAGCCGCCGAGTTTCAGCACCGCCAACCAGCCGAGCGCCAGGTACACCACCACGTCCACCCAGCGCGGGTGGCCGATCCAGAAGATGTTCAAGGCCACGGCGGCGATCGCCAGCACCCAGCAGACGGGCAGGATCCACAGGCCCTCGGACCAGCTGTCGAAGGCGTACATCGCCACCGGGCCGTAAGTGCCGGCAATGAACACGGCGATCATCGAGTGGTCGGCACGTCGCCAGGCCTGCACCGTCGTCACACTGCGCCAGGGCGCGCGGTGGTAGAGCGCGGAGACCGTGAACAGACCGATGAGGCACAGGGTGTACAGCGCGGTGATCCACGACAGGCCCGCCGCACCGTGCAGGACGAAGGACGCGATCGTCAGCGCCGTCCCGGTTCCCCCGAAGTACCAGGCGGCATTCTCGTGCAGGCGCCCCCGCAGATAAGGACGCTCCCCGCGGTCGACCGGGTGTCGGCGCGCGGACCGGTCCGGTGTCGTGGACTGCTGCTCGGGCTGCCCGGACGGCACGGACGATGTTTCTGCATTCATGTCGGCCAAGTGTAGGCCGACCTCACCGGCCAAGGTAGGGGTTCGCGCCCCCAGGGCCGGCACTGCAGGCCCCACCGCACACCCGATGTCAACTTTGAGGTGCGTGAGGTCGGAATCTGAGGCACGGAACAACCTCACGCACCTCAAACCTGACACCAGCCGAAGACCGGGAGTTGGAGACAGACGACGACAGAGAAAACCCGAGGGGCGGGACCCAGGTCGGGTCCCACCCCTCGGACGGTCGGGCGTTATGCCCAGTCAGTCTCTACTGACAGTCAGCACTGTCGGCAACTAGCAGGTCTTCTGGCCGGCGCGGTAGCAGACGTTGAGGGCGTCCAGGATGGACGAGCGAGCCTTCTTCAGCTCCGGGGTCCACAGGGTCCAGTTATGGACACCGACGGCCGGGTAGCTCACCTGGACGCGGGCGCCTGCGGCGCGGGCGGCAAGCTCGAAGGTGGCGGTGGAGCCGCGGGAGACCCACTCCAGGCCGATGCCGGCGACACCGCCGGACGGGTTGGCCATGAAGTCGTCCTTCGGGCCGGGGATACCGGCGGCGGAGGAGATGTACACCGGCATACCGGAGAGCTTCGGGGCGTTCAGCAGCGGATCGTTCTGGAAACGAACCGGGTCCAGCGGGCCGCCCCACATGTCCCAGACGTTGGCGCCCGGAGAACCCTCGTTCATGGCGTACTGCAGGGCCATGTACATACCCGGGTAGGTGGTGTTCAGGTAACCGGACAGCGAGGTGACCTGCTTGAACTGGTTACGGTGACGGGACGCCAGGTTGATGGCGGCGGTACCGCCCATCGACAGTCCGACCAGTGCATTCTTGTTCCTGCTGATACCGAAGCCGGATGCCAGGGCAGACGGCAGCTCGTTGGTCAGGAAGGTCTCCCAGCGCGGCTTCATCGGGCCCTTGGTTCCGCCGTAGGGGCCGACCCAGTCAGCGTAGAACTGGGACGGGCCACCGACCGGCATGACCACGTTGACGTCGTCGTTGACGAACATCTTGTGGGCTCCGCCGAACTTGGTCCAGGCGTTCCAGTCCTGGCGAGCACGCAAGCCGTCCAGCAGGTAGATCGCGGCATCACTGTTGGAGCGCTTGATCTGGACCTGGATGTCCTGCCCCATGGCGTTGGAGTAGAACCAGCAGTTCTGCACGTAGTAGTTGTCGTTGCTCCAGCTACAACGCGGGCCGAGGATTCCGCGGTCGTCCGCAGCAGCGGAGGGGGCAGCCACCGTGGCGACACCCAGAGCAGTGCCGATCGCGACGATCAGGGCGAGGATCTTACGGCCCATGGTTCCGGTCGCGGACCGGTGCTTTCCGGAGGCAGTCTTCATGTCTTCCTTTACATGCGTCTCTAGCGTCTCTTGAAACGTGCGTCACCACAGTTTCGCTTGCTTCTCTTGCATCCTCCGCACCGGTGGCTGGCCTGGTGGTTCGGACCTGATTAGGCGGAGGCAAACATCACTCGGAGGACGTTACCAAAAAGTGATCTTGTCTGACAATACAACGACGGAACCCGTCCGGGTGTTACATCCGGATCGGATTCCGCCGTCACAATTCTGGGCGAGCCTGGTCGAGCCAGGTCAGCCCGGGTTTTTCTAGGTGATGGCCGGGATCAGGTAGACCGCGATGGCGATCACGGCGACCCACAGCAGGGCCAGGGCCTGCAGGGTGCGGTCGTTGAGAGCGATCTCGTCCGGCGCACCACCCTCGCCCCGGTCGACGTCCGCGGCGTACCGCAGGATCGCGACGGTGAAGGGCACCATCGACACCTGGTACCAGACCGAGGCGTGACCCGGGTGCTGCTGGCTCATGTCGAAGCCCCACAGCGCGTAGAACACGACGACGGCGGTGGCGGCCAGCGTCCACACGAAGCGGAGGTAGGTCGGGGTGTAGCTCTCCAGGGACTTGCGGATCTTCGCCCCGGAGCGGATCGACAGCTTCAGCTCCGCGTAGCGCTTTCCGGCGGCCATGAACAGCGAGCCGAAGGCGGCGATCAGCAGGAACCACTGCGACAGGATGATTCCGGCGGCCACACCACCCGCCATGGTGCGCAGCATGAATCCACTGGACACCAGGGCGATGTCGATGACCGGCTGGTGCTTCCAGCCGAAGCAGTAGCCCAGCTGCAGCACGATGTACACCGCAATGACGATCGCCAGGGACGACCCGTTGGACGCCAGGAAGCTCAGACCCACCGCGGCGACGATCAGCGCCACCGCCATGGCGTAGGCCAATCCGACGGGGAGGACACCGGCGGCGATCGGACGGAAACGCTTCGTCGGGTGCTGACGGTCGGACTCGACGTCCTTGGCGTCGTTGACCAGGTAGATCGAGGACGCACCGAGGCAGAACACCACGAAGGCGATGAGGATGTCCCGGAGGACCTCACCATGGAAGAGCAGGTCCCCACCGGCAGCGGCCGGAGCCGCGACGACCAGGACGTTCTTCACCCATTGCTTGGGACGAAGTGCCTTGATCATGGCCTCGGGGAGGTTCCTCGGCGCCCGCGGGCCAGCCTTCTCGGCGTCGGCGGCACCTTCGGCCTCCGCCTGGGCGTAGGTCTGGTCCTCCCACTGGGCGGGCTCCTCGAGCCCGGAGGTGTGCGGCTCGGAGCCGATGAACGCCGGACGTTCATTGGTGTCCTGGGTCTCCGCCGGGTCGAACTCCGGGTCTGCCCCTGGTCGGGTCATCGGACGCTCTCCTTCACTGGTTCTGTCGGGGCCGCGACGCAGGCGGCCGTGCGGTGCACGACCTGCTCGCTGGCGACGCCGAGGGCCACCCCGGCGATTACGTCGGTGGGGTAGTGTACCCCGAGGATAAGCCGGGACAGCATCATCACGGGGATACCCGCCATCGGCAGGGGGTTGCCGACGGCCCGGCTGGTGGACACCAGCGCCGCAGCCGTCGAGGTGGAGTGGGAGGACGGGAAGCTCAGCTTCGAGGGGGTGGACACCCCGATCCGGATCCGCGGGTCGTGCGGACGCTTGCGTCGGACGACCCGCTTGAGCACCACCGAAGCGGCGTGGGCGGTGAACGCTGAGACGCCCACCTCCAGCCACCGGTTGCGCTGCTCGGGACGCTTCGCCGTCAGGGCGGCCCCGGCGGCGGAGAGGGCGAACCAGCCGAGGGCGTGCTCGCCGAAGTGGCTGAGCCCGCGGGCGGCCGCCTGCACGGTGTTGTCGGTGCTGTCACCGCTGCCGGTGGCCGCACCGTCACGGGAACCGTCGGTCTGCGGGAGCAGGGCGTCCTGCAGGCCGACGAGGATCCCGGCCTCGCGCTCACTCATCGGAGTCCCCGGCCGGGGCTGCGGTGTCCACAGCGTCCACCGTGCCCACCGTGTCCACCGTGTCCACCGTCTCCGGCTCGAAGATGGTCGCCCAGGCGTCGACACTGGTCAGCTCCGGGTGTGCCACGCGGTAGCGCTGACGCATCTCGTCGAAGCGGGTCAGCACCTCCTTCTGCAGGCGGGCGGACTCCTTGGCCAGCTCCACTGCCTTGTCGCGGTCGCGCTTGCGGTACACCACGCCACGACCGTCGGCGGTGGTCACGGTGACACCGTCGAGACGGCCGAGGGAGAACCAGCGGGCCTCGATGGGAGGCAGGTTGACCTGCGGGACCTCGTGGAAGTGCGGGTCGGCCGGACGCAGGTTGTTGGCCACGACCTTCGCCAGACGGCTGACCTTGGTCCAGGGCTTCAGCGGGATGTCGGTCAGCTTCGCGGGGCCACCGGCGGGGGCCGGCAGCTCTGCGGCGGAGGGCACGACCACGGCGTCCGGGTAGGTCTTACGGAGCGCGTTGATCCGCGGGAGCGCGGTCTCCAGGATCTCGAAGAGCTGCTCCGGGCCGGCCAGGAAGTCCTTCATCGCCTCGTTCTGGATGGCGACGGTGGAGTACTCCATGCACATCAGGTGCTTGGCGGTGGCCTTGGTCATCGAGGTGATGATGCCGTTGGGGCTGCCCTCGTGCTGCAGCGCGGCGACGATCAGGCGGTTGCGCAGGTGGAAGTAGGCCTGCCAGTCGATGGCGTCGTCCTTGTCGGACCAGGCCATGTGCCAGATGGCGATGCCCGGCCAGGAGGCGGTCGGGAAACCGTGGTCACGGGCGCGCAGGCCGAACTCGCCGTCGTCCCACTTGATGAACAGCGGCAGCGGCTGGCCGACGGTGTCGGCGACGACGCGCGGGATCATGCACATCCACCAGCCGTTGTAGTCGGCGTCGATGCGGCGGTGCAGGTCCTTGGAGTCGACCTCCTCGCCGGAGGCGTTCGTCCCGTACTCGCCGCGGTCGCGCAACGGGTGGTTGTAGAAGTCGTGGTCGTAGTGGGTGTGCGGCGCGGCGGTCCACATGAAGCTGCCGCGGTCGATGATCTCACCCATGGTGTGCAGGTGGGAGCGCTCCTGCAGGTTCAGCATCTGGCCGCCGACGAGCATCGGGGACGCCGCGTAGCGCGCCGCCGCCAGGGAGCGCAGGACGCTGTCCGGCTCGATGTCGATGTCGTCGTCCATGTAGAGGATGAACGGGCTGTCGGTGCCGCGCTCCGCGTGGCGGGCCTCGTACATGATGCGCGAGTAACCGCCGGAGCCACCGAGGTTGCCCTGCTCCGGCATGCGCAGGCGGTCGCCGAAGTGGGCGGCGACCTCGTCGAAGCCCGGCTCGTCCTTCGGGTGCTTCGTGCCCTGGTCGGGCATGATCAGCGTGTCGATGACCGAGTCGACGACCGGGTCCGAGGACAGCGCGAACAGTGCGTTGACGGCGTCGTTGGGACGGTTGAAGGTCGGGATGCCGATGGTCACCCGCGGCTCGCGGGCGGGGAGGACGTCCCCCGCCTTCAGCGTGGTGCGCTCGCCGGTGGCCTGGTCGACGACGACGGTGTCGGAGACGATCTTCTGGCCTTCGGCGTCCTTGGTGGCGTACCAGCCAGCCTGGTGGATGGTGGTGTCGGACTCACAGGTGATGTCGAACCAGATCCAGCCACCGTCCTCGAAGGGGGCGAGCGAGACGGTGAACTCGGCGACGCCGTGTCCGTTCTCGTCGACCTCGACGATGCCGCCGGTCACGGCGATGCGGGACCCGTCGATCTTGGACCGGTAGATGTCGATGCGGGCGTCGCCGGTGATCTCGACGCGGAGCTGGACCTCGTCCAGCTGGCTCCAGCGGCGCCAGTAGGACGCCGGAAAGCCGTTGAAGTAGGTCTCGAAGCTGACCTCGGTGCCGGCGGGGATGCTGGCAGAGGTGCGGTCAAGGGCGGTGACACGCCCCGGAGTGGACTCGTTCTCCACGATGTACAGGGAACGGACGTCCCTGGGTTCACCGCGCTTCGGCAGGATGACACGGGCGAGTCGCCGCGGGTCGAAGCCGTTCTCGGCAGGGTTCGCCTGCTCGTCGCTGGTGTCGCTCATCTCAGTGGTTGCGCTCATAGAAGTGTTACGCCGGCCTCCGTTAGACAGTTGTACGCCGACGATTATCCCCTATCGGACCCCGTGCCGTGTAGTCAGACTCGCGGGCGGAGGCTGTGAATCCCCTGACATGCGCTGACCGGGGAAGATGAACACGCGGGGTCCGCCCCTCTACTTCCCCGTCATCTGCGCCTGAACCTCCACACGGCGAACCTTGCCCAGCTGGTCGGCGGGCAGTTCGTCGAAGACCTGGAAGACGCGCGGGACCTTGTAGCGGGCCAGCCCGTCACGGCAGTGCTCCTTGAGCACGTCCTCGTCCAACCGCGCGCCCTCGGCGAGCACGATGCCTGCGGCGACGGTCTCCGAGCCGTCCGACCGCGGCACGCCGACGACGCTGGCGGCGGCGACCGACGGGTGGTCGGTGAGCACCTCCTCGACCTCCGCCGGGTACACGTTGAACCCGCCGGTGACGATCATCTCCTTGATGCGGGAGACGATCTTCACGAAGCCGTCGGACTCCATCACCGCCATGTCGCCGGTGCGGAACCAGTCCCCCTGTCCGTCCTCCCCGGAGACGAAGGAGGTCTCGTTGGCGTCCGGTCGGTTGAGGTAGCCACCGAAGACCTGCGGGCCGCGGGCGACCAGCTCGCCGGCCTCGCCGTCCGGCATCACGACCGTCGGATCCTCCTGCGAGACGATGCGCACCTGCGTGTCCGGGAAGGGGACGCCGACATAGCCGGGACGACGGTCGTCGCTCATCGGGTTGCCGAGGACGATCGGCGAGGTCTCGGTGAGTCCGTAGCCTTCCACCAGGCGGCCGCCGGTCATGTTCTCCCAGCGCTTCACGACCTCGACCGGCAGGCTGGACGCCCCGGAGAAGCTCGCCTTGACCCCGGAGATGTCGATCTCCTGCTCCTCGGCGAGGTCCATGATCGTCTGGTAGAGAGCGGGCACACCGGGGATCCACGTGGGCTTCTGCTTCTTCATCGCGCCCGCGAGCAGCGGCTTCTCCGGGGCGGGAAGCAGGATGACGGTGCCGCCGACCAGCGGGCCGAGGGTTATGTTCATCGTCAGGCCGTAGGCGTGGAAGATCGGCAGGGCGGCGAGCATGCGCTCCGGATCCTCGTCCTCGCCGAGACCCGGGACCCACTCACGGCCCTGGATGATGTTGGCGCACAGGTTCCGGTGGCTGAGCCCCGCGCCCTTCGGCGAGCCGGTGGTACCGGAGGTGTAGAGCACCAGGGCGATGTCGTCCGGGGTGACCTCCGCGGTCTCGATCAGGGCCCGCCCCTCCGACTCGGAGGCGTCCTTGACCAGGTCGGTCCATTCGGTGAGACCGTCGGTGGAACCGGCGAGCTTGCTGCGCATCGCCTTGAGCGGCTTCACCGGGATCTTCAGCGCGGTCTGCAGGTACCAGGGCATCGACCGGGTGATGGTCACCGGGATGATCTGCTCCAGCGGGGTGACGGTACGCAGTTCACGAGCGACGTCCACCGCCTTGTCCCAGAAGATCGCCACCTTCGCGGCGTGGTCCTTGAACGCCACGGTGAGCTCACGGGCGGTGTAGAGCGGGTTGTGCAGCGTGGCGGTCGCCCCGAGGGAGAGCACGGCGTAGAAGCTGATCAGCGCCTGCGGGCAGTTCGGCAGGGCGATGGCGACGCGGTCACCTTTGCGGACGCCGCGGTTGTGCAGCATCGCGGCACACTTCCGAACCTCCTTGCCGTAGTCGCCGTAGGTCAGGGTGGTGCCGAAGAACGTCATCGCCGGACGCTTCGGCCAGGTGGTGACGGCGTGGTCGAAGATCTCGGCGAGCGTGCGCTCGTGGTCTGCGGCGTAGTCGAGTTCGGGGCGCACCCATTCCGGATACAGGGCGAGCCAGGTCTTGTCGGTCCAGGTGGTGGAGGGGACGGCGTCGGCGGACGATTTGGAAGCCGCGGAGGGAGTGGAGTCGGTGTTCTCGCTCATGGGCCCCAAGGTTACGCCTGTAGTATGGGTGACCTACGCCACACAAGAGTCCGCCGGCACCATCGAGCCCCCACCATGACACCGGACACCACCGAGAGGATTCATCATGTCCACCTGGCTCAACCCGTACCTGACCTTCCGTGACACCGCCGCCGAGGCAATGGCCTTCTACCAGTCCGTTTTCGGAGGAGAACTGCAGACCCTGACCTTCGGACAAGGCGGAGGGTCGGACGACCCCGCCAAGGTCGACCTGCTGATGCACTCCCATCTGGAGACCGCCGACGGCTGGACGTTCATGGCCAGCGACGCCGCGGAGCACGACCCCCGTGACGTCGACGCCCGTCCCGTGACGCTGACGATCGGCGGCACCGAGGACGAACTCGACAAGATCACCGGTTGGTTCGACGCCCTGGCTGACGGCGGCGAAGTCAGCCACCCGCTGCAGAAGCAGTTGTGGGGCGATGTCTTCGGCCAGCTCCGCGACCGCTTCGGCATCAACTGGATGGTGAACATCGCCGCCGGTGGCACCCCGGAGTGAGAGTCCGACGAGCAGTAACTCCTGGTCACGACAAATAAGCACGCCCCCAGGTACGTTCCGAGCGTGGAAACGTACCTGGGGGTGTGCTGATTTCGCGACGGGCTCAGATGGGCGCAGGACCGCGCCGGTACCGGGCCGAAGTTAGCCCAGCAGCGGGGCGACCTTGTTGTCGTACATCGTCAGCGCCGAACCGATGGCCATGTGCATGTCGAGGTACTGGTAGGTGCCCAGTCGACCACCGAAGAAGACCTTGTTGTTCTCGGTCTCGGCGTCGGCGAGCTCACGGTAACGCAGCAGCTTCTCGCGGTCCTCCGGGGTGTTGATCGGGTAGTACGGCTCGTCCTCGCCCTCGGCGAAGCGGCTGAACTCCTTCATGATCACGGTCTTGTCGTCCGGGTAGGTCTTGCGCTCCGGGTGGAAGTGACGGAACTCGTGGATGCGGGTGAAGGGGACGTCCGCGTCGTTGTAGTTCATCACCGGGGTGCCCTGGAAGTCACCGGTCTCCAGGACCTCGGTCTCGAAGTCCAGGGTGCGCCAGCCCAGGTGTCCCTCGGTGTAGTCGAAGTAGAGGTCCAGCGGGCCGGTGTAGACGACCGGCGCATCCGGGTTGGCGCCCCGTAGCTCGTCGCGCACGTCGAACCAGTCGGTGTCCAGGCGGACCTCGATGTTCTCGTGGGACGCCATGTTCTCCAGCCAGGCGGTGTAGCCCTCGACCGGCAGTCCCTCATAGGTGTCGTTGAAGTACCGGTTGTTGAAGGTGTAGCGCACCGGCAGCCGGGAGATGTTCGACGCCGGCAGCTCCTTCGGGTCGGTCTGCCAGTGCTAGGCGGTGTAGTCG
>DXGC01000088.1 GCA_019114135.1 Candidatus Corynebacterium avicola
CGAGGACGGCGTCGTAGTTGCGGTTCTGGATGGTCTCGACCAGCGGGACGGTCTGCAGCGGGTTGCGGGTGCCGTCCGGACGCTCCTGGATGGCACCGGAGTCGATCCAGTCCTGGACCTGGGCGACGTGCAGGGTGATCCGCGGGTCGGCGGCGATCCGGTCGCGGAACTCGATGACCTCGGGGAAGTTGTGGCCGGTGTCGACGTGCACCAGCTCGAAGGGCACCGCGGCCGGGGCGAAGGCCCGCTTGGCGCACTCCAGCACGACGACGGAGTCCTTGCCGCCGGAGAACAGCAGTGCGGGACGCTCGAACTGGCCGGCGACCTCGCGCAGGATCTCCATGGCCTCGGCCTCGAGGCTGGCGAGGTGGGGGCTGAGTTTGGTTTCGGTGGCATCAAAGGCAGTAGTCACAGGTGAAGTCCGCATTCTGTCTTGTTGGAGTTGGCCCAGCGGCCGGAACGGGGATCCTCGCCGGGGGCGACGGGGAGGGTGCAGGTCTCGCAACCGATCGAGGGGTAACCCTGCTTCGTCAGCGGGTGGATGATCAGGTCGTGGGACTCGATGTAGTCCTCGACGTCCTGGTCGGTCCACGCGGCGATCGGGTTGATCTTCAGCCGGCCGGTGCGGTCGACGTCCAGGATCGGGGTGTTGCGGCGCATCTCGTTGTCGACGCGCTTCACACCGGAGATCCAGGCCTCGTAGGGGTTGAGCATGCGGGCCAGCGGCTCCACCTTGCGCATGCGGCAGCAGGCGGTGGGGTTGGACTGGTACAGGTCGCGGCCGTAGACCTCGTCCTGCTTCGCCACGGAGTAGACCGGCTCGACGGTGCGCAGCGGCAGGGTGTAGCGGTCCTGCACGTCACGGGCCACGTCGAGGGTCTCCTGGAAGTGGTAGCCGGTGTCGAGGAAGACCAGCTCGGCCTCCTCGACCCGGTCCTGGGCCAGCTCGGCGAGCACGGTGTCCTGCATGGACAGCGTCACTGCCACGGTGCCGGAGGTGTGCTCGTTGACCCACTCCAGGATCTCCTCGGCGGTCGCGCCCTCGAGCTTGTCGTTCCACTCGTCCACCAGTGCCTGGTGGGCGGCGGTCTGCTCCTCGGAGAGGTGGGTGGTCGTCGTCGGGGCGTCGGACGGGCTGACCTCCGGGTCCCGGAGGTCAGCCGGCTCCCTCTGGTCGTCGGCGCGGTCGACGCCGACCAGACCGGTGAGCGCCGTGAAGCCGACGGCCGGTTCTGTGTTCGTCATACCTGCTCTTCTCACTTACCTGGTGCAACAGACCGGTCGGTCTGTGCTGTGCCGCACCAGACTAGACCAGTCGGTCCACACCCGGCAACCGAGTATCCCGATACCGCTACAATTAACCTTTGTATATGCAGGTAGAGTGGACGCAGAGCAGTAGACCGAGGGGTCTAAAAAGGCCCATTCCGACCCCCTCGCAGCCAACCGTCGGCAGATCCGGGGTGCGCGACGCAAGTCTTCGATTCGCGGTGAATCAGCGCCCCTGCGACCACACCGCCCAGAGCCGGGCGTAGCGCCCCTGCGAGGCCACCAGATCATCATGGGAACCACGTTCCACGATGCGCCCCTCCTCCATCACGAGGATCTCGTCGGCCAGGCGTGCCTGGTCCAGGCGGTGGGCGACGGTCAGGGCGGTGCGTCCCGCGGTCAGCCGCGCCGCCGCGTCCTCCAGCGCCGCCGCGCCGGACGACCCGGCCTCCGCCGTCGCCTCGTCCAGCACCACGACCTTCGGGTCGCGCAGCAGCACCCTGGCCAGGGCGATCTGCTGGGCCACCACCGGGTCCGGGATCAGCCCACGGGCGCCGACGACGGTGTCCAGCCCCTCGTGCAGCTGGTCGTACCAGGCGCCGGCCCCCACCGCGCGCAGCGCCTCGACCAGTGCCTCGTCGTCGGCCTCCGGGGCGGCCAGGGCCAGGTCGTCACGCAGCGTGCCGGAGAAGGTGTGCACCTCCTGCGAGACCAGCGCCAGCCTCGCGGCCCGCTCGTCGTCGGACAGGGCGGTCACCGGAACACCGTCGATGGTCACCGCGCCACCGGTCGGCTCGCGCAGTCCGGCGAGCAGGGTGGCCACCGTCGTCTTGCCGGCACCGGAGGCCCCGACCAGCGCCACCGTGCGTCCCGGCGCGATCCTGAAGGAGACGTCCTGCACGGCCCACCCCTCGTCGCCGTAGCGGAACTCCACGTCGCGCAGCTCGACGGCGCCCACCGGCGCCGGTGCCCCGGCGTCCGGAACGGGACGCGGCGGGTCCACCGTCACGCCGACGATGCGGGCCAGCGAGGCGTAGCCGGACTGGGCGACGTCGAGGATGCGCATCACCTGCTGCAGCGGACCACGCACGCGGATCAGCATCAGCGTCGCGGCGGTGACGGAGCCGACGCCGATGGCGCCTGCGTCTACCAGGAAGAACCCAAGGACGACGGCGGTGGCCAGCATGACCAGCTCGGCGACGAGCATCCAGTTCAGCAGCCGCACCATCACCCGGTTGGCGTTGACGGCGTTGACCACCACGTCGCGGGAGGCCCGGCCGATGCGCCGGTGCATGTCGTCCTCCATGCGGAAGGCGCGCACCGTGGCCCGGCCGTGGATGGCCTCCAGCACGCGGCGGGCGCGCAGGCCCATCGACGCCCGCTCGGCCGCATACAGCGCCGGTGCCTTGTTCAGGTAGGCGCGGGCGGCGAGCCAGTACACCGGCGAGACCAGCAGAACGACCAGCAGGAAGCGCCAGTCGACGGTGAGCAGACTGACCGCGGTGGCGGCGATGACGAAGACCGCACTCGACAGGATCGGCAGGGCCTCCATGATCGCCGAGGACACCTGGGCGACGTCGTCGGTGGACCGGGAGACCACGTCGCCGGTACCTGCGTCCTCCACCTGGTGCATCGGCAGGCCCAGGGCGGTGCCGACCATGTCCTCACGGAGGTTGGCGATCAGGCGTTCCGACAACCGGGCGAGCAGGAAGTAACCCGCACCGTTGCAGACGCCGGCGATGACCGCGACGGCGACCATCAGTCCGGCGGTACCCCACAGGTCGGCCTCGGAGCCGGTGCCGCTGACAATGTCCACGATCCGGCCGAGCAACCGGGGGACGCTGACCGTGCACCAGGAGCCCATTGCCAGCAACAGAACCGCCAGCAGCCCCTGTCGGCGCGCCCGCGGCAGCCGGCGGGCCTGGGCGGCGATCTCGCGCCGCGCCTGGGCCCAGGTGGCCAGGGGGAAGGTGCGGGCGGGTTCGCCGTCGCCCGCCGCGGTGTTGATCGGCATCAGAGCGCCGCCCCTCATCGCGTCACCTCCTTGTCCAGCATCCCCTGCAGCTCCTCCGCGCTGGTCTCCGCCCCCGCGACGACCTGCCAGGCCGGGGCGTCGCTGATGACGAGAACCCGTCCGCTACGCGCGCCGTCGTAGAGCGCACCGACGCGCTCGGCGATGTGCTGCTCGGTGACCGAGTCCACCGCGGTGGTGGGGTCGATGAGCACCAGCAGTTCCGGGTCGGCGGCGATGGCGCGGGCCAGGGCGACGCGTTGGCGTTGGCCGCCGGACAGACGGCGTCCCCCCTCCCCCACGGACCGGTCGGGCCCTCCGGGGATGTCGGAGCAGTCCGCCACCTCCAGCGCGGCGGCAGCAACCGTGGCGTCCGGATGGACGTTGTCGCGCAGCGGTCCGTCGAAGAGGTCCGCGGCGTGCGGGGCGACGACGACCCGGTGCCGGGGCAGCCGACGCATGGCCGACGCCAGTTCCCCGGCCTGCCCGCGGACCACGGTGACGCCGGTGGGCACGTGGGCGAGCACGGCGTCCGTCGCCGCATCCGATTCCTCGTCCGGGTGGGCGACGTCGGCGGTGAGCACCCCGACGACACGGTGTCCGGACGCCGCGGCATTCGCCACGCGGGTGGCGAAGTTCTTGCCGAGCATCGTCATGGGCTGGACGACGTACTGCGACAGTCCGACGATGGTGATCAGTTCACCGACGGTCAGCCCGTCGCGCAGGGCGATCCAGCCGGCGGCCACACCGATGGCGACGACGTAGATCGCGCCGACGGACTCGGTGATCATGGTCAACCGGGCCTCGGCGGCGTTCGCCCGCACCGTGGCGTCGAAGGCGTTCGAGGAGTAGCCCTGGTAGCGCTGGCGCATGGTGCGCACCACGCCGAGACCCTTGATGATGCGAAGCCCCTGGACCGCGTCGGCGGCGACGGCGGCGGCCTGTGCCAGGGCCTGCTGGCGCTCGCCGGTGCGCTTGCGCAGCGGACGGGCCGCCCGCACCGACAGCGTGACCACCAGCGGTGCGCCGAGGACGACACCCAGACCGAGCTGCCAGTGGATCGACAGCACCACGGCGGCGACGTAGATGACCGAGCAGACCTCGGCGACCGGGAAGACCGTCATCACGACGATCTCGGCTGCCTTGTTGGCGTCCGTACTGGCGATCGACAGCAGTCCGCCAGCGGTGCGCTCCCGTCCGGCGATGCCACGCGGGTCCTGGATCCGGTCGGTGACCGTGGTGCGCAGGTCGTGGCTGAGCTGCTGCATGGTCAGTTCCATGTAGCGGCGGGCGAACCAGAAACAGACTGCGTTTGCGAGGAAGAGTGCCGCGAGAACCCCGACCCAGAACCACAGCCTGCCCATCTCCCCGGTGGACACCGCATCATCGATGGCGCGTCCGACCACGATCGAAGTGGTCGCATTGCAGACGAAGCCGAGCGCCATGCCGGCCATGGCGATGAACTGCCACGGTCGCTGGGCGAAGGCGAGCTTCAGCAACCAGCGACGGTCGTGCGGGTCGGGAATTTTGGAGGAGGAGGTGCGCAGCAGCCCCGATCGGATGGTCGTTGTCACAGAGGGCCAGCGTACCCGAAGTGTACCCTAACCTGCGAATATTCTTTGCACGCCGTAGTGCGGCACGCTGTGCGCACTACTCGCCGCGGTCGACCCCGCGGTCGAGGTGTCCGTGCAGCTTCACCGAGAACACCCGACGGCAGTCCCGGCACTGCCAGGCGTTGTCGGTCTCGTAGTCGGGGAAGAGATTCTCCGAGGTGCAGTACGGGCAGTTCATGACGGTGGCCCTCCTGGAATTGTGATGGGCGGTCGGACCGGGGATCCGGTCGTTGGCGTTGTCCACGACGGTACCCCGCGCTACTGAAGCACGGCCTCGTCGGCGCGCAGCACCCAGTCGCGGAACTGTTCGCCGTCGTTGCGCTGCTCCTTGTAGTTCTCCACCACCCGCACGACGTAGTCGTCGAGCTCGGCGGAGGTCACCTTGTGACCGCGCAGCTTCTTGCCCCAGTCCGGGTGCATGCCCACGGCACCACCGAGGTGGACCTGGAAGCCCTCGACACGGTTGCCTTCGGAGTCGGTGACGATCTGCCCCTTCAGGCCGATGTCGGCGACCTGGGTGCGGGCGCAGGAGTTCGGGCAGCCGTTGAGGGCGATCTTCAGCGGGACGTCCAGGTCGCCGAGCTTCTCCTCCAGCTGGTCGGCCAGGGTGATCGCGCGCTGCTTGGTGGTCACCAGGGCGAGCTTGCAGAACTCCAGGCCGGTGCAGGAGATGATGTCACGACGGAAGGACGAGGGCTTCGCCGACAGGTGCTCGACCTCGAGATCCTTCAGCAGGTCGTCGATCGCGTCCGACTCCACGTTGAGGAACAGCAGCTCCTTGTCCGTGGTGGTGCGCAGGTCGGTGACGCCGTGCTTCTCGGCGATGTCGGCCAGACGCTGCAGCTGGTCACCCTCGGTGTGGCCCACGGTGGGCTTCACACCGACGTAGAACCGGCCGTCCTGCTGCTCGTGCACACCGACGTGGTCGCGGTAGCCGGGGTTGACCTCCGGCTCGGGACCGTCGGCGAGAGTGTAGCCGAGGTAGTCCTCCTCGAGGATGCGGCGGAACTTCTCCACACCCCAGTCGGCGACGAGGAACTTCAGGCGGGCACGGTTACGCAGCTTGCGGTAGCCGTAGTCGCGGAAGATCCGCACCACGCCGGCCCACACCTCCGGCACCTTGTCGAGGGGCACCCAGGCACCGAGACGCTGGGCGAACATCGGGTTGGTGGACAGGCCACCACCGACCCACAGGTCGAAACCGGGACCGTGCTCCGGGTGCTCGGAGCCGATGAAGGAGACGTCCTGGATCTCGTGGGTGACGTCCTGACGGCGGTTGCCGGAGATGGCGGTCTTGAACTTACGCGGCAGGTTGGTGAACTCGTCGCGGGTGAGCCAGTTCTGCTTGATCTCCTTGATCGCCGGGGTGGCGTCGATGATCTCCTCCCGGGAGATGCCGGCGACCGGGGAGCCGAGCACCACGCGCGGGACGTCGCCGCAGCCGAAGAAGGTGTCCAGGCCGACGGAGGCCAGGCGGTCCCAGATCTCCGGGACGTCCTCGATGCGGATCCAGTGCAGCTGGATGTTCTGACGGTCGGTGAAGTCCGCGGTGTTGCGGGCGAAGTCGTTCGAGATGCCGCCGATGACGCGCATCTGCTCACTGCTCATGACACCACCGTCGAGGCGGATGCGCATCATGAAGTACTTGTCCTGCAGCTCGGCGTTGGTCAGCAGACTGGTCTGCTCACCGTCCAGTTCCTGACGACGCTGCGTGTACATGCCGATCCACTTGAAGCGCGGGGCGAGGTCCTCGGCGGGGATGGAGTCGAAGCCCTGCTTGGAGTAGATCTCGCGCACGCGGTCGGCGACGGCGAGGCCGGCGTCCTCCTGCTTGATGCGCTCGTCGTTGTTCAGCGGCTCCTTGCCGTCGATCAACCACTGGCCCTCGGGCTTCGGGGCGCGACGGTCGGCCTTCTCCTCCTCGGTCAGCACCTTCGGTGCCGGCGGTGCGTCGGCGATGGCCTGCTCCAGGGCCTTCTCGGCCTTGCTGACGGCCTTGCCGGCCTTCAGCTCGTTCCAGCGGGCCTTGCGGGCGGCGGAGAACAGGTCCTTGTTCTCCGGGTCGGCCTCGGTCGCTGCCTCGGCCTTCTTGGTCTCCTCCGCGAGCTCGGCCTGCTCCGCTTCGGCGGCGGCGAGGGCCTCGCGGGCGGCGACGACCGAGGGGTCCTCCGGCGCGGGTTCCGGCTCGGCCTCCGTTGCCTCTGCTTCGGCCTCTGCCGGCGCTGCCGCAGCCTCGACCGGGGTGTCGCCGTTGGCGACCTGGGACGCACGGAGCGCCTCGGCGGCCTGCTGCTGGGCGGCGCGCACCGCGGTCGCGGCGGCGGCCAGGTCGGCGTTGCCGGGGGACGCGGCGGCGGCACGCTCGGCAGCGTCAGCGGCGACGGTCAGGACGGACGAACCTGCCTGGACCAGCGAGACAGCCTCCTGCAGGCTGGCACCGCCGGTGGCGGCGGGGGCGTTGTCTGCAGTCTCGGACGCCTCGGCGCTCTCAGCAGCCTCGGCACCGTCCTCACCGCTCTCCTCGGCCGCCTTGATCGCCTTCTTCAGCGTGCGGTTGGCCTTGCGCACGCCCGAACGCGCCCGGCGGGCGACAGCGGCAAGCTTCTTGTCGTCCGGGTCAGCGGCGGCAGCGGCCTCCGCCTCTTCGGTGGCCTTCTCGGCGTCCTTCACCATCTGCTCGGCTTCGGCGACGGACGGAACGCCGGACGCAGCCGGAGCCTCTGCAGGTGCTGCGGTCTCCTCGACCTTCGCATCTTCGACCGGCTGCGCCTCAGCCTGCTCTACCTGCTCAGTGTCCCCACCGAGTTCCTTGACCTTCGCGGCAGCCTTCTGCAGGGCCTTGCCGGCCTTCATCTCGTCCCACCGCGCCTTACGGGCGGCGGAGAACAGGTCCTTGTTGTCCGGGTCGGCCTCGGTAGCCGCCTCGGCCTCCTTCAGCGCAGCGACGAGCTTCTCCTGCTCCGCCTCCAGGCGGGCGTACTCCGCCTTGGCCTGATCCAGCTCCGACTCCGGCTCTTCGGTACTTCCGCCGAGCGCCTCGACCTTGGCGGCGGCGCGCTTCAGCGCCTTGCCGGCCTTCATCTCGTCCCACCGCGCCTTGCGGGCGGCGGAGAACAAGTCCTTGTTGTCCGGGTCGGCGGCGGTGGCGGCCTCCGCCTCCTTCAGCGCGGCGACGAGCTTGCCCTGCTCGACCTCGAGTCGGGCGTACTCCTCCTGCGCCTGCTCCAGCTCGGAGACCGGCTCGGTGTCCTGCTCCTCGGCTGGGACTGCGTCTTCCTGCTCGCCCTCCAGCTCAGTCAGTGCGTCCTGCGCCTTCTTCAGCGCGCGGGAGGCGCGGCGCTGCGTGTTCTTCGCCAGGCGCGCCTCGTCCGCGAGGGCGTCGTTGTCGGGGTCCGCCTTGGACGCCTCCGTCGCCTTGCGTGCGGCGATGGCGGCCTCCTCCTTCTCGCTGGCAGCCTTCTGCACCGCATCCTGGGCGTCCTGAAGAGCGGTGGGCGTCATGTCGTCAGTCGCCGCCTCGGTCGCCGTAGTCATCAGGTCCTCTTCTCTGGGGGTCGTGCAGTGTCAAACAATGTCGGGCACAGACCACTCAGTCTGTTTCGTTCTCGACGCACAAGACTAGACCGATCGGTCCGTAGATACAACGTAGGCAGCACTCACCCGCAAAGCGCGAGGTCGGGGCAAGCCCCTGCTCATCTCCTTGCAGTAGACAGACCGAGTGGTCTATAGTCTGCTTCCGTCAGTGCGGAACCCCGTCGCCCCTCGCGACCTCTTCTGTTCGAGAGTAGGGCAGACTAACATAAATGGTCATCCGCCCACGTAACACCGAAAAGGACCCCAGCTTCATGTCTGACAACCGACCGCTCCGCGTCGCCGTCATCGGATCCGGCCCGGCCGGCATCTACGCCTCGGATGCCCTGATGAAGTCCGGCAAGGACGTCTCCATCGACCTCTACGAGAAGATGGCGGCCCCCTTCGGCCTGATCCGCTACGGTGTCGCCCCCGATCACCCGCGCATCAAGGGCATCGTCAAGGCCCTGCACAAGGTGCTCGACAAGCCGCAGATCCGTCTGCTCGGCAACATCAACGTCGGTGAGGACATCACCCTCGAGGACCTCAAGAAGCACTACGACGCCGTCATCTACGCCACCGGCGCCACAGACGACCGCGACCTCAACATCCCCGGCGGCGAGCACACCTTCGGCGCCGGCAAGTTCGTCGGTTTCTACGACGCCAACCCGCACTTCGACGAAGCCTGGAGCGTCGACTCCGAGTCCATCGCCGTCATCGGCGTCGGCAACGTCGGCCTGGACATCGCCCGTGTCCTCGCCAAGACCGCCGACGAGCTGCTGGTCACCGAGATCCCGGACAACGTCTACGAGTCCCTGAAGACCAACAAGGCCAAGGAAGTCCACGTCTTCGGACGTCGTGGCCCCGCCCAGGCGAAGTTCACCCCGCTGGAGCTCAAGGAGCTCAACCACTCCGACACCATCGAGGTCATCGTCAACCCCGAGGACATCGACTACGACGAGGGTTCCGAGGCCGCCCGCCACAACTCCAAGATCACCGACCAGGTGTGCACCATCCTGGAGAACTACGCCGTCGCCGACCCGACGGACGCTCCGCACAAGCTCTACCTGCACTTCTTCGAGTCCCCGGTCGAGGTCAAGCACGACGCCGACGGCAAGGTCACCGGTCTGGTCACCGAGCGCACCGAGCTCGACGGCAACGGCGGCGTCACCAGCACCGGTGAGCTCACCGAGTGGAACGTCGGCCAGGTCTACCGTGCCGTGGGCTACAAGTCCGACGAGCAGGCCGACATCCCGTGGGACGGCAAGGAGAACGTCATCCCCAACGTGGGTGGCCGCGTCCTGACCGAGGGCCCCACCGCAGACGGCATCGCCGGTGTCCCGGGCTCCGCCGACCCGGAGGCCGAGCTGCGCGAGACCCTGCCGGGCGTCTACGCCACCGGCTGGATTCGCCGCGGCCCGGTCGGCCTGATCGGCAACACCAAGGGTGACGCCAACGAGGCCGTCGCCAACCTGGTCGCCGACCACGACAACGGCATCGGTTTCGACCCGGAGGACCCGACCGAGGACGGCGTGATCGAGCTGCTGCACTCCCGCGGCATCGACTACTCCACCTGGGAGGGCTGGTACAACCTCGACGCCCACGAGCGCGCTCTCGGCGAGGCCGAGGGCCGCGAGCGCAAGAAGGTGCGCGAGCACGACGAGATGGTCCGCTACTCCTCCGGCGAGGCCCGCGTGAAGGCTTAGGCCCCACACACCGAAAGTGGCCACCCCGACTACGGGGTGGCCACTTTTTGTCTGTCCCGTTCAGGGTAAGTCGACACCCTCGACCACTCCCCCACCCGCCGAGCTCTACAAGTCATGATCAACTCCACAATGTCACCTGTAGAAATAATTAGCCTGGGCGGAGTCTACCCCGAATGAGCCTGATGTTCGCACTGGATTCCTCTGTACCGAGAATCGACGTAGGACACCGTTGCTACAGCAGTATCTGCTGGTCACAGACAACGAAATAGCGATGTGACACGGATGAAACCGTCCTATTCGACGGGTTCCCCCAGGAAGGTGTTCAACGATTCCCGGATCTACTTACATAGCCCACACCGCCGGGCTATCCTGATCCCCATGACCGACGCAAAAGACACCACCGCCACCACGCCGACGGTTCACGTCACCGGCAAACAGATCCTGGCGATGCAGCCCCAGCAGGTTCACGCTCTCTACAAGCTGCGTGTCGAAGTGTTCGTCAATGAACAGCAGGCATGTTTCGCCGAGATCGACGACACTGACATCGATCCCGGCACCCACCACGTCCTCGCCTACGTCCACCCTGGATCCGGCCCCGACTACCCGTGGGGCACCGCAGACCCCGGCTCCCCGATGCGACTTGTCGGCACCGTCCGGGTCTTCGGCCCGCCGGAGCAGCAGCACATCGGCCGCCTGTGCGTGCACCCCGACTTCCGCGGTTTCGGCATCGCCTCCCAGCTGGTGGACGACGCCTTCGAGGTCATCAAGGGCCGCGCCGCCGCCCTTGACCCGAACGAGCAGAAGACCGAGGTCAAGATCGAGGCGCAGACCTATCTGATGCCGTTCTACGAGTCCTACGGCTTCAAGCCCGCCGACGAGCCCTTCACCGCCGAGGGGATCGAGCACCAGGAAATGCGCGTCACGCTGGACTGACGTCCTCCACCACTCACCGCACCGCTGCCGCCGACACCACCACTCGGCGCGGCGGCTTTTTACGTCCCGGAGCTGGACGCAGATAGAGTGACCGACGTGGGAACCAAGGGCACCAACTCCGAGACACGCATCCTCCTCTACTACCAGTTCACCCCGATCGATGATCCGACCGCGGTGATGCTGTGGCAGCGCACGCTGTGCGAGTCGCTGGGGCTGCGCGGACGCATCATCATCAGCCGTCACGGCATCAACGGCACGGTCGGTGGATCCCTGGACGGCGTGAAGACCTACATCCGCCGGACCCGCGAGTACCCCGGTTTCAAAGGCATGGAGTTCAAGTGGTCCGCCGGCTCCGCAGAGGACTTCCCGAAGTTGTCGGTGAAGGTCCGTGAGGAGATCGTGAGCTTCGGCGCCCCTGAGGAGCTCGTCGTTGACGAGGACGGTGTCGTCGGTGGCGGCACACACCTGAGCCCTGAGCAGGTCAACGAGCTTGTCGAGTCTCGGAAAGCGGCCGGCGAGGAGGTCGTGTTCTTCGACGGTCGCAATGCGATGGAGGCGCAGATCGGAAAGTTCCGGGACGCGGTGGTGCCGGACGTGACGACCACTCACGACTTCATCGACGAGATCGAGTCGGGCAAGTACGACGACCTGAAGGACCGGCCGGTGGTCACCTACTGCACCGGCGGCATCCGGTGCGAGGTACTCAGCTCACTGATGCGTAACCGTGGGTTCAACGAGGTCTACCAGATCGACGGCGGCATCGTCCGTTACGGGGAACAGTTCGGTGACAAGGGCCTGTGGGAGGGTTCGCTGTATGTCTTCGACAAGCGGATGCACATGGAGTTCAGTGAGGACGCCGCCCAGCTCGGTCACTGTCTGCACTGCGGCGAGGCGACGAACACCTTCCACAACTGCGTGAACGAGGACTGCCGCGAGATGGTGCTGCTGTGCGACTCCTGCGCCGCGGATCCGTCCACCGCGCACTGCGGCAGCGAAGGGTGCGCGGCAGTCGGCGCGCGCCTGTAGCCCGGTTCCGCGGCTGGATTCGCGGACCGGGGAGGTTGGACGGGACGGTCGGTCAGGCCGGGGTCCCGATGTGCGCCGGTGACAGTGGCCCGGACGCGGTGGTCGTGGCTGCGGTCTTCCCGGGACCCGTCCAGTGCAGTGTGACGGCGTCGTCCGGGCTACTGACCCGCCATATTCCGAGCGTCTTCAGTTGGTGGTGGGTTCGGCAGAGCGCGATCCCGTTCTCCACGCTGGTCGGACCGTCGCTGGTGGGGTCGGTGTATGGTGAGTTGACCAGGTGGTCATGGTCGCAGCGGTCGGCCCGGACGCAGCATCCGGGGAACCGGCAGCGGCCGTCCCGCCCTTCGATGAGCGCACGCTGCACCGTGGTGAAGCGGTAGGACGCGGTCGCCGGGACCTCAGCGAGACCCGGCAGGTCCCGGACCATCTCGGCGATTCCCTTCAGTGTGGCGACGGTCGTCGGTGAGACCCAGCCGACGCCGGTGAGGTACCCGCCCTCACCGGCGCGGGTGTACATGTTGACGGTCACGGAAAGCTGGTCCATACGTCCGCCGAGGATTCCGAGGACGACCTCGCCGCGGCTCTCGCTCATGGTCGGCCCCGCGGGGTCTTCAGCGTCCTCGCGCTGCTCACGCCGCCACTCCAGGGCCGCATCGCTGATCGACGACCAGAGGGACTCGGCGACGACCTCGGTACCGCACTCGAGAACGAACTGCGTTCCCCTGCGGGTCAGCCGCACTTCCTCGGCTTCACGCTTCTCGGTCTGCGCCACCACCAGCGGGGCCACCTCGACCAGAGCCTCGTCGGCGACATCGGACAGCGCGGTGATCGCCGTGATGTTGGTGCGTTCCACCCAGTCCCGGATCGCCGTGGCCACTGCGGCGTCGAGGACGTCCAGGAGAACGTCCCGCGCGGGGTCGGACACCCGCAGCGCCCGGGCGTGGCGGTTCACCCGGCTCCACAAGGTGTCGAGATGGTCCACGGAGTAGCGGCCGTCGGCACGGAAGGCGGCGAAGAGCTCCGGCATCCTTTCGGCAATCTCCGCGGCGTGGACGTAGCGGTGCGATTCTGCGGTGCGTCGTCGACGCATCACCTCCGCGGTGGACAGGCGGTGGTCCGTCGGAACCGTGGCGAGGAACTCCACGAGATCCAACTCCGCGCGGTTGATCGTCCCCGAGTACCGCGAGGCCAGCTCGGCGCGCTCACGACGGCTCAGCGCGGTTGTGACCTCGCCGCCTGTCTGGAGTGGTGGAACGACACTCATGACTTCTCCTGTCATCGATCGCATCATCGAATGTTTCGTTCCCAACGCTATCAACCGTCCCGGACAACAAAATTTCCCTTCCGGCGCGAGTTCGAACATAGGTTCCCAGTTCTCTTATTCTTCTCTTGCGACAGGACAAGGTGGGTGACCCCGACGGGAGGCGGCGGCACGCTGGGCGCACCTGACGGTATTGTGTGGAGGTAGTTGACCGCGGCCCGGCCGCGTGTTCCCGAACCAGCCCGACGTCGCTGATGACAGCCCAAGACCAGGAGTTCCACCGAAGATGAAGCGCCCCATCGCCGTGGTTGCCGGATCCGCATTACTGTTCGGGCTCAGTGCCTGTGGATTCGATGAGACGGTATTCAGCACCACCGGCGAAGAGAGCGCAACCAACGCCCAGGCAATCTCGGTCCCCGCCAACGCCGACCTGTACCGCATCGGGGCCATCGGCCCCGACGTCCTCAACGAGGACGCCGAGGAAGGCGACCCGCTCCGCTACGTCGACCCGTCCTTCATCACCGACGAGGGCAACCTGAAGCGACGGATGAGCCCCACCGAGGCCCAGTCGCTCCAGGTGCTGTCGAAGATCAACGAGGAACTCACCGCCGAGGGAATCAGGATCGTCGACGTCGCCTCGGTCCGCGTGTACCTCACCGCCGGGCCGGACGGCGCGGACTACGAGGGCTGGGAGAGGGCATACCGCACCTACTTCGCCAACATCGATCCCGATTCGGGCGAGAGCCTGGTCACTCCGACCGCACTGACGGCCACGAAGTTGACGGACGCGCCGAGCACCTCGGCCACATCCTCGGCGACCAGTGAACCGTCCGAACCCAGTGAGTCTGCGGAAGCCAGCGAATCAGAGGAGCCCACCGAGAGCTCCACTTCCCCGCTGCCGGGCGAGGACAACCCCACCAAGCCCACGGTGCTCACCGTCGGTGTCGCCGACCAGCCCGTCGACGGCTGGCTGGTGCAGGTCGAGGTCGACGCCTACACCGAGTCGGACGACTAGAGCCGCGAGAAACCTCAGATCTCGAAGCTGCCGAAGAGCACCGTGGCGAGGATCAGGGCCAGCACCAGGATGGCCAGGCCGACCACGACAGCGAGCCAGTCCTCCGACAGTGCGAAGGAACTGATCTTCCGGACCTCCTGGTCGTCCGGGGCGTTCTGTTGTTCTGACATGTGGCACCGTCCTGGTGGTCGTCGTGGTCAGGTCACGGACGACAATAGACAGATCGGTCTACAGTCAGGAAGCTTTCCATTCAGGAAGAATGGTGCCCTTTATGTCAGCGGCGTCCCCACTGGGCGTCCGGTGCGCCCTGCAGCGACACCGTCACGGCGTCGGCCGCCTCGGTCGCCCGCTCGCGGGCGATCTCCACGTTCTCCGCGGTGGAGAAGGCCACGCCCATGCGACGGCGCTCGTGACTGACCGGCTTACCGAAGATCCGCACCTCGGTCTCCGGGACGGCCAGTGCCCGGCTGAGGCCGGAGTAGGCCGGGAACTCCGCGCCGGCGGAGGCGTCCTCACTGCTCTCCACGCCGCCGTAGACCACGGCGGAGGCCCCCGGGGAGATCAGCGTGGTGTCGATCGGCAACCCCAGGATCGCACGGGCGTGCAGGTCGAACTCGCTGAAACGCTGCGAGCCCATGGTCACCATGCCGGTGTCGTGTGGACGGGGACTGACCTCGGAGAAGTACACGTCGTCACCCTTGATGAAGAGCTCGACGCCGAAGACACCGCGTCCTCCCAGCGCACTGGTGATGCGGGCGGCGACGGAACGCGCGGCCTCGTGGGCGGCCTGGGTCATCTGGGCGGGCTGCCAGGACTCCACGTAGTCGCCGCGGTCCTGGCGGTGGCCGATCGGCTCGCAGAACCAGGTGACGTCCTCGCCGGTTTCCGGGTCCAGCGAACGCACGGTGAGCAGGGTGATCTCGTAGTCGAAGGGGACGAACTGCTCGACGATCACGCGCTGGTTCGACACCCGCGCGCCGCTCATGGCGTAGTCCCAGGACGCCTGCAGGTCGTCCTCGGAGCGCACGTAGGACTGGCCCTTGCCCGAGGAGCTCATCACCGGCTTCACCACACAGGGCATGCCGACCTCCTCGACACCGGCGGTGAACTCCTCGTAGGTGGAGGCGAAGACGTAGCGGGAGTTCGGCAGACCGAGCTCCTTGTCCGCCAGATTGCGGATCCCCTCACGGTTCATGGTCAGCCGGGTGGCGCGGGCGGTCGGGACGACCGTGGCCACGCCCTCGTCCTCGATCTCCTGCAGGGCGTCGGTCGCGAGCGCCTCGATCTCCGGCACCACGAAATGGGGACGGACCTCGTCGACCAGGGCGCGGACGGCGGCCGGGTCGGTCATGTCGAGGGTGTAGGCGGCGTGGGCGACCTGGTGGGCGGGGGCACCCTGGTAGCGGTCGGCGGCGTGGACCTCCACGCCGTAACGCTGCAGGGCGATGGTGACCTCGCGTCCCAGCTCACCGGATCCCAGCAGCAGGACCTTGGTGGCGTTGGGTGCGAGCGGCGTTCCGATGACGTCAGGCGTGTACATGGGATAGGACGCTACCAGTTACCTGGCGTTATTCAGAGACGAAACCCTGCTCCGTCAGCCAGTCACGCAGCAGGCGATGAAATCTGTCACTGGTCCGCCACATCTCCGGTGTAGCCCGTCAGCGGCCGCGGCGTGTCGATGCAGGAGTACTCGCTGGCGTCACCGGAGATGATGCGGGAGGACGTGCCGTCCACCCCGACCGGGACGGAGCCGGCGAGGGTGACACGGTGGTTCAGACGTGCCTGGGAACCGAAGTCGGCGACACCGTAGTGCTGGGTGGCGAGGTTGTCCCAGAGTGCGACATCGCCCTCCTCCCAGTGCCAGCGCATGGTGTTGTCCGGCTTGAGGATGCGCGCCTGGAACAGCCGGATGAGGTCGGTGGACTCGTCGGAGCGCAGGTCGGAGAGGTGGGAGACGAACTGGCCGAGCAACAGGGAGCGCTCTCCGGTCTCCGGGTGGACGTGGACGACCGGGTGCTCGGTCTCGAAGCGGGTCTTGGTGAACTCGGCGTAGGACAGGCCGCTGGAGTCCTTGGCGTCCTTGTTCTTCGCCGCGGCGTAGTCGTAGTCGTTGGTGTGGACGGCCCACAGCTTGTCGGCGAGGTCGCGCAACGGCTCCGGCAGGCGGTTGTAGGCGGCGACGGTGTTGGCCCATTCGGTGGCTCCGCCGTAGCCGGGGAGCTGGACGGCGCGCAGGATGGAGATCTTCGGCACCCGGTCGACGAAGGAGACGTCGGTGTGCCAGGCGTTGGCGGCACCCTCGAGGATGAGGTTGTCACGTCCCTGGGAGACCACGGTGGGGTGTGCCAGGGTGGGTTCGCCGAGCAACTTGGCGAAGGCGTACTGGGTCTCGTCGGTGAGGTGCTGCTGACCGCGGACGATGAGCACCTTGTGGATGGCGAGCTGGGTGCGGAGCCATTCGACGGTGTCCGTGTCCAGGTTCCCGCCGAGGGGAAGCCCCTCGACCTTGGCGCCGACGCTCTGGGAGAGGCGGGAGATGGTGACGCCTGCCGGGGTGGGCAGGTCGGTGGTTGCTGGGGCGAGAGTGGAGGTCATCGCGGGGCCTTTCTCCGGAGGGGCGGACAGCCCTGATAGACTGACCGGTCTGTTTCGGTTCCGGTCATGTTTCCACACTCCCCCACGACCCCGGATCCCTTCGGTTCAGGGCGAACCGAACCCCGTCACCACTGCGGATTGTCGATGTCGGCACCCTGTGCGGCGGCATTCGCCCTGATCAACTCGACGAGGTAGTCGGTGTGGTCCTCCCCGTCGACGGTCCAGTTGGTCCGGAAGCGGGCGTCGGCGGCGTACATCCCGGACAGGATCACCTGGCGGTCGTGGGTGACCTCGTACCAGTGGGAGATGGAGGCCCGCTGCCGCTCGGCCAGGGCGTTTCCTTCCTCCGAACCAGGCAGGACGCCGCGCTGGTGCGCATCGGCGAGGGCACGGGCGAATCGGTCGCCCTCCTCCCGGATCGCCGTCCAGTCGTCCTCGCCCATGGTGGCCATGGCCTCCTGTGACTGCGCCCATTCCTCGGTGTCGCCCCAGCGTTCCTCGGCCTCGACCTGGTACTCGGGGTCCCAGTCGGGTCCGAGGATCTCCCGGACGCGCTCCGGGGGCACCGGTCCGGTGTAGACGCCGCTGTCGACCTCGGCGATGAGTTCGTCCACCGCCGCGAGCATGCGCTCGACCCCCTTGCGTCGGTCGACGAGCATCTCGCGCTGGCGCAGCAGGTGGGTGCGTTCATCGGAGCCGGTGGCGTCGAGCAGGTCGGCGATCTCGGCGAGGGGGACGCCGGACTCGCGGTAGACCAGGATGCGCTGGCCGCGGGCGAGGTCCTCGTCGGTGTAGATGCGGTAGTCGGACCAGGTGCGGGTCTCCGGGACGAGCAGTCCCTTGGCATCCCAGTGGTGCAGGGTACGGACGGTGACGCCGAGGAAGTCGGCGGCCTGGCTGACGGTGAGTTCTGTGTTCATGGTCCCGATACTCCGCCCTGACGCTGCGTGAGGGTCAAGACAACCGTACCGCGGCATCGCTGACCGCGGCGGCGAAGGCGGCGTGATGGCAGGACCAGAGGACGGCCGGGAGGCTGGCGTCCCACAGCGGCGCGACGCCGGCGTCGCGCAGCGCGGCGTGGTACTCCCCCGCCGCGTAGCCGCGCATCACCCGGGCCAGCCAGGCGTAGCCTTCGGCGTCCAACCCCACGGTCGGTTCGTCGAGGATCAGCAGGCCGGGGCCGCGGACCAGGGCGGCGGCGACGGCGACCATCCGGCGGGCGGCGCTGGGCACGTCGAGGGGGTGGGCGTCCCGCCACTGTCCGAGCCCCACCCAGTCCAGCGCGGCCTCGGCGTGGGCGACGTCGGTGCCGACGGCGAGTTCGCGCAGGACGGTGCGCTTCGAGAACGCCGCGTCCATCCCGGTCGGCGCCCACCCGGTGGTCGGGGCGACGAGGTCGCCATCGTGCTCGAGCAGGCCGAGGGTGGCCAGCATCAGGGTGGTCTTGCCCGAGCCATTCGGCCCGGCGAGGTGGGTGACCTGCCCGCCGGCGGCGGCCATGGTCACCGGGCCGGCGGTGAAGCTGCCGCGGGGCACGGTCACCGCGTCCATGGTCAGGACGCTCCCCTGGGCGGCTGACGGGGCATGGTCGACCTGTGCGGACGGGGCTGGTGCCGGGATGCCGTCGAGCTGGAGTTCCTCCGCGGCATCGTCGGCGAGCACGGTGCGCACCCGGTCGTAGACGGTGATGTCCCCGTCGAAGCGGTTCAGGGTGGCGCGCAGGATCTCGACGGCCGCGGCGTCCAGGCCGTCGGTCGGGCAGTCCAGGACCAGGGCGCCGGGGTCGCGCAGCAGGGCGGCGGCGATGGCCACCCGGCGCGTCTGGCCTGTGGACAGGCGTGAGGGTTCCCGGTCGGCGATGCCGCGCAGGTCCCAGACGTCCAGTGCCGTCTCGATGCGGGCGTGCATGATTTCCGGGTCGACGCCCTGCTGTTCCATGCCGAAGGCGAGTTCCTGGACGACGGTGGACCGCAGCAGCGAGAGATGTGAGGAGGCGTCGTTGCCGACCCAGGCGGCGCCGGAGGATTCGGCGGTGGCCCAGGCATGCTCGGAGAGGCCTGCCCCTGAGGCCGCCCAGTAGAAGCGGTCGATCATTCAGGTGACGCTACCAGTTCTGTACTGCCCACAGCTCCTCGTGGGTGCCGTCCTCGACGATGCGGTCGCAGGCCGCGTCGGCATAGGCTGTCGCGCCTCCTAGCGGACGACGGCACCGATCTCGTCGACGCCGAGCCCCTTCACCAGGTTAACCACTTCGTCAGAAGAGGAAGCAGTCCGCAACGACTCGCGGAAGTCGTCCTTCATCAGGGCACGGGCCAGTTTCGACAGGATCTTCAGGTGCCGGGTCCCGGCATCCTCCGGGACGGCGATGAGGAAGACGAGGTCGACCGGTTCGTCGTCCGGGGCGTCCCACGCCACCGGGGACTGCAGTCGGGAGAACGCCAGCGTCGGGGCACTCACCGCGGAGCTCCGGGCGTGCGGGATCGCCACCCCGTTGCCCACCGCCGTGGTGGACTGCGCCTCGCGCGCCAGTGCGGCCTCGACGACGGGGCCCACGTCGAGGCGCCCCTGCTTCTCCGCCTGTCCCGCGAGGGCACGGATCACCGCCTCCGGGTCGGACGCTGAGCTGGTCAGCAGCACGGTGTCGGCGTCGATCAGCTCGGTCGGTTGGACATCGGCTTCTCCCTGCTTACGTCCGACTGTCGCCGCCATCAGCAGCAACGAGACCGCGGAGGTCACCGCGACACCGATGACCAGGGCGAGGAAGAACCAGGCGATCCCCTCGACCGCGCCGAGGACGGCGACGATCGGCCCGCCGTGCATCACGTTGTCCTTCACGCCGAACAGTCCGGCCAGGGCACCGGCGACGGCACCGCCGATCACGTTGGCCGGGATGATCTGCAGCGGACGCGCCACCGCCAGCGGGATCGCACCCTCCGAGATGCCGAAGAAGCCCATGAACAGGCCGGCGATGCCGGAGTCCCGCTCCGACTTGTTGAAGCGGCGTCGCGCGAGCAGCGTGGTCACACCCGCGGCCAGCGGCGGCACCGCGATGGCCACGGCCGCCATGCCCATCGGGGCGGCGTTGCCGGTGGCGATCAGACCGCCGGAGAACAGGAAGGCCGTCTTGTTCAGCGGGCCACCCATGTCGAAGGCGATCATCGCGCCGATGATCGCACCGAGCAGCAGGACCGACGAGCCCTGCAGTCCGTCCAGCCACTCGGTCATCGCCTCGAAGAGGCCCGCGATGGGCTGGCCGAGCAGGTAGATGAACAGCGCACCGACGATGAGGGTGGTCAGCACAGGGATGACGATGATCGGCCAGATCGGCTGGATGTACTTGTGCACCGGGATCTTCCGGATCGCCAGGGCGATGTAGCCCGAGAGGATGCCGGTGACGATACCGCCGATGAACCCGGCGTCCGCCTCCGTGCCGTAGAGCTCACCGGTGACCGCGACGAGACCGGTGATGAAGCCCGGCGCCAGTCCGGGACGGTCGGCGATGGCCATGGCGATGTAGCCCGACAACACCGGGACCATCAGGGAGAAGGCGAGGGTACCGAGCTGGTTCAGGGTGTCCCAGAAGGTGTCCTCGGGGACGACGAGGCCTTCGGCGCTCGGCTCGCCACCGATGGACAGGGCGACGGCGATCATCAGTCCGCCGGTGACGACGAACGGGATCATGTGCGAGACGCCGTTCATCAGGGCGCGGTAGAGGTCGTCGCCGAATTTCCGGAGGAAGGGGCGGTCGTCGTCGACCGCATCGGTGGTGTCGTCGTTGCCGACCTTCTCACCTGTCGCCGCCGGCGCGGTCAGCGCCTTCTTCAGCAGCGGGACGGGCTTCTTGATGCCCTCGTCCACGCCGGTGGAGACCAGCGGCTTCCCGACGAAGCGGGAGGTGTCGATCGCCATGTCGGCGGCGACGACGACGGCCGCAGCGTCCTGAATCTCCTGGTCGGTGAAGGCGTTCTCCACGCCGATCGAGCCGTGCGTCTCGACCCGGACCCGGACGCCCGCCTCATCCGCGGCGGCCTCGAGGTTCTCGGCGGCCATGTACGTGTGTGCGATGCCGGTCGGGCAGGCGGTGACCGCCAGCACGAGCGGTGTATTCTCCTCGGCGCTCATGCCCCCAGGTTAGTCCGGCAATACACTGGCCTCCATGAAGATCGCGGCCTTTGATTTCGACGGCACCATCCTCTTCGAGGACGGCATCGCCGATGACACACTCACGGCGATCCGGGAGTGGCGGGACGCGGGGAACCTCGCCGTCGCGGCCACCGGTAAGTCGTTGTCCGCCACGCAGTACTCACTTCGCGGCTACGACCTCTCCTTCGACTACGCCGCGGTGTTCACCGGAGCGGTGCTGACCGACGGCGACTGGGAGGTGCTGCACCGCTCGACGCTGGACCCGGTGACCGTCCGGCGAATCGTGGAGGATCTCTCCCCCGTCGAGAACATCTCGGTCTACGGCACCATGCTGGGGGGCCGCGACGTGCGGTTCAGTACGACCATTCCCAGCGAGAAGGCGACCTCGATCCTCACCGACTTCCTGGACATGGACGTGGCCGACATCGACACACTCACCGACGCATCCTTCGTGGGCGTGCCGGTGCGGGTGCCCGACAATGCACCCTTACGCGACCGGATCCACCGGGACATCATGGCGTCCTACGAGGTGGGCTGCATGGTCAACCAGAACTTCGTCGACATCCTGCCGGCAGGTGCGTCGAAGGGTGCGGGGTTGGAGCGACTGCTGGGACACCTGGGGGTGGCGCGGGACGAGGTGGAACTGATCAGTTTCGGTGACTCCTGGAACGACCTGTCGATGCACGCTATTGCCGACCAGGCCTTCTCCTTCCCCTGGTCTCCGGACGACGTGAAGAATGCGACCGGCGAGGTCATCGGCTCGGTGGCGGAGGTTCTGCCCCGGTTGTGACGTCCTACAACACCGCCGCCGCAACGAGCACGGCGACGACGCCGAGCACCATCACCCAACGGCACACCCGCTGCACCACGGAGTCCGGCACCGGCAGCAACAGGGTGCGCGGACCCGGCTCGCCGATGCCGGTGCGCTGCAACGGTCGGGCACGCTGGGCAGCGTCGTCGATCAGTCCGACGACCAACGGCAGCACGGTGGCACCACGGGAGCGCCAGGTACCGACCTCCACCCCACGGGACGCCTGGACCTGCCGTATCGTCCGCCACCGCTGCTGCGCCATCGGCAACAGCCGGACGACTGTACCGACCATGTAGACCAGCGGGGCGGGGACCGAGAGCTGCAGACGTCGCATCAAGGCGTCCGCGTCGACGAAACTGCCGAGCACCAGGCCGGCGCAGGTCATCGCCGTGAAACGCAGGCCCAGGCCGGTGGCGATCGCCGCGCCGTCCGAGGTGATCGGCAGCAGGACACGGGCGACCTCCACGTCGCCGAAGGGGACGTAGATCAACAGGTAGGACAGGAACGCCGGGACCGAGAGGACGAGGCCCGCGACGAGAGCGCGGCGGTGGCGGCGTCCGACGAAGGCGAGGACGACCGCAAGGGCGATGAAGGCCGCCGAGACCCACACATTGTGCAGGACCATCACCGTGATGATCGCGCACGCCGCGGCGGTGAGCGGGGTCAGTGGGCTCACTTGGCGGTCACGGCGTCCGGCGCGAAGGTACGGCGCGAACGTTCCGGCAACGAGCGGATGACGACCCACACCACGAGGAAGACGATGAGCTTGTCCAGCGGGTCGGAGGTCCACGACTGCAGGAAGACCGCGGTGGTCTGCGAGGCGCCGAGGCTCTGGTAGGCGCTGACCAGCAGGCCGGTGCCGGTGCCGGCGGTACCGCCGAAGATGAACGAGGCGACCGGCGCGGACACCAGGGCGGACAGGAAGCCGAGGACCAGGGCGGCGATGGCGACCTTCCACCAGGAGGACTCGAAGAGCTTGCGCACCAGTCCGGCGGCCAGGCCCATCAGGGCGTAGCCGGCGGCGAAGCAGATGATGGTGGGGTTGAAGGTGCCCCAGACCATCGCCGAGAGACCGCCGGTGGCCAGGCCGGCGGCCGGTCCAGCGAGCACGCCGACCAGCACGGTGCCGAAGGAGTCGAGGTACAGCGGCAGCGGCAGACCCATGGTGCCCACGACCTGGCCGACGACGATGTTCAGCACCAGCGCGACCGGCATCAGCGCCAGTGTGCGCACCGGCAGGGTGGGGATCACCGCGATCAGCGCGAGGACGGTGGGGACCAGGAAGCCGATGAGCGCGATGGTGGTGGAGGCCGAGTCCGCCATCGAGGTGAAGTCGGAGTCGTCCGGCTGGTTGAGGACGAGGTAGAGCCAGGTCACCGCGTAGATGACGACGGCGATCGAGACGAGAGCGATACGCAGGGACTGTGACAGCGGACGCAACGGGGCTCCTGGGGCAGGTTCGGATGGGCCGGTGCGCTCCCCTATGTCACCTCGGGGTGCGCAGGGCGGTGACCTGTACATTGTGCCGAGTCGCCGCGCCCGGGGCAAGACAGGCGGGTAGCCTCTGCAGCATGACTTTCCCTGCTGCGGCCTACGAAGTGTCCTTCGGGACGCTGTGTTCGGGAACTGTCGGGCGGATGCTCGACGACACCTCGGTACCGGGTGAGGAGACGCGGCACCTTGATCTGGGATGCGGCACAGGAGAGCTCGCTGTGGCCGCGGCGGACCGTGGTCGCGAGGTGACGGCCGTGGACATCGATCCCGCGATGGTCGAGCGGTGTGGGGTGCCTGCGGTTGCCCGGGCCTCGGCGCTGGACCTCCCGCTGGCGTCGGGGACCTTCGACGTCGTCACCGCGAACTTCCTGGTCAACCACCTCCCCGATCCACGGCGGGGCGTGGCGGAGATCGCGCGGGTACTGCGTCCGGGCGGTCGCGCCGCGATGACGATCTGGCCGGCGGGATCCCTCGCCTGGGCGGACCTGGTGACCGAAGCCTTCGACGCCGCCGGGGTCGTGCCGCTGTCCGGTCAACGACTGCCGGACCACCTGGACTTCGAGCGGTCCGTTGACGGGCTCGGTGGGATCGCCGGGGAAGCCGGACTTTCAGTCACCGTGGCTGAAAACGTGGGATGGGACTGGACAGTCACGCCGTCCAACCTGTGGCGGGGTGTGTCCGGTGGAGTAGGGACGGCCGGACGTACCTATCTTGCGCAGAGCCCTGAGGTGCAACGACGGGCCGACACGGAGTTCTTCGACCGGGCAGGAGACGACACGCTGTCGTTCCCGATGACGGCGGCCCACGTGGTCGCCGAGCGTCCGGGGGTGAGCCGGATCACCCGGACCGCTTGACAGACAAAGCGGTCTACTGGTTACCTTGTGCGCGAAGCAGTCGACGAGAGTCGAGTTCCCCTCCTGGAGCCCCGGACGAGGTGGAACCTGCAGGACACACGTGTGAGCGCAGCGTCCTGTAGCGTGCGTCGAGCATTTCCGGGGCTTTTGCGTTCCCGGGGGATGATCCCGCACGTGACTCCCGCATCGACGGCGAGAACCGTACATCCACACATGAAGGATCATTTGTGAACGCACAGATCAACGCCACCGTCGCCGGGGTTCCGCGCATCGGTCCGAAGCGCGAGCTCAAGAAGGCGCTGGAGACCTACTGGAAGGACGCGACCACCGGCCGCAACCTCGCCACCGTCGCCACCCAGCTGGTCAACCAGCAGGCCGACCGCCTCACCGACGAGGGCCTGGACTCCGTCCCGACCATCGGCCGGAGCTTCTACGACTCCATGCTCGACACCTCCGCCCTGCTGGGCGCGCTGCCGGCCCGCGTGGCCGACATCGACGACCACGGCAACGACGGCCTGCCGGCCTTCGTCGACCGTCTCTTCGCCACCGCCCGCGGCACCGCCGAGCTGCCGGCCGCCGCGATGACCAAGTGGTTCGACACGAACTACCACTACATCGTCCCCGAGCTCGCCGCCGACACCGAGTTCCGCCTCGACGACGCCGCCCTGCTCACCGACCTGGGCGACCAGATCACCCGCGGCACCGCGGCCCGTCCGGTCCTCATCGGCCCGCTGACCTACCTCGCCCTGGCCCGCACCACCGACGACTCGGATGCCCTGGCCCACCTCGAGGACGTCTTCGAGGCCTACGCCCGTCTGCTGCCGCGCATCGCCGAGCGCGGCGCCACCTGGGTCCAGTTCGACGAGCCCTACCTGGTCACCGACGTCGACAAGGACGAGGACCGCAAGGCTGACCTGCTGGCCCGCACCCGCGCCGGCTACGAGAAGCTGACCCAGGCCAGCGACCTCAACGTCCTGCTGCAGACCTACTTCGGCGACGGCGACCTTGCCATCAAGACCCTCACCGGGACCGGCATCGCCGCCTTCGGTGTCGACCTGGTCACCGGCCGCACCGACGAGCGTCAGTCCGAGGACACCGACATCGCTGACGCCGACCTGCTGCCGTCCTGGAACGGCTCCGAGCAGCTGCTCGCCGGTGTCGTCGACGGCCGCAACATCTGGCGCACCGACCTGGCCCGCACCCTGGAGACCCTCAAGGCCCTCGCCGCCCGCGGCCCGGTCGGTGTCTCCACCAGCTCCTCCCTGCTGCACGTCCCCTACTCCCTCGCCCAGGAGACCAGCCTCGACGACGACGCCGAGCTGCGCAGCTGGCTGGCCTTCGGCGCCGAGAAGGTCGCCGAGGTCGCCGTCCTGTCCCGCGCCCTGCGCGGCGAGGAGAAGGAGGGAGACGCCGAGGCCGTCGCCGAGGCAGAGGCCGCCGTGGCGTCCCGCAAGAACTCCGACCGCACCCGCAACTCCGCCCTGCGCGAACGCACCGGTGCCATCACCGAGGCCGACCGCCACCGCAACCCCTTCGACCAGCGTCGCGAGGCCCAGGAGCAGGTCCTGGACCTGCCGCCGCTGCCGACCACCACCATCGGCTCCTTCCCGCAGACCGTCCAGATCCGTCAGGCACGCGCCAAGCTGCGCAAGGGCGAGTTCTCCGACGCGCAGTACCACGACGCGATGGTCGCCGAGATCAAGGACGTCATCGAGCGCCAGGAGGAACTGGGCCTCGACGTGCTCGTCCACGGTGAGCCCGAGCGCAACGACATGGTGCAGTACTTCTCCGAGCAGCTCGAGGGCTACCACTCCACCGACCTGGCGTGGGTCCAGTCCTACGGCTCCCGCTGCGTCCGCCCTCCGATCCTGTTCGGCGACGTGACCCGCCCGAAGGCCATGACCGTCGAGTGGTTCAAGATCGCCCAGTCCTTCACCGACAAGATCGTCAAGGGCATGCTGACCGGCCCGGTGACCATGCTCGCATGGGCCTTCGTCCGCGACGACCAGCCTCTCGGCGAGACCGCCGACCAGGTCGCCCTGGCCCTGCGCGACGAGATCGACGACCTGGTGGACGCCGGCGCGAAGATCGTCCAGGTGGACGAGGCCGCACTGCGTGAGCTGCTGCCGCTGCGCGCCGCCCAGCAGCCGTACTACCTGCAGTGGTCCGTCGGCGCCTTCCGCCTGGCCACCTCAGGTGCCGAGGACGCCACCCAGATCCACACCCACATGTGCTACTCCGAGTTCAA
>DXGC01000089.1 GCA_019114135.1 Candidatus Corynebacterium avicola
GGTGTCCAGCAAGGTCTTCGCCGCGGACGCCTGACGCATCTGCGCACCGATCGTGGCCATCGCACGCACCGAGGTGATGCGGTGGGCGACCTGCAGTACCGCGGCCCCGCCCAGGGAATGGCCGACCAACAGGTCCGGGGCCGCAAGCCGGTCGTCCAGCCAGGACGCCGCCGTCTCCAGGTCGGCGATGTTCCCGGAGAACAACAGTGAGGAGAAGTCGATGCGCAGAGACGCGATCCCGTGCCGGGCCAGGGTCTTGGAGATGCGGAAGGCCGCGGGCACGTTGCGGTTGCAGGTGAAGCAGTGGGCGAACAACGCGACGGGGACCCCCGCGGCGCGGAACTCCTCGGGGGCCAGACCGGCCACGTCGCCGGGCAGGTCGACGGTGCCGATGATGGTGCCGGTGTTCCCGCCCGGGATTTCGACATTGACCGAGGAGACGCTTCTAGATGCCACGGGCACAACATTAGACGGGTACCGTGTGGGAGACGAGATCACCAAGACACATCGATGCGGAGGCGAGAATGGCCGGATTCGGCTGGTTCTGGAAGGCCATGGGTTCGTCGGCGACGGCGAACCAGAAGAAGTCGAAGACGATCGTGGGAGAGGCCGCCAACGCCGCGGAGAAGCTCTCCACAGCCACCGACGAGGAGATCGTCGAGATCGCCAAGGGCTGCGTCACCACGGGCGACGCCCCCGCCATCAACGACGCCCCCTTGCTGCTCGCCGCGATCCGGGAAGCAGCGGAGCGCACCATCGGCCTGCGGCCCTTCGACGTCCAGCTTCAGGGCGCACTGCGCATGATCGTCGGAGATGTCGTGGAGATGGCCACCGGTGAGGGCAAGACCTTGACCGGTGCGATGACGGCGGTGGGCTACGGCCTGCAGGGACGACGCGTCCACGTCATCACCGTGAACTCCTTCCTTGCCGGACGTGACGAAGAGTGGATGGGCCCGCTGCTCGACTTCTTCGGGCTGACCCACGGGGCGATCGCCGAGGAGGCCGACAGCGATGAGCGCCGGGAGATCTACACCCGGGACATCGTCTTCGGCGCGGTCAACGAGATGGGCTTCGACGTCCTGCGTGACCAGCTGATCACCCGACGGGCTGACGCGGTGCGCACCCCGGCGGACGTCGCGATCATCGACGAGGCCGACTCGGTCATGGTGGACGAGGCCCTCGTCCCGCTGGTGCTCGCCGGCTCCGAGCCCGGACCGGCCCCGGCCGGCCAGATCACCGACATCGTGCGCGGCATGGAGGAGAACCGGCACTTCACCGTCGCCGGTGACCAGCGCAACGTCTTCCTCACCGACTCCGGAGCCCGCTACGTGGAGAAGGGCCTGGGCATCGACTCTCTGTACGGCAGCGACAGTGATGACGGGGAGGAGGACGACGCCGATGCACCTGGCTCGCTGCTGTCCCAGGTCAATGTGGCGCTGCACGCACAGCACCTGCTCACCCGCGACGTCCACTACATCGTCCGAGACGGCAAGGTCGCCCTGATCGACGGCTCCCGCGGACGTGTGGCCGAACTACAGCGCTGGCCGGACGGCCTGCAGGCCGCCGTGGAGGCCAAGGAGGGCCTCCAGGTCACCGACGGTGGCCGCATCCTCGACCAGATCACCGTCCAGGCACTGCTCGGTCTCTACCCGGGCAAGTGCGGCATGACCGGTACCGCCGTGGCCGCAGGTGACCAGCTCCGTCAGTTCTACGACCTCTCGGTCAGCGTGATCGACCCCAACCTCCCGAACCAGCGCTTCGACGAGCAGGACCGCGTGTACGTTTCCGCAGAGGAGCGCGACACCGCGGCGATCGACCACATCGCCGAGGTTCACGCGACCGGCCAGCCGATGCTGGTGGGTACCCAGGACATCGCCGCGTCCGAGCGGATCGCCGAAGCGCTGCAGGAACGCGGCATCGAGTGCAACGTCCTGAACGCGAAGAACCACGAGGCCGAGGCCGGCGTCGTCGCCGAGGCCGGACGGGTCGGGCACGTCACCGTCTCCACCCAGATGGCGGGACGAGGTACGGACATCAAGCTCGGCGGATCCGGCGAGGACAACGCCGGTGACGACGGACACGACAAGGTCGTCGAACTCGGCGGCCTGCACGTCGTCGGTATCGGACGTTTCCGCTCCCAGCGCCTGGACAACCAACTGCGTGGACGTGCGGGACGCCAGGGCGACCCGGGCTCCTCGGTGTTCTTCGTGTCCCTCGAGGACGACGTGGTCTCTGTCGGCGGCTCCGGTGAGGAGCTGCGCGCCCAGCCGGACGAGGACGGTCAGCTGAACCATAAGAAGGTCCTGCAGTTCATCGACCACTGCCAGCGCGTGGCGGAGGGGCAGATGCTCGACATCCACGCGACCACGTGGAAGTACAACAAACTGATCAACGACCAGCGCGAGATCGTCAACGAACGCCGCAACAAGGTGCTCGACACGGACACCGCCTGGGAGGACCTCAGCTACCACGACGTGGAGAAGGCAGGGGAGCTGCAGGCCGCGGGCATCTCCGACGAGGTCCTGCAGCAGGCTGCGCGCGAGATCATGCTGTACCACCTGGACGTGCAGTGGAGCGAGCACCTGGCCTACCTGGACGACATCCGGGAATCCATCCACCTGCGCGCGATCGCCCGGGAGAGCCCGATCGACGAGTTCCACCGCATGTCCATCGCCGCCTTCGGTGAGCTGGCGGAGCGGGCGGTTGCGGAAGCCAGGGCGACGTTCAGCGAGGTCACCATCACGGCCGAGGGCGTCGATCTGGAGGGGTTGGGGCTTCACAAGCCGAGTGCCACCTGGACCTACATGGTCAACGACAACCCCTTGTCCTCGTCGGGAGGATCCGTGGTCGGGTCCATTGCGGCGATATTCCGCTGACCCCCCGTCACACCCACGCCGGAGGTTGTTACGCCATGCCGACGGTGTACCCGGTAGTATGATGGGAGCGAAACACAGGCGGACCGCCTGACGCCCCGTGTCCTCTCCGCACCCAGTGGAGGGACAGCCAGTCAACAGCAACAGATTCCAGGAGGAATTGAAACATGAGCGACAACACCGGGATCCCGGAAGCCTCGGTTGAGACTACCTCGGTCTTCCGCGCCGACCTCCTGAAGGAGATGGAGACCGGTGCCCAGGCTGAGTCCGCTCCGGCCGGGGTGGAGGGGCTTCCTTCGGGTTCTGCGCTCCTCGTGGTCAAGCGTGGACCGAACGCCGGCTCGCGCTTCCTTCTCGACCAGGACACCACTGCTGCGGGCCGCCACCCGGACAGCGACATCTTCCTCGACGACGTGACCGTTTCCCGCCGTCACGCCGAGTTCCGTCGTAACGGCAACGAATACGAGGTCGTCGATGTCGGAAGCCTCAACGGCACCTACGTCAACCGCGAGCCGAAGAACTCCGCAGTACTGAGCAACGGCGACGAGGTCCAGATCGGCAAGTTCCGTCTGGTCTTCCTCAACGGCGCCAAGGAAGCGTAGTTTCCAGCCATGGCGTCGACGGCACCTATGCCCGCAATGCCGGAGAACTCCGGAACCCCTGGCCAGTCGGTCACGGGGTCACCTGCGCGTGCGGGCAGGGTACTGCCGACCTCCTCCATCGGGGACGTCCTCAAGCAGTTGCAGGTCGACTTCCCTGATGTCTCGGTCTCCAAGATCCGTTTCCTGGAGTCTGAAGGGCTGATCACTCCGCAGCGCAGCAAATCCGGCTACCGCCGGTTCTCCCCGGAGGACATTTCACGGCTGCGTTACATCCTGGCCAACCAGCGCGACAGTTTCCTGCCGCTGAAGGTCATCAAGGAACAGCTGGAGGCCATGGACTCCGGCAAGGTCACCCCGGTGGACTCCCGCCGGTCGGTGGCCGGCACGGTCACCCCCGACCAGTTCCGTCAGGCGACCGTCCGTCGACTGACCCGTACCGACGTGTGCTCCCAGGCCGGGGTGGACGAGCCTTTCGTCGCCTCGCTGGTGAAGATGGGCATGATCAACCCGGACGCCGCAGGTTTCTTCTCGGTCGACGACGTCGACGTCGCCCGGATCGCCTCGACGATCGGGGAGTACGGCATCGACAACCGTCACCTCAAGACCCTGGTGACCCAGGCGCAGCGGCAGAGTGACCTGGTCAACCGGGTTGCCGGCCCGGTGGCGCACGGTCGTGACGAGAACGCCAAGGAGCGTTCCGCCGAGGTGAGCCGTGAACTCTCGGCTCTGGTGGTGTCGCTGCACGCGGCACTGATCAAGGGGAACCTGCCGCGCTGATTCCGCGCCCCGACAGGGGGCTGAAGTAGGGCAGTGGCGGGGTAATTTTCGCACTGAGCCACATGACCGGCGCGCCGACAGGGGGAGACCCCGTCCGGTGGCTTCGCCGGTCTTTTTCTTTGTCACGGGGGTAGTTTTCTTCTGGTTCTAAACGACACGCGTGTTGTTACAGGTGTGTCGTGTGACTAATGGTGTTACAGTAACTCTCGACCTCAAGTTGAGAGTTAGGCGGCGCGGGGTTGACTCCACGCCGATGCCGTCTACTGTTGACACCAGTTGAATCACAGGCGTGCGAGCAGGTGCGCCAGGTACAGGAGAATCCCATGGAGCGCATCGACTCCCGGCACGGCACCGAGTCCGTGTCGGACGCTGACTTCGCGACGCAGACGCCCCAGCAGGACGCACTGTTCGAGGTGAACGGCCCCGACGAGGAAGTGGGCTACCGCGTCACCATCGCCTGTCAGGTCGCCGGCATCACCTACCGTCAGCTGGACTACTGGGCACGCACAAAGCTGGTGCAGCCCTCCATCCGGACCGCGCATGGTTCCGGCACGCAGCGCCTCTACTCCTTCCGGGACATCCTGGTGCTGAAGATCGTCAAGGGTCTGCTGGACACCGGCATCTCCCTGCAGAACATCCGCCGCGCCGTCGACAAGCTCAGCAACCTGGGCGTCGACGACCTCGCCGGCATCACCCTGGTGTCCGACGGTAAGACCGTCTACGAGTGCCGTTCGCCGGAGGAGGTCATCGACCTGCTCGCCGGTGGCCAGGGCGTCTTCGGCATCGCCGTCCCGGGCCTGATGAAGGAGCTCAGCGGCACCATCACCGCCTTCCCGTCCGAGCCGGCGGAGCAGATCGACCAGATCGACGAGGAGCCGGTCATCGACGCCGCCGCCGACGAGCTGGCCGCCCGCCGCCGTCGCAAGTCCTCCTAGACCTTCCGGCTTCCTGACCTTCCCCGCCCGAAGGTCAGTCCAGACCCGCGTACCTCGCCAGTCGAGGAGACGCGGGTTCGGGTGTCACTTCCTCCTCGTCCTGCTCCGAGGTGGATGTAGACAGGAAGTCTGTTGCAGCACGTGCATCGTCCTCCTCGACCGAGGGTGAGGAACCGAAGGCGACCAGGGGGAACTGGACCTCGCCGACCGGGTTGCCGTCGGCGAAGGCTGCAGAACTGTAGAAGGGCAGGCCCTCATTCTGTGCCTGCTGCAGCGTGATCTGTTCCTGCGAGGAGCGGTCGACGGACGCGCCGACGGCGTCCACCTCCGGAGCTCCGTCGGGAACCGCAGAGACCGCCGCCAGCACGGAGACCATGTTCTCCGGGCCCACCGGGACGGCCGCGGCACCCGGTGCCGCATCGGCTCCTTCAGGGACCACGTGCACCAGCTCATCGGTCCCCACCACCGGCACGCTGGTCGGAGCACCCGACAGACCGCTGATAAAGCCCGTCCCTGCGGGAATCCACACCGGTGCGACGCCCGGCATACCCTCACGGTAGGAACGGACCGCATCCGCGGTCGAGCGCACCTCGTAGGTCGCGGTGACACACTTGTCGCGCACCACCGGTGAGGAGGAGTTGTACTCGTCGACCAGCTTCTCCGCGGTCTTGGTGGCGGCCGGGTCGACCCAGACCAGCAACTCCTGGTCGCCGTCGATACAACTGGCGGCGGCGGCGTCGTCCTTGTCGTCGCCACCGCCGGAGAAGACCGTCCACGCCACGACCACGGCGACGACAACGAGTGCCGCCAACGCGACCCAGACCCACGCGGCGACGCGTGTGGGGGAATCAGCGGCTGAGTGTCGTGCCATCGGCGGTCTCCTTGGCGGGTGTGGATCGGTGTCGTTGCAGTTCAGGATAGCAATCCTCCAGCAACGAAATGATCCTTCCGCGGAGTCGGCCACCCCTGTCCGTGAAGTCGCGCTGCCGGCGGACGTACTCGGCACGTCCCGCCGGGGTCTCCACCTGCACCGGGGTGAACCCCCACTCGGAGAGGTCGTAGGGGCTGGCCTCCATGTCGGTCTTCCGCACGTCGCAGGCCAGCCGGAAAGTCTCCAACCAGAGGTCACCGGGGATCAGCGGCCCGAGCTTCGACGCCCACTTGTAGAGGTCCATCGTGGCGTGCAGGCAGCCGGGCTGCTCCAGGTCCACCTGTGACTCACGGGTCGGTACCAGTGAGTTGCGTGTTGCCGCGGGGGAGGTGAAGAACCGGAAGGCGTCGAAATGGGTGCAGCGCAGCCGGGATGCCTCAACGACCTCGTCGGTGGCGCTCCGCCCCAGCCGCAACGGCTCGGGGTGACGGGGTGTGTCCCGGTAGACCATCGCCCATTCGTGCATACCGAAGCAGTTCATCTGCGCCGGACGGGAGGCCGTCGCGGTGAGAAGTCGGTGGATGTGACGGATGCCACGGCCACGTGCTGCTGCGTAGGCCTCGGTGTCCAGCTGGGCGACGGTGGCTCCGCTGTCGGCCTGGTGCCCGACGCGGAAGTAGGACGACCCGTTGAGGCCCTCAGGGAGAGCGGTGTCGTCGAGGGCCAGTGCGACCCCGGAACCGGGGCTCCATTTACGCAGTGCGCCGGGCCGGACGGGGTAGTAGGTGAACATGAAGTCCCACACCGGGTGACGCTCACCAGCCGCCCGTCGGGCCCGGTGCCCTGCGGTCAGTGCGTCCACCGCTTCGACGTGTGCGCGCTGTTCGGCGCGCCACTGCTCCGAACCGAGCATTCTCACCTGTCCCTCCATGTGGTCAATCCTACGTCCGGGTGCCCGTCAGTCCCCAGTCGGACCGCCAGTGTCAGAATTAGCACATCTATCGTTGTGGTGATCGGCCCCGCATGGCCCTGACCTGCAGGTCTCACCATGCGGAAACTCAACCAGGTGCTAATTCCGACAGTTCAGAGGGCTCGCCGTGTCGCACGGTGCCGGGGCTAGTCGTCGTGGGTCCAGTCGCGCACCGTGCCGACCAGTTCCTCGATGACGTCCTCGAGGGTGATCACGCCGATGATGCGGCCGTCCTGCGAGACCTCGGCCATGTGGGAGTTGGTCCGCCGAAGCTGGATCATCGCCTGGTCGAAGTTCGCCCCGTCCTCGACGGTGATCAGGGTGCGGACGTCCTTCGCGTCCAGCAGCTGCTCCGGCCCGGTTGCCGGGTCGAGCAGGTTGTCCAGCACATCCTTGACGTGGACGTAGCCGAGGTAGGAGGCGTCCGCGCCGGCCACAGCGTCGGGACTGGACACCGGGAAGCGGGAGTAGCCGGTCTCGGAGACCGCCCTCTCCACCTGGCCCACGGTGATGCCGTGCGGGCCCATCGTCAGGGTGTGCACCTGGTCGGAGGGGATCAGCACCTCGTTGAGCGTGCGCTTGGACGAGTTCAGTGCATTCGACAGTCGGGTGGCCTCCGCCTGGTCGATCAACCCCTCAGAACGGGATTCGGAGATCATCTCGGCCAGCTCGGTCGGTGACACCGTGGAGTCGAGTTCGTCGCGCTGCTCCACACCGAAGGCATGGAGCGTGATCCGGGCGATCCAGTTGAGGAACACCATGATCGGGTGGGCCAGCTTGCAGAAGAGCAGGTGCGGGATGACCAGCATCGTCGCGACCTTCTCCGGTCCGGCCAGGGCGATGTTCTTCGGCACCATCTCACCGAGGATGATGTGCAGGATCGTCACGATGAGGAGGGAGATAGAGAACGCCACCGGGTGCAGCAGCTGGTCCGGCATACCCAAGGCATGGAACGGCTCCTCGATGAGGTGCGCGATGGCGGGTTCGCCGACCTTACCCAGCAGGACCGAGGCGACGGTGATGCCGAACTGTGCCCCGGCCAGCATGATCGTCAGGTGCTCCATCGCGTAGATCACCTTGGGGGCACGACGGTTACCTGCGGCAACCAGGTTCTCCACGCGGTCGCGGCGCGACGAAATCAGGGAGAACTCGACACCGACGAAGAAGGCGTTGAGGGCCAGCAGGAACACGGCGAACAGGATTGCCCAGATGTCAGACATGGCGTTCACCACCCTCGGTCCCGGAGTCCTGTCCGGACGCCGCGGCGTCGTCGGTCTCGTCGGTGTCCGGCTCCGCCACCGGGCGCAAGGTCACCTTGTCGACCCGGCGGTTGTCCATCGAATCCACGGTCGCCTCCCACCGCACCGGGGTGTCGGCGGTGAGCACGTCCATGGCCTCACGGGACGAGCTGCGCGGCAACAGGACGGTGTCACCTTCGGCCGGGATCCGTCCGAGGGTGGCCATCACGAGGCCGCCGAGGGTCTCGTAGGGACCGTCCGGAGGGAGGTAGCCGCAGGCGTCCTCCAACTCATCGCACCGCACAAGTCCGGAGATCTCCCACACCTGGCCACGACGCCGCACCTCGGTGTCCTCGTCGCGGTTGTCGTGCTCGTCCCAGACCTCGCCGAGGATCTCCTCGACGACGTCCTCGATGGACACGATGCCGGCGGTGCCGCCGTACTCGTCGGCGACGAGCACCAGCTGGGACCCCGCCGAGCGGACCAGGTCCAGTACCGCGTCGCCACCGAGACTCGTCGGCACCGTCGGCACCTTCCTGGCCATCTCGCGTACCGACGTGGTTGCCCGCTCGCCGGCCGGGATGGTCAGGGCGTCCTTGACGTGGACCACCCCGACCGTGTCGTCGAGGTCTCCGTCGACCACGGGGAACCGCGAATGCCCGGACTCGTGGGCCTGACGGATCAGGTCGAGCGCGTTCTCCGTGGTTTCCAGGGTGTGGACGGTGGAACGTGGCGTCATGAGATCCTCCGCGGAGGCGTCACCGAACCGCAGGGAGCGGTCGAGGATGCGCACCTTCGACTGGCTGAATCCGCTGGAACCGGAGGAGTGCCGCACCAGGGCGGAGAGCTCCTGCGGGGAGCGGGCCGAGGCCAGCTCATCGGCAGGTTCGATGCCGAGGCGTCGGACGATGAAGTTCGCCACCCCGTTGAGTCCCTGGATGAACCAGTGGAGGGCCTTGTTGAACAGCCACACCGGTCGGGTGAATACGCGGGCGACGCCCAGCGGGTTGCTGATCGCCAGGTTCTTCGGCACGAGCTCGCCGAAGACCATGGACAGGATCGTGGCGATGATCAGGCTGAGGATCAGGGCCACGGCGCTGGAGGCGGACTCGTTGAGCCCCACCAGTTCCAGTGCGGGGGTGAAGAACTTCGCCAGGATCGGTTCCGCGAGGTAGCCGGTCGCCAGGGTGGTCAGCGTGATGCCGAGCTGCATGCCGGAGAGCATGAAGCTCAGGTCGCTGTGGGCGCGCTTGACCATGCGGGAGGCGGCGTCGCCACGTTCGGCGACGTCCTTCTCGATGGTCGAGCGCTCCAGGCTGGTCGTCGCGAACTCGACGGCGACGAAGAGCCCGGTGCCGGCGGTCAACAGCACGAAGCCGATGAGGCCGAGGATGCTGAGCAGGATGTCCATGATGGTCGTCGGTCCGTCCGGTTACCGGTGCAGTCCGAGTTCACCGAGGTAGGCGGTGATGCCGTGGTTGTCGAGCTCCCACTCGGTCGGGGAGACCCCGGCCTTGCGCATCATCTGCTCGGTGTCCCGTCGGGTGTCGGCGGTGGTGAGCGTGAGGACGGTACCGGACTCGCCGCCGCGGGCGGTGCGTCCGGCACGGTGCACGTAGGCCTTGTGCTCCGCCGGCGGGTCGATGTGCACCACCAGGTCGACGCCCTTGATGTCGATGCCTCGGGCGGCGATGTCGGTGGCGACCAGGACAGTGGCCTCGCCCGTGGAGAACTCGTCGACCGCACGGGTGCGGGCACCCTGGCCCTTGTTGCCGTGCAGACCGACCGCGGGCGTGCCGTCGCGGACGAGCTTCTTCACCTGACGGTCCACGGTGTGCTTGGTGCGCATGAACATGATCGTCCGGGTCGACGCCCGACCGAGCTGCAGGACGACCTCGTTGCGGGCAGGCTTGTCGGCCACGACGCCGAGGAAGTGGTCCATAGTCTCGACCTTGGCCTCCACCTCTCCGGTGGAGTGGGTGACGGGATCGTTCATGTACTGCTTGACCAGGACGTTGATGTCGCCGTCCAGGGTGGCGGAGAAGAACAGGTGCTGGGCGTCCTCCGGGACGCGGTTGATCAGGCGGCGGACCTGGGGCAGGAAGCCCATGTCGGCCATCTGGTCAGCCTCGTCGAGGGTGAGGATCTCCACCGCCGAAAGGTCCAGTGCCTTCTGGTTGCACAGGTCCTCAGCCCGGCCCGGGGTGGCCACCAGGATGTCCACCGGACGGGCCAGGGCGCTGAGGTTGCGCTCGATGTTGACTCCGCCGACGACCTCGATGACCCGCTGACCGACGGCCTCGGCCAGGGGACGCAGACGTCCCGCGACCTGCTGTGCCAACTCACGGGTCGGCACCAGGACCAGTCCACGCGGACGGTGGGTCGCCGAAGCGCCGCCGGTGAGCCGGGTGATCACCGGCAGACCGAAGGTGAAGGTCTTGCCGGAGCCGGTGGGCCCGCGGCCGAGGACGTCCTTCCCGGCCAGGGCGTCGGGGATGGCGGCGGCCTGGATCGGGAAGGGGTGCTTGAGACCCTGGGCGGTCAACTCCTGGACGACCGGCACCGGCAGGCCCATGTCACCGAAGGTCACCGAGGTATCGACACCGGCCGGGGTGCCCGTGGACGCAGCCGCCGTCGCGGCGGATGCCGCCCTGTTCACGGCGGTGGTGGCGGGACGATGGTTCTGTTGGTTCTGGCGACCCTGACCGGAACGCTGTCCGGAGCGGGAGCGCTGGCGGTTGCCCTTGGCCTTACCGGAAGAGCCACCGGATTTCGGGCTGCCCTTCGGGCTTCCCTTGACGCTGCCCTTCGGGCTGCCTCCGCGGGAGTTGCCCCGGGAGCCGCCGACAGTGTCCACGTCAACAGCGCGGCTACCGCGGACGACCCTGCGTCTCCGGCTCTGACCGCCCTGCCCGCTCTTGCTGGACGAGCCGGACGAGCTGGAGTTGTTGGAGGAATGGCCGGAGCCCCGGCGACCGGAACCGCCGGGGCGCCGGCCCTGAGAATGACCTGACACGAGTTAGGAATCCACCTCGCTGCGGTCGCCGGACCAGAGGGTGTGGAAGTGACCCTCGCGGTCGGTCCGCTCATAGGTGTGGGCACCGAAGAAGTCGCGCTGTCCCTGGATCAGTGCGGCGGGCAGACGCTCGGCGCGCAGGGAGTCGTAGTAGGACAGGGAGGAGGCGAACACCGGGATCGGCAGACCGAGCTGCGTCGATGCGACGACCACGCGGCGCCAGGAGTCGACCAGGCCCTCGACCTCGCCCTTGAAGTAGGGGTCGAGCAGCAGGGACTGGACGTCCGGGTCGGTGTTGTAGGCGTCCACGATGCGGTTGAGGAACTTCGCACGGATGATGCAGCCGCCACGCCAGATCGTGGCCAGGTCTCGCGGATCGACGTTCCAGTCGTGCTCGGCGGAACCGGCCTTGATCTCGTCGAAGCCCTGGGCGTAGGCGACGAGCTTGGAGGCGTAGAGCGCGCGGCGGACGTCCTCGACGAAGTCCTCCTTCGAGACCCCGAGGGCCTCGAGGGTACTCAGCTCACCGCCCGGCAGGTTGCCGGTGGTGGCGGCACGCTGGTCGCGGGCACCGGACAGGGCGCGGGCGAAGACGGCCTCGCCGATGCCGGTGGTGGGGATGCCGAGGTCGAGGGCGGCCTTGACGGTCCAGCGTCCGGTGCCCTTCTGGCCGGCGGCGTCGACGATGACGTCGATCAGCGGTTTGCCGGTGGCGGCGTCGGTCTGGGAGAGCACCTCGGCGGTGATCTCGATGAGGTAGGAGTCCAGGTCGCCGGCGTTCCAGGTGCGGAAGATCTCGGCGATCTCGGACGGCTCGATGCCCGCGGCGTAACGCAGCAGGTGGTAGGCCTCGCCGATGACCTGCATGTCGGCGTACTCGATGCCGTTGTGGACCATCTTCACGAAGTGGCCGGCACCGTCGGGGCCGATGTGGGTGCAGCAGGGGGTGCCGTCGACCTTGGCGGAGATGTCCTCCAGCAGCGGGCCGAGGGACTCGTAGGACTTGGCCGGGCCGCCGGGCATGATCGACGGGCCGTTGAGGGCACCTTCCTCGCCACCGGAGATACCGGCGCCGACGAAGTGGAGACCGCGCTCTGCCATCTCGGCCTCGCGACGGATGGTGTCGGTGTAGAGGGCGTTGCCGCCGTCGATGATGATGTCGCCTTCCTCCATGGCATCGGCGAGCTGGCCGATGACCGTGTCGGTGGCGGGGCCTGCCTGCACCATGATCAGGGCGCGGCGCGGGCGCTCGAGGGAGGCGACGAACTCCTCGATGGTGGTGGAGGGGACGAAACTGCCGGTCTCGCCGAACTCGGCGATGAAGGCGTCCGTTTTCGCAGGTGTGCGGTTGTACACGGCGACCGTGTGGCCGTGGCTGGCGAAGTTCCGGGCGATGTTGGAGCCCATCACTGCCAGTCCGACGACACCGATCTGAGCGGAGGAATCAGTCATGGTCACCAATAGTAGCGTCCATAGGCTTCACTCACCGGCGACGCCTACGGGTGTCGTCCACTCACTGGCGACGTTCCGGCCACTGACGCTGTTTTCATCGATAGACTCAACTCTGGACAGCGTTTAACCGACGACGACAAACAGACAACGAACAGAGGATCCGCACCATGGCGAACAGTGCCGCCCAGCCCGAGTACACCGAGGAGCAGAAGAAGGCCTACCGGGCTGAGAAGGCCGCCGTGATGGCGCGGATGAACGAGCTGCTGCTCAAGGCCGGGAACCAGGGGATCAGCGAGGAGGAGACGGCGGAGCTCTCCTCGATCTTCGAGAAGAAGATCCCGGGTCTGGATTCCCTGCTCGGCCTGAAGTACGTCGCCTTCGCACCTCAGGTGGTCCTCGAGCTCGAGGTCACCCGTGACCACGTGCAGCCGTGGGGCATCACCAACGGCGGCACCTACGCCAGCCTGGGGGAGTCGGCAGGCTCCTTCGCCTGGTTCATCGCCAGCGGGGGTAATGCGGTCATGGGTACGACGAACACCACCAACTTCCTGCGTCCGTCGAAGCCCGGCGACGTCATCCGGTCCACCGTCCACGAGGTGCACGCAGGACGTACCAGCCAACTGTGGCGGATCGACCACGTCAACGCCGCGTCCGGCAAGCTGCTGGCGACCACGGACCTGCGCACCGTCGTCGTGCCGTTGGATCAGGTGACGGGCGCACGCTGACGGTCGTCGCAGGACGCGCCTATAAAGGGGCTGTCAGGGGGATGGAGCCTACGGCAGGCGCCGGTCCGCCTGGGCGAAGAATTCGACCTCCCAGCGGGAGGCGTCCAGGTAGGCGCGGGCTGCCTCGGAACGCTGGACCGGGGTGGCTGACTCCAGGGCGTTCTCCACGAGGGAGAGTGCCTGTTCCACGCTCCCGGTGAAGTCCTCCCCGGAGTAGGTGTCGATCCATGCGGCGTAGGGGTTGGAGTTGTCGGAGGTGCCAGAGATGTCACTGAGGCGCAGCCCGACCTCGGCGTACAGCCAGTAGCAGGGCAGGACCGCGGCGGCACCGACGACGTGGTCGCGGGTCTGCACGCAGCGCATCAGGTGGGAGGTGTAGGACGCGGTGACGTGCGACGGGGTCACCTGTCCGTCCTGTGCACTGTCGCCGTGCTCCCCGGCGAGCCAGGTGCGGTGCAGTTCAGCCTCCTCCTCGAGGCACTCTGCGGCACCCTTCGTCCAGAACAGGGCGGCGTCCTGGTCCGGAGCGGAGGCGGCGAGGGCCGCCAGCGCCGGGGAGTACAGCGACAGGTACAGGGCGTCCTGGGCGAGGTAGAAGGAGAAGTCGTCGGCGCTGACCGTGCCGGCGGCGAGATCGGTGATGAAGGGCAGGGCGCAGATCTCGTCCAGCAGGCCGGAGGAGGCCTGCCACAGTGCCTGCGTCCACGGACCGGCGGCGGTAATCCTTGCGTCGTTGGCCGCAACGGGTACCAGCTCGGCAAGCTGCTCCGGCCTCTCCAACACCGACGGAACTGAGGCGGTCAGGGCCCATGGAGTGGTGTCGGCGGCAGCGGCCAGTCGACGCGCACGGTGGGTGTGGTCCACCGGACCGTTGCCGGTTCCGACGTGGAGGTCATCGGCGTAGCGGATCGCCTCGGCCAGCCATCCCGACGTCCACCGCAGTCCGTCGGCGTGAGAGTCTCCGGCGGCCAGCCGGGTCGCCAGGGCAGAGGACAGTGAGCACCCGGTGCCGTGGGTGTTGTTCGTCTCCACCCGCGGGACCGGGATGTTCGTGACGGTGCCGTCCGGCCCCACGACGGCGTTGTCGGCAACCGGGCCGGACAGGTGCCCACCCTTGACGATCACGGTGGTTCCCAGGTCCGCAGCGAGAGATCGACCTTGGTCGAGTGCCACGTCCAGGTCCCGGGCCTTCGGGGAACCGCACAGCACGGCCAGCTCGGCAAGGTTCGGCGTGATGACGTCCGCGGCACGGCAGAGCTCCACCAATGCGGCCTCAGCGTCCTCCGTGAGCAAGCGGTCGCCGCTGGTGGCGACCATCACCGGGTCGACGACGATGACCGGCACAGGGTGGGCGGCCAGGTAGTCGGTGACGATGTTCGTGATCTCCGCGGTGCCGAGCATGCCGATCTTCACCGCGTCCACGGTGGCGTCGTCGAAGACGGCGTCGAGCTGCTCGACGAGGAAGTCGCTGTCCGGAGTGTGGATCGACCGGACTCCGTGGGTGTTCTGGGCGACCAGCGCGGTCACCACCGTCATGGCGAAGCCGCCGGCGGCGCCGATCGACTTGATGTCGGCCTGGATGCCGGCACCACCGGTCGGGTCGGTGCCGGCGATGCTGAGGACGCGGGGCAGTGCAGGGGTGTGGTCGGTCATGAGTTTTCCTTCGAGGTGGTGAAGAGGGAGCGGAGCTGGCGTGCGGAGGAGGAGGCGGCGGCGGTAGATCCTGCGGCCATGATCGCCGAGACCACGCACAGTCCGGCGACGGGGGTGCGTGCGAGTGCAGCGGCATTGTCGGAGCCGACATGTCCGATGGCCACGCAGGGAATGCCCAGTGTCAGGGCATGGGTGGCGAGGTCGGAGACACTTCCTGGCCCGGTGACCCCCAGGGCCCGGCCGGTGTCGGTCTTGGTGTCGGTGAGCTCGACCGGGCCGAGACCCAGGACGTCCGGTGGGCGGATCCCGCGGTCGATGAGCTGCTGGAGGGTGTCGATCTGCTCGTGCCGGTCGACGGACAGGCCGATCATCGAGGTCTCGGGAAGCAGGTTCCGGGCCTCGGCGTAGTCCATGTCGTCCTGCCCGATGTGCAGGTGCAGGCCGAGGTCGGCGGCGATCTCCACCCGGTCGTTGAGGAACAGCGGCACCCCCGTGGGACGCAGAGCCTCGGCGAGGTCGCGGGCACGCTCGGTGAAGCTCGCGGAGTCCAGGTGTTTGTCGCGAAGCTGCACCACGCTGACCCCACCGGACACCGCGGCGGTCACCAGCGGGACGACGGCGTCACGTCCGCCGCCGAGCTCGGGGTCGGTGACCAGGTACAGCGACCAGTCGGTGGTCGGGGGAGATTGCCGGGACACTGTTGACGCCGGGGTCACGCCCCGGCCTCCTCGACCTCGACCAGGTCGGCCAACGGGCTTCCGCCACCGGTGTGCGGAGAACGTAGGGCGTGGAGTGCGTCCAACCAGGCGACGGAGAAACTGCCGGGCCCGGTCGATTTTTCGGCGGCGATGCTGCCGGCGGCCCCAACGTGGGCGTGGGCGGCGAGGACAGCATCGTGCGGGTCCAGGGAGGTCGACAGGTAGACAGCGCACAGGGAGCCGAGGGAGCATCCGGTGCCGATGACGAGCTGCATCATCGGATCCCCGGAACGCAGCCAGGTCACCCGGTCGGCGGAGACGATGAGGTCGCGCGGGCCGGAGACCGCCACTACCGCACCGGTGCGGTTGGCCAGTTCCCGGGCGGCGTCGAGTGCGGCGGAGACCTCGTCGGTGGAGTCCACACCACGGCCACCGGCGGCGATGCCGGACAGGGCGATGATCTCCGAGGCGTTGCCCCGCACTGCAGCCGGACGGTGGCTGACGATGTCGCGGGCGAAGTCGGTGCGGGCCGCCGGGCCGCCGCAGGCGACAGGATCGAGCACCCACGGGGTTCCGTTCGCGGTCGCACCACGTACAGCCTCGCGCATGGCGGAGTACTGGGCGGCGGTGGGGCTACCGGTGTTGATGAGGACGCCGGAGGCGATGGCGGCGAAGTCCGCGGCTTCTTCGGGGGTGTCGACCATCGCTGGGGAAGCACCTGCGGCGAGCAGGACGTTCGCGGTGATCTGGGGGACCACGACGTTGGTCAGGCACTGGACCAGGGGAGGGGCCTGACGGAACTCCGCCTGGGCGGTGTCGAAGGCCTGGGCGAGCGTGGCGGTCGTGAAAGCAGTGTTAGCAGTGTTGGCGGCGTTAGCCATTGACAGTCCCTTCGCTAGTACGAACTAGAGCAGGTTCAACGGGTGTGTTCTCAGCGCCGTGGTGGAAGGGAACCGTTCCTTCCGGCGCACCCCGTGTCGCGTGGTTGTGTTGTCGGTCCTGGTGTTCAGGGTACCGGACACAGAAATACCCATGGCCCGGGGTACGGATCCTGACGTGGAACCGTACCCCGGGCCATGGGTATTTCGTCGGGCCCGATGGGTGTGACGATTAGTCGGAGACAGCCGTGGTGTCGCGGCCCTCGCCGAACTTCAGGTTGTCGCGGACCTCGATGGAGCGGACGTCGGACTCGTCCTCGAGCTTGCGCAGCTTGGAGAAGGCGTTGCGGGCGTGCAGCTGCTGGCGGGTGGCGACCAGGTGCCAGCGGTTCGGGGACACGGTGTTCATGCCCCAGCTGTAGGCGGCGACGAAGCGGTTGCGGAAGCCGACCATGAACATCAGGTGCACCGCCAGCCACATGAGCCAGCCCGGGAAGCCGGAGATCTCGGTCTTGTCCAGCTTCACCACGGCGTTGAAGCGGGAGACGATGGCCATGGTGCCCTTGTCGAAGTAGTTGAAGGAGGCACGCTCGGTGGCACCGTTCTCGACCTCGTTGATGATCACGGAAGCGGCGTGCTCGCCACCCTGGATGGCCACCTGGGCGAGACCCGGGAGCTTGTTGTAGCTCATCATGTCGCCGATGATGAAGATCTCCTTGCGGTCGCCCACGGAGAGGTCCGGGTTCACCGGGACACGACCGGCACGGTCGGCCTCGACACCGTCGATCTGGTCGGCGATGTGCTTGCCCAGCGGGCTGGCGGCCACACCGGCGGACCAGATCTTGCAGTACGCGCCGACGGTGGTCTCTTCCTCGGTCTTCATGTTCTTCCAGGTCACGCCGTCCTTGTCGACGTTGGTGACCAGGGAGTCGGTGACGACCTCGACACCGAGCTTGTTCAGCGTCTTGTGGGCCTTGCGGCCGAGCTTCTTGCCGAAGGGCGGCAGGACCTGCGGGCCACCGTCGACCAGCAGGATGCGGGTCTGCTCGGTGTCGGTGCGACGGAACTCGTTGCGCAGGGTGCGGTGGGCCATCTCGGCCAGCTGACCGGCCAGCTCGACACCGGTCGGGCCGGCGCCGACGACGACGAAGGTCAGCAGGCGGCGCTTCTCCTCCGGGTCTTCGGTGATCTCGGCACGCTCGAAGGCGCCGGTGATGCGGGCACGCAGCTCCAGGGCGTCGTCGATGCTCTTCATACCGGGGGCGAACTCGGCGAAGTGGTCGTTGCCGAAGTAGGACTGGCCAGCACCGGCGGCGACGATCAGGGAGTCGTAGGAGAGGGCGACGGGCTTTCCGCCCAGGTCACCGGTGACGGTCTTCTCCTCGACGTTGATGTCGCGGACCTCTGCCTTGATAACCCGGGCGTTACGCTGCTTGCGCAGGATCTGGCGGATGGTCGGTGCGATCTCACCGGAGGACAGCACGCCCGTGGCCACCTGGTACAGCAGCGGCTGGAACAGGTGGTGGTTGGTGCGGTCGATGAGGGTGACGTCGACATCGGCGTCAGCGAACTTCTTGGCCGCAAAAAGGCCGCCGAATCCGCCGCCGATGATGACGACGTGGTGGCGGCCCGAGGGGCGGGTCGGGGTGGGGGTCATAGTGCGCTATCTCCTCGTTCTGCAGCGCCGGCCGTGTTCCGTGTACGGGGCGGCTTGTGTGCTCTATCTGCGTGTTGCGCCGGTGTCGTCCGGGATGATCCGTTGTCGTCCGGTGTCGTGTCGTCTGCCGACGGACCTTCCGGTCACGCCGGACCTGCGGTCCATAGTAATGGTACTAGGCACATTACTCATCACGTGGGCGGTAACTGGGTGGTGTTTCGGGCACGATGTTTATGTTTCATGTCCGGATGCTGTCTGGAAAAGGGGGGAGCGGCGCTCACGAAAAACTGCGTATCCGCACAGTAGGGTGGGTAACGGATTCAGTGACGGTAGTTATTGCTAGTGATTGCCAGTGATTGCAGTGACGGCAGTGACAGGAAGGAGTGGCCGGTGTCAGCAAACGGTTACGTGGACCCCGAGCGGTGGCCGGGGATCAGCCGTACGCCGGACGCGCCATTCCTCGGCCGCCGCGCAACCCACCTCCAGGAACGGCTGGAGCGGCTGACCCTGGACCACGGGGTCTCACTGACACCGGGCGCCACACCACGTTTCGTGGTGGAGGACGGCCAGGTGTTGGACCGCATCGTGGACTCCGGGTGGTTGGGACTGGCCGAAGGCTACATGGCCGGTGAATGGACCGCCGACCCCCTGCCGGAGGTGCTGGGCGTCCTGTTGTCCCAGCCCCTGGAGGGTGGACTGGGTCGCGCCCTGTCGAAGCGACGCCGGCGGGTCAGCGGCCAGGTCCGTGCCGGTGAGCTGCCGGACGCCCTGGTCGACATCTACACCGGTGAGACCCGCGCCACCGGGTCGGCGCTCTTCGCTTCCGGCACTCGGTCCTCCGAGGTGCAGAACCCCACGCAGGGCGGAGAGAACTCCCCGGTCACCGTCCGCCACTTCGACGCCCCCGACGACCCTGGTCAGGTGGAGCGCAGTGACATCGACTCCGCACAGCTCTACCGGATCAACGCGATGCTCGACGAGGCGCAGGTCGGGCCCGGTTCACGGGTCCTGGAGCTGCCCTCGTCCGGCGGGGCTCTGCCGGTGCTGGCCGCCCGACGGGGCGCACACGTGGACGTCCTGACTTCGGATGTGGAGCACGCAGCGACGGTGCGCGAACGTGCTCACGACGCCGGCGTCGGCGGAGCGGTGCGGGTGCAGACCATCCGTGGCCCTGTGCCTTCGCCGCGTCAGTGGTCGGGTACCTATGACGCGGTGTTCAGCGTGGAGCGTATGGAGATCCTCGGCGACGACGGGACCTACCACTTCCTGCGGGCGGTGGAACGCATGTTGGCCGGCGACGGTGTGGCGGTGATCCAGTCGGTGACCTCGACCCCGGAGGAGCAGGACGATTCGGAGGAGCCGATAGCCCCGGAGATCGTCGCCGAGAGTCTGAACGTGGTGCGGGCGTACATCTGGCCCGCCCTGAACTATCCGACGGTCTCGCACGTGACCGCCCAGGCGAACCGTGCGGGGCTGCGGCTCACCGCACGTAACCGGATGGGATCGCACTACGCACTGACACTGGCCCTGTGGCGCTCGGCCTTCGGTGCCCGGGAGCGGGCCGCTGCCGCCGCCGGATACGACCACGTCTACCGCAGGCTGTGGGACTACCAGCTCGCCCTGCACGAGGCGCTGGCGACGGCCGGGGCGATCGACTGCCAGCAGTACGTGCTGCGGAGGTCCTAGATGCTGTAGAGGTCGGCGTCCCGGGTCTCGCGCATGATGCGGATGGCGATCAGGCTGATCAGGGTGACGACACCCAGGTAGACACCGACGGCCCACGGGCCGTAGGAGGTGGACAGCGCCACGGCGATGAACGGGGCGACGGCGGCACCGAGGATCGAGGCGACGTTGTAGGAGATGCCGGAGCCGGTGTAGCGAACCTTGGTGGGGAACATCTCCGGAAGGACTGCGGACATCGGGCCGAAGATCAGGCCCATGAGGAACATCCCTGTCGACAGGAAGATACCGGCCTTGAGCTCACCGGAGGTCGTGGGGTCCAGGAAGAGCTGGAAGGCGCAGCAGTACACCAGGATGAGCACGGAGACCACGGTGAGGAAACGGCGGCGTCCGACGGTGTCGGCCAGGTAGCCGGCGATCGGGATGCCCACCACGAAGAACAGGGCGGCGATGAGCTGGATGACCAGGAAGTCGTTGTAGGGGATGCCGAGGCCTTCGCCCGCCTCCTTGTCACCGATGCCGTAGGACAGGAACCAGGTGGTCACGAGGTAGAACAGGGTGTAGGTGGACACCATGACGAAGGTGCCGAGCAGGACCGGCTGCCACGCGACGCGGAAGACCTCGACGGTGGGCACCTTCACGTCCTCGCCCTTGTCCAGGGTCTCCTGGAACACCGGGGTTTCGTCCAGCTTGAAGCGGACGTACAGGCCGATGATCACCATCACCGCAGACAGCAGGAAGGGCACGCGCCAACCCCAGGTGAGGAAGTCGCCCTCCATGTCACCGGTGGTGTGGTCCATGATCATCACCAGGCCCAGGAAGACGCCGTTGGCCAGCAGGAAGCCGAAGGGTGCACCCAGCTGCGGCCACATGGCGGCACGGGCGCGCTTGCCCTCCTCGGCGTTCTCGGTGGCCAGCAGGGCAGCTCCGGACCACTCGCCACCCAGGCCGATTCCCTGGCAGAAACGCATCAGGGCCAGCAGGGCGGGGGCCCACAGCCCGATCTGGTCGTAGGTGGGCAGGCAGCCGATGATGAAGGTGGCGATTCCCATGGTCAGCAGCGCACCGATCAGGGTGGCCTTGCGGCCGATCCGGTCACCGAAGTGACCGAACAGGACGGAGCCGACGGGCCGGGCGACGAAGGCCAGACCGAAGGTCGCCAGGGAAGAGAGCAGTCCGATGGTCGAGTTCTCGTTCTCCGGGAAGAACAGGTGCGGGAACACGACGATCGCCGCGGTGGCGTACGCGTAGAAGTCGTAGAACTCGATCGTGGTTCCGATGGTGGACGCCAGGATCACGCGCGAACGCTTGTTGCCGTTGCTTTCGCGTGCGGGCGGGGGACTGGACTGCTGGGCAGAACCGTCAGTCGTGGTTGTCATGGGGGAACCGCTTCTCTATCTTGTTGTCTCGGATACGTCAGGTCGACAAAGTAACTTACGCTTCCCAGTAGTTGGACGCAAGGAGCCCACCTACTGGGAATCTCCGGCTGGCTCCGCACGTTCTCAGGTATCTATAGACTCCTTTTCTATGGGAGACAACGCAGAATACACAGCAATCATCGTCGGGGCGGGACTGTCCGGACTCGTCGCCGCCTATGAGGCACAGAAAGCCGGACAGAAAGTCCTGCTCCTTGACCAGGAGAGCCGCGCAAACCTCGGGGGACAGGCCTTCTGGTCCCTCGGAGGACTGTTCTACGTGGACAGCCCGGAGCAGAAGCTGATGGGGGTCAAGGACTCCGAGGAACTGGCCTGGCGGGACTGGTCGAACTCTGCGCAGTACGAGGACACCGAGCCCGGTGGCAACGACTACTGGCCGGCCCAGTGGGGTCGTGAGTACGTCCGCTTCGCCGCCACCGAGAAGCGCGACTACATGAAGAGCCTCGGGCTCAACGTCCTGCCCACCATCGGATGGGCCGAGCGTGGCAGCGGCGACGCCTCCGGCCACGGAAACTCCGTGCCCCGCTTCCACCTGACCTGGGGCACCGGTCCCGAAGTCGTCCGGGTCTTCCGCGAGCCGTTGCTGGAGGCGGAGAAGGCGGGTCGGGTCACCTTCGCCTTCCGGCACCAGGTTGATGAGCTCATCGTCGAGGCCGGTGAGGACGGCAAGGATGCAGTCGTCGGCGTCCGCGGCAGCGTCCTGGCCCCCTGCGACGACCTGGGCCGTGGTGTGGCCTCGTCCCGCGAGGTCGTCGACACCTTCGAGTACCGCGCCGACGCGGTGGCGGTGACCAGTGGCGGCATCGGCGGCAACCTCGACCTGGTGCGTCGCTCGTGGCCGACCGAGAAGTGGGGTGACTGCCCCGAGGACATGGTCACCGGAGTGCCTGCCCACGTCGACGGCCGCATGATCGGCATCTCCGAGGCCGCCGGTGCGTCCACCGTGAACACCGGGCGGATGTGGCACTACACCGAGGGCATGTTCAACTGGGACCCGGTGTGGCCCAACCACGGCATCCGTATCATCCCCGGGCCCAGCTCACTGTGGTTCGACGCCGCCGGCGACCGTCTGCCCACCAACCTCTTCCCGGGTGCGGACAACCTCGGATCCCTGGCTCACATCGGACGCACCGGCCACGGCTACAGCTGGTTCGTGCTGGACCAGACCATCGCCGACAAGGAGTACATCTTCTCCGGCTCCGAGCAGAACCCGGACCTCACCGACAAGTCCTTCAAGAAGCTCGCCGGCAAGGTCGGCCCCGGTACCCATGTCGCGGTGCAGAACTTCATGGACCACGGTGAGGACTGGGTCATCGCCGATGACCTGGACACACTGGTGGAGAAGATGAACGAGCTGACCGGCGCGTCCGACCCCAGCTCCGGTGCGCCGCTGATCGACGCCGACCATCTGCGCGCCCAGGTCGAGGACCGCGATGCCCAGATCGACAACAAGTTCTCGAAGGACGCCCAGGTCAACTACATCGGCACGGCCCGCAACTTCCTCGGCGACAAGATCGTCCGGACCGCGGGACAGCACAAGATCCTGGACCCGAAGCACGGTCCGTTGATCGCGGTGCGACTGCGCATCCTGACCCGCAAGACCCTCGGCGGCATCGAGACCGACCTGTCGGGTCGCTGCCTGCGGTCCGATGGATCGGTGCTGCCGGGCCTCTACGCCGCCGGTGAGGTCGCCGGCTTCGGTGGCGGCGGGATGCACGGTCAGAATGCGCTGGAGGGCACCTTCCTCGGCGGCTGCATCCACAGCGGTAAGCGGGTCGGCGAGGCGCTCGGCGCCCTCTGATGGCTGGCGCGCAGTCAGAATTAGCACATCCGACGACGCCCCCGTCCATCTTAAGAGGCTGTGACCTGCAGGTCTCATGATGTGGACAATGGTCCAGGTGCTAAAAGTGACACCTGGATTCGCTGCTCGCAGACGCTGGGAGGATTAGGCTCGGGGAATGGCGACTGACACCACCGAGAACGACATCACCCAACGTCCTTGGCACACCCTCGACGTCCATGAGTGGCGGGAGCGGGTGGCCGCGCTCAGCGATGCTCCCGGTACCTCCGACGCTTCCGACGGGGGAGCGGTGCAAGGGATCCTCGCCGCCCTGTACCGGATCGCGCTACACGACCGGGACATCAACGCCTTCGGGGTCGTCCTCGCCAAGGAGGCACTGGAGACTGCCCGGAAGCTCGACCAGCTGGCACCGGAGGACCGCGGTCCATTGCACGGTGTTCCGGTGGCCATCAAGGCGGAGATGGACGTCGCCGGTGTCGTCACCACTTTCGGCACCCGTGCGAACTCAACCCCCGCCACGGGAGACAGCCTGGTGGTGGCCCGGCTCCGTGAGGCCGGCGCGGTCATCATCGGCGTCACCCGTATGCCCGAGTTCGGTGCCTGGCCCTTCACCGACACCACCGGCTACGGGGTGACCCGCAATCCGCATGACCACAGCCGTACTCCCGGCGGCTCAAGCGGCGGCTCTGCGGCCGCCGTCGCCGCGGGGCTGGTACCGGTGGCCATCGGCGGCGATGGTGGCGGGTCGATCCGTATACCCGCAGCGAACTGCGGACTGTTCGGGCTGAAGCCCCAGCGCGGCCGTGTCTCCGCCGCCCCGTACCCGCACTTGTGGCACGCTCTCGGCACCGCCGGTCCACTGGCGAAGAACGTGCGCGACTCCGCCCTGATCTACGACATCATCTCCGGCACCACCGACACGGACGTCTACACTGCTGACCCGATTGGCTCGCTCGTGGAGGCGGTGGCAGGGGCGTCCGACCGCCCGAGGTTGCGCATCGGCGTGGCGCTGAATGCGCCGGCGAAGACCGCGCCCCTGCATTCTGAGCACAAGGCCGCGGTGAAGCAGGCCGCCAATCGCCTGAGGGCTCTCGGACACACCGTGCTGGAGGTCGATCCGGCCTCGTCCTACCCGGACCCGACCGCGGCGTTCATCCCGCAGTTCTTCGCCGGGATCCGCACCGAGAAGCGTGGAGTGGAGCACCCGGAGAAGCTGGAGCGTCGGACCCGCAGGGTCGCCCTGATGGGCGCGTGGGTCAGGGAGCCGGTGCGACGCTGGGCCGAGCACAAGGGGACGTCGATCGCCCGGGCCATGAGTGGCACCTTCGAGCAGGTGGACGTCCTGCTGACGCCGACGGTGCCCGGGCGTCCCGGGCAGGCGGACGCCATCACCGGGCATGGCGCGGTGCGCTCATTGCTGGCGGCCTCAGGGCCGGTGGCCTACACCGCGATGTGGAATGTCACCGGGTTCCCGGCCGCCGCCGTCGCCGCGGGCACCGGTCAGGACGGCCTGCCACTGTCGGTGCAACTCGTGGGGCCGGACAACTCCGAGGAGACATTGGTCGGGCTCGCGGCTGAGCTGGAGGCCGCCAGCGCAGAACGCCGCTAGATCAGCTGGCGTCGCCGCCGGTGGCGGTGCCGGTCGGGGTGATGACCGGGAAGTCGGACCATGGGAAGTCGATCCACTGGTCGGTCTTCTTCCAGACGTAGTCCGGGGTGATGATGGAGCGCGGCTTGTGGTAGATCACCGCGGTGCGGGACTCGGCCACAGTTGCGGCACAGTAGTCCTGGACCAGCTCCAGGGTCTTGCCGGAGTCGGCGACGTCGTCGGCGATGAGGACCTTCATGCCCGAGAGGTCGACGGCCTCCGGGGTCGGGGGAAGCATCACCGGCTGGTCGAGGGTCTCACCGATGCCGGTGTAGAACTCCACGTTGATCACCGAGACGTTCTTGACACCCATGGCATAACCAAGGGCACCGCCGATGAGCAGGCCCCCTCGGGCGATGGAGAGGATCAGGTCGGGCTTGTAGTCATCGACGATGACCTGCGCCAGTTCCTTGATGGACTGGTTGAAGAGGTCGTAGGTGAGGATCTCGCGGTCGGCGGGTTTGTTGTCAGCGGTGCTCATGGACATTCATCGTAGCGTGTCCGGGGACACCGCCGGGAGATCAGTCCTTGTTCCGCTCCGGGGTCTCCGGATCACCGTCAGCGTCCTCGTCGCCGACGTGGTCGGCGCGTCCCTCCTCGGGAGTCCAGCCGTCAGCCCATTCACCGGAGTCGTAGTCGAAGCCGACGTCGTTGCCGTCCTCGTCGGTGCGCTGGTACCACTCGGTGACCTTGTCGGAGGTGGAGTCGAAGTCGGCGCCGGCTCCTTCACCCTCGGCGGAACGGGCAATACTGAGCTCGAAGTCGTCGCCGTGCTCCTCCAGTCCCTTGACCACGGCGTTCTGGATGGCGGCGCGGGCGTAGGTGCGGCGGATCGCCGCCGGGTCGGTCGACAGGTCCCGGAGGAAGGCCACGATCAACACCAACAGCACCACCGAGAACGGGATCGCGATGAGGATGGTGAGGTTCTGCAGTCCCTCCAGAGCGTCCTCGCCGCCGGTGAGCAGCATGACTACCGCGATGCCCATCATGCACAGACCCCAGAACACCACGATGAGCTTGTTGGGGGACGGGTTGCCCTTCTCCGACAGGGTGCCCATCACCAGGGACGCGGAGTCCGCGGAGGTGATGAAGAAGACCGCCAGCACGAAGATGATGATGAACGGGGTGATGGCACCACCCGGCAGGTTGTCGAACATGGAGAACAGGATCTGCTCGGAGGAACCGTCGCCTTCCAGGCCCTCGGCGTCCTGCTGGTGTTGGGTGATGGCGGTGCCGCCGAAGATGGTGAAGGCCAGGACGAGGATCGCTGTGGGAACCAGTGTGGTGACCAGGGAGAACTCACGCAGGGTACGGCCACGGGAGATGCGGGCGATGAACATGCCCACGAACGGGGTCCAGGCGATCCACCAGGCCCAGTAGAACGCCGTCCACGAGGCCTGGAAGTCCACGGTCTCCTGGCCCCAGGACAGCGACTTGCCCATCATCTCCACAAGACCGGAGACGTAGGACGCCACACCGGAAGGGATGAGGTTCAGCAGGAACAAGGTCGGCCCGACGAGGAAGACGAACAGGATCAGGCCCAGGGTCAGGGTGATGTTGGTATTCGACAGGTAGCGGATGCCGCGGGCGACACCGGAGACCGCGCTGATGATGAACGCCAGCGTGAGCACGGCGATGATCACGATCAGTGCGTTGTTGCCGAGTGTGCCGATACCGGAGACGATCTCCACACCGGTACCGATCTGGATGGCGGACAGGCCCAGGGTCGCTGCGGTTCCGAAGAGCGTGGCGATAATCGCCATGATGTCGACCAGGCGACCGGCGAAACCGTTGGTCTGGTTCTCGCCGAACAGGGTGCGGAACACCGAGGAGAGCAGGGAGACCCGTCCGCGACGGTAGGTGCTGTAGGCCAGCGCGCCGCCGACCAGGGCGTAGAGCGCCCACGGGGACAGGCCCCAGTGGAAGTGCGACTGTGCCATCGCCTGGTGCACGGCCTCTGGGGTGTCGGGTTCCACGGTGTGCGGCGGCGGGTCCATGTAGTACCAGAGAGGTTCGGACGGCCCGAAGAAGAAGATGCCGACGCCGATACCGGCGCCGAACATCATCGCCACCCAGGAGAAGCGGGAGAACTCCGGCTCCTCGTCGTCCTTGCCCAGCTTGATCTGACCGAAACGGGAGAAGCAGAGGTAGATCATCACGATCAGTGCGACGGTCATCACGAAGTTCAGCAGCCACCCGGTGTTCTCCATCGCCCAGCCGAACATGTTGGACGACACGGTCGACACGGAGTCCGGGTTGGTGACGCCCCAGATGATGAAGGAGATGATCAACACTGCGGTGACGCTGAAGACGATCTTGTCGATTCCGAACCGGTTGCGCTGTTCGTCGACGCTGATGCCGGGTACCAGTCCGGGGTGCATGTCATCGGGGTAGAGCCCGACGTCGCGGGTCGATCCGGCACTCAGGAAACTGTCATGATGGACGTCGGGGGCATTCTCCGGCGTATGTGGCACGTGGCCTATCCGTTCTCTGCCACTGTCGGTTCAGGGCGCTGTCGAATGCAGGTCGCTGTGACTGTCCGAAGGGCAAGGTTGCTGTCGGTTTGTCGTCCCACCTTACGGCTGTGCCGAGCTTGCTGCGAGGTTTGGGGACCAGTCGGTGTGGCGCGGGGTGGTGTCGTCGCCGTTGTTGTTTGCTGGTCAGTTTGGGGATGCTGAGCCGGGATGAGGGTGTACCCGGCTTCAGCATTAATCCCCTACAGCTGGTGGGTACGGCCCCCAGGGGCTGTCAGGTGTCGGGCAGAAGACCGAAACGCTGCAAAGGTATATGGATCATGGTCTCATAATGGTTGATACCTTTGGGATCATGAGGCATATTCCACCCAGAGAAAAGTACAACCGATGGTGCTCGAAAACTCCACCTCACCCCCAAGAGAACAATTTACACGGAGGGGGCTCACAGTGAGACTAATAAAGGATGCCGACGATCATGAATTATAGCTTCTCTGGAACTCCCCCCGAGGGTTTCGGTTTCGATGTGAGCTACGAGACCGTCGCCGGGAAAATGAAGAAATATCGAGTCAAGCAAGGTTCTCTTGGTGATGAGCTGATGGGGTGGGTAGAGGTAGATGGAATCCCTTTCCATTTCCGATCCGTGATTACCCCACGGGGAACAATCTATGAACCAGCATTCTCCGGAGATATATTCGCCCAGAGCTACAAAGGAGTGCTTCTATCGGGGAGTATGAAGGAAGTGCAGAATAGGCTATCTGACGCCGGGATGCCCGTAGCGCAGCGGGAATGGGACACATTGGTTGATCAATCCTCGAACTGCAGTATATTCTTTTATGAGGGCGAAGCGGCCTCCATTGCATGGCATCCAAGTTAGTGGACGAAAAAGGTGAGACACTTCAAATGGTCAACCACAAAGACTACCCAGATGACCTAAGGCATAAATTCATTCAGGGCGGCTATAGCGAAGAACATCTCGATGAGTATTTGGGTTTCGTTCCGGACTGGGTTCCTGCGGAATATCGACATTTCTTCTCGGGATACTACGGGTACCGAATCAATGGAATTGAGCTTGCCACTCCGGGCCCGGCCTACAATCAAGACAACGAGCTGAAGGCATTAAACGAAGACTTCAGGTCATTGTACAATCAAGTCGACGAATTCTTCGCGATCGGATACATCGATGGGCATTCCTGGGTGGTATACAAAAAGACAGATGACGGAAGTATAGAGGCTCTTCCGGATCTGGGGTGCGTGGCCGGGATGAGGTACCAAGTATGAGGATCGGGACCCACCACAAGATGTAGGGGTCCCCGGTGTGAAGATGAAAGCTCCTACACAACCATCTTTCGCCCCGAGGACC
>DXGC01000090.1 GCA_019114135.1 Candidatus Corynebacterium avicola
GACGCCTCGAAGGACATGATGCGTCAGGTCACCGAGCTGGTCGACAACGTCATGCTCGACCTCTCCGGCCAGGGCGAGAACGACCCGTACCGTATGGCGCAGTCGCTGCGCCGCAAGGTGGGCAAGTTCGTCAAGGACAAGTGGAAGCGTGAACCCTTCATCGTTCCCACTGTCGTGCCGATGACCAGCGAGATCGTCGAGGAGCTCGACCCGGACGACCACGTCCCGTCGCTGTAGTCACCGGTAGGGGGTAGCACCTCTGCGTCAGCACACGGTCCGCCGTGCCCGCGCGTACCATCGGGGATCATGACGATCTCCCGAGATGAACGCGAGGCACTGGCGGACCTTCTGCTTTCCCGGGGGCCGGACGAGCCGACCCTCTGCGAGGGCTGGACGACCAGGGACATGGCCGTCCACCTGGTTCTGCGCGAACACCGGTTGGATGCCACGGCCGGAATGTTCCTCAAGCCCTTCTCCGGGCACCTGGACAAGGTCAGCCGCGACTACGAGAAGAAGTCTTACGAGGATCTGGTGGAGGTCTACCGCAACGGCCCGCCGGTGTGGAACCCGATGAAGCTGGCGGACAAGTTCATCAACCTGGGGGAGAATTTCGTCCACCACGAGGACGTCCGCCGTGGGGGAGGGGAGCACACTCCCCGCGATCTGCCGACCGCTACGCGGGAAGCTCTGTGGACGTTGGTCACCCAGGGCGCGCGTGGGATGATCCGTTCCAGTGGGGCGACGGTTAAGCTCGTCCGGACGGACGGCGATGGATCCGTGACTGTCGGCTCCGGTGAGCCGGAGGTCACGGTGTCGGGGGACGCTGGCGAGATCGTCCTGTGGGTTTACGGTCGAGACAAGGCTGCAGACGTGACAGTCGAGGGGCCTGTCGAGCGGGTCAAGCGCACCTCCCTGTAGGCCACCGGAGGGCACTTCCTGCCAGTTGCTGATGAAATTGTCACGGGTGTGACGTGTGTTGCGACTGTTAAAGGTGTGGTTTAACGATTAGACTGGCCGTCATGTCAACGCCCAGTCGCACGCGCACCTCTCCAGGGTCCACCGTCTCCCGCTCATCGAAGAGCTCGGGAGGACGGGGGAACGGGCCTGCCAAGGGACGCTCGACGCGGTCCGGCTCGGGCGCGCGATCAACCGCGGCTGGTCGACGGGCCCCGTCCTACGACACCAGCGAGTTCGAGCGGACGTCCGGTGCCTTCGGCGCGGTTGGATCGTCGTTGAAGTCGATGTTCGGCGGGATGTCCCGCGGGGTCGGCACCATGGCGCGCAGCCTGTCGGTCTCCGACCAGGGCGAGTACGACGACGCCAGCCCCGACGACCAGCCGACCACCGTGCTGGAACGGGCGGCGGAGAAGGAGCGCGGCAAGGGCGGCAAGGGTGCTAAGGGCGCTAAGGGTGCTAAAGACACAGAAAACACAGGCGCCGCAAAACGACAGAAAGGCCGCAAGGACACAGTGGCAGCGACCTCAGCAAAGTCAGCAAAGTCAGAGAAGTCGGTCAAGGCAGAGAAGTCGGCGAAACCAGAGGCCGAAGATCTCGAACAGCCGATGTCCGATGGCGACGAACCCGCACGCATCGGCGGACGCTACGACGGTGCCGCACTGGGCACCTTCGCCCTGGCCCTCGTCGTCGCCGGAACATCCTGGTTCGGCATCGGAGGCGCGGTCGGCTCCGGCATCGACTTCGGCCTGACCTACCTGGTCGGCGCTGGCGCACTGCTGGTCCCGCTGATCCTCGTCGCCACCGCCTGGATCCTCATGGTCGGTGTCGAGTCCACCCAGCACTCCCGCCTGCGTCTGGGCATCGGCACCGGGCTGATCGCGCTGTCGTTGCTGGGCATCGTCCACATCCTCGCCGGCCAGCCGTCAGAGGTGGCTGACCGTGCCAGCGCCGGCGGTATCGTCGGCCAGTTCATCGGCACCCCGATGGCGGTGGGTTTCAGTCCCTTCCTTGCCGTGCCGCTGCTGCTGCTCATCGTCGTCTACGGTGGCCTGCAGATGACCGGTATGTCGGTGCGCGACCTGGTCGGTTCACTGTCCGACTGGTTGGGCTACCGGGTCCGTGGCTCCCAGGACGACGACTACCTGGACGACGACGGTTACGAAGAGGACGACGACTACGCCACGGTGGACCGTGAGCTCGAGGACGCCGTGCGTGAGAGCCGTACCCCACGGGCGACCTCCCGCGCCGGTGGTCCAGCCGCCTCCCGCGCCACACACCGGCCGTCCCGCGGCCGCTCGCCGATGGACAACTACCCGGTCGATCCGGAGGTCGGGGAGCAGACCACCCTGACCTTCCAGACCGATGATCTCGATGACGCTGCCGGTGCTGCTGAGGCGGCTGGTGCATCCTCCGCCTCCATCGACGACAACCTCTTCGACGAGAAGCCGAAGACCCCGAAGAAGTCGAAGTCCCCGAAGAAGCAGGCATCTGCTGCCGCAGCCGCACCCGCCGCAAACGAGGAGATCGACGAGCTCGTCGAGGACTACGGCCTGGAGGACGACCCGGCCCCGGCCGCCCCGGCTGCTGCAGCGGCACCCGCCGCCGCGACCTCGGCCGCTGAATCCCGCGAGGAGACCCGGCGCCGCATCATGGCACGTTCCGGTGTCGATGCCGCGGCCGTCGCAAACAAGGCCGCGAAGGTGGCCAGCGCCGCCGAGGACACCTCGTCTGCCGCCGTGCCCCAGGTCGCGGGCGACTACGTCCTGCCCTCGACCGAGCTGCTGATCCAGGGTGAGGAAGCCAAGAGCCACAGCGCCGCCAACGACCGGATGATCGAGGCCATCACCGCGGTCTTCGAGGAGTTCAAGGTGGACGCACAGGTCACCGGGTTCTCCCGCGGCCCGACGGTCACCCGCTACGAGGTCGAGCTCGGCCCGGGTGTGAAGGTCTCCAAGATCACCAACCTGCAGTCGAACCTGGCCTACGCCGCGGCGACGGACAACGTCCGACTGCTGACCCCGATCCCCGGCAAGTCCGCTGTGGGTATCGAGGTGCCGAACACCGACCGCGAGATGGTTCGACTGGCCGACGTTCTCGAGGCCCCGGACGTCGAGACCGACGTCGACCCGATGCTCATCGGGCTGGGCAAGGACATCGAGGGTCGCTTCGTGGCCCACTCGATCCAGAAGATGCCGCACCTGCTGGTCGCCGGTTCCACCGGTTCCGGTAAGTCCGCCTTCGTCAACTCCATGCTGGTCTCGTTGCTGACCCGCGCGACCCCGGAGGACGTGCGGCTGATCCTGGTCGACCCGAAGATGGTCGAGCTGACCCCCTACGAGGGCATCCCGCACCTGATCACCCCGATCATCACCCAGCCGAAGAAGGCTGCTGCGGCGCTGACCTGGCTGGTCGAGGAGATGGAACAGCGGTACATGGACATGAAGTCCACCCGCGTGCGCCACATCAAGGACTTCAACCGCAAGGTGAAGTCCGGGGAGATCGAGACCCCGCTGGGCTCCGAGCGCGAGTACCGCCCGTACCCGTACATCGTCTGCGTCGTCGACGAGCTCGCCGACCTGATGATGACCGCCCCGCGGGAGATCGAGGACTCCATCGTCCGAATCACCCAGAAGGCCCGTGCGGCCGGTATCCACCTGGTGCTGGCCACCCAGCGTCCGTCGGTGGACGTGGTCACCGGTCTGATCAAGACCAACGTCCCGTCCCGCCTGGCGTTCGCGACGTCCTCGTCGACCGACTCCCGCGTCATCCTGGACCAGGGCGGCGCAGAGAAGCTGATCGGTATGGGTGACGGCCTGTTCATCCCGCAGGGTGCCGGCAAGCCGCAGCGCATGCAGGGCGCCTTCGTCACCGATGACGAGGTCCAGGCCGTGGTCGACGCGGCGAAGGACCAGGCCGAGCCGAACTACACCGACGGTGTCACCGAGGACAAGGCCGCCGAGGCGAAAAAGGACATCGACCCGGACATCGGCGACGACCTCGAGGACCTGCTGCAGGCCGTCGAGCTGGTCGTCACCAGCCAGTTCGGCTCGACCTCGATGCTTCAGCGCAAGCTGCGCATCGGCTTCGCCAAGGCAGGACGCCTGATGGACCTCATGGAGACCCAGGGCGTGGTCGGCCCGTCCGAGGGCTCCAAGGCGCGCGACGTCCTGGTCAAGCCCGAGGAGCTCGACACGATGCTGTGGATGATCAAGGGTGCCGATCCCGCGGAGGCTCCGAAGGAGCTGCAGGCAGAGGACAATGGTGCAGCTGGCGCGGACGACACGGTCGGTGCAGGCGACTGGGGCGACGACGGCTATGCTGCCGCTCCCGCCGGCAACGACAGCGCCGGAGATGCCGGTGCGTCCTCCAGTGCGCAGGACGACCAGCCCACCGGTGAGATCCCGGCGGTGCAGGACGCACAGACCCGCGTGGTCCGCGCCGACGCGTCCGGCACCACTGGGGTGTTCTGATCCCGGTCTGCTAGACTTCCCTCTTGTCAGGAGGGGAGTACCCCGCCCGCGGCACTGATCGTCAACACGGCGGTCGGGGCGCCACCACGGTTCTCCGTGGTGGGGTCACCGGTCCCCGGTCGTGCCGGCCACCCGGAGCAGACGGAACCGTCGGCCTGGATGGTGGGGGAGACCTCCGGTCCTTAACTCACGATTCGAGACCGGAGGCACCCGCCCATGGAAGTAAATGCACTCACCTGGGCGATCACCATCGTTGTGATCGCCGGATTCTTCATCTTCGACTTCTACGCCCACGTGCGTACCCCCCACGCGCCCACACTGAAGGAATCAGCGTGGTGGAGCCTGTTCTACGTCGCCCTGGCCTGTGTCTTCGGCGTCTTCCTGTGGTTCACCTGGGGTGAACCGGGAGACCCGCACGTCCACGGCGTGGAGTTCTTCACCGGTTACGTCACCGAGAAGGCTCTCAGCGTGGACAACCTGTTCATCTTCGCGCTGATCATGGGCTCGTTCAAGATCCCGCGCGAGTACCAGCAGAAGGTGCTGCTCATCGGCATCGCCCTCGCCCTGGTCTTCCGTGGTGTCTTCATCGCCTTCGGTGCCGCCGCCATCGAGGCATGGTCGGACGTCTTCTACATCTTCGGCATCTGGCTGCTGTGGACCGCCTACACCGTGGTCCGTGACGAGATCTCCGACGAGCCGGCCCGTGACCCCCGCGAGATGAAGCTGATCAAGGTCCTGAACAAGGCCGTGCCGGTGTCCGGCAAGTTCCACGGCGACAAGCTGGTCGTCCGCAACCTGGGCAAGATCATGGTAACCCCGATGATGGTCTGCCTCGTCGCCATCGGCATGACCGACCTGATGTTCGCCCTGGACTCCATCCCCGCGATCTACGGCATCACCCAGGAGCCCTACATCGTCTTCACCACCAACGCCTTCGCGCTGCTGGGTCTGCGACAGATGTACTTCCTGCTGGACGGCCTGCTCGACCGCCTCGTCTACCTGCCCTACGGCCTGGGCATCATCCTCGCCTTCATCGGTGTGAAGCTGGTGCTGCACGCCCTGCACGAGAACGGCCTGCCCTTCATCAACGGCGGTGAGCCGGTCACCGGTGCCCCCGAGGTCGAGACCATCACCTCGTTGCTCGTCATCGTCGGCGTGCTGGCAGTCACCGTGATCGCCAGCGTCCTGAAGTCCAAGAAGGATGCGAGGGACGGGAAGGACGCTGTGGACGCCGCGGACGCTCCGGTCGCTGCGGAGGTTACGGACGCATCGGCTGACGCCGACGCCGTCAGCGCCCCGGTGGCCGACACCGACAAGGAACCGAACACCAAGTCCGAGTAACCGATGCGGAGGCTGGCGCCGCCAGCCTCCAGATGGTGCGATACGCCACCTCCCGACGGCGCGATGCGTCACTCGGGAGGGTGACTGAGTAGGATGTGGGACGTGCAAGAAACTCACGACGGGAACCAGCCAGGCGCAGCCGACCGGACGCAGGGTACTGAGGGCGACCTCACCGGTGTCACGCGGTCGGCGTTCGGCCGTGCCGTGCACCGGTACAGCATCCCCAACGTCTTGACGACGATCCGGATCGTGCTGATCCCGATCTTCGTCTGGCTGCTGATCGCCGCCGGCCCGCTCGACGGCACCCGCGAGCTCGACGCGCCGCTGCGCTGGTGGGCACTGTTCGCCTTCTGCCTGCTGATGATCACCGACCAGCTGGACGGCCACCTGGCCCGCAAATACGAGGTCATCACCGACTACGGCAAACTCGCCGACCCGATCGCCGACAAGGCGTTGATGATCTCGGCGATGGTCAGCCTCAACATCCTGGGCGACCTGTGGTGGTGGGTGACCGTGGTCATCGTCGTCCGTGAGTTGGGCATCACCGTCTGGCGCATGATCCTGGCCCGCCGCGGCAAGGTCGTGCCCGCCTCGAAGGGCGGCAAGCTCAAGACCGTCCTGCAGACCCTGGCCATCGCCATGGTCATCGCCCCGTTCCCGGCCTGGACGGACTGGATCACCATCCCGCTGGTCCTGTTGGCCGTCGCCGTCACCGTCGTGACCGGCATCCAGTACCTGCTCGACTCCCGTAACCGGCCGGAGAGCTGAGGACGTTGTGGCTGACGCGCCGGCCGAGCGCCCCGAGGACGTCGCGTCCGAGGTCGTCGCAGCGGCGACACGGCGTGGGCTGACGGTCGCCACGGCGGAGTCGTTGACCGCCGGACGCATCGCGTCCACCATCGCCGACGTCCCCGGGGCGTCGGCGGTTCTGCGTGGGGGACTGGTGGTCTACGCCACCGACCTGAAGAACTTGCTGGCCGGGGTCGACGCGGACCTGCTCGACCGTGTCGGCCCGGTGCACCCGGACGTCGCCGCCCAGCTGGCCCAGGGCGCGGCCCGCGTCTGCGGAGCCGATCTGGGGGTCGGTGTCACCGGGGTCGCCGGGCCGGACGCACAGGACGGCCATCCGGTCGGGGAGGTCTACATCGCGGTCTGCGTGGCTGCGCAGGGTGAGCGTCCTGGACCGGGGACGACCGTCCACCGCCTTGACGACACCTGGCGTGCCCGCGCGGGCGCCGTCGGGACCCGTGAGGCGATCCGCGAGCACACCACGTTGCGCGCCCTCGAGCTTCTCTACGTAACCGGTTCGTGAACAACTCACCACGCAGGTAGGACGTGGTCTAGAATTGACGGGAACAAACCAGCCCCCACATCCGTTGGAGACGGTGATGGCAAAGCACACTTCGGTCCTTGAGAGAGAACGCCCCGACGTCGACCTGGCGCAGATGGACGCCATGACTGCGCCTGTCGCCGAGCCCCTGCTGCGTGAGGCTCTCGGTGCGACGTTGCGTGGGTTCCGTGAGGACGCCCACCTGACGCTGCGTCAGCTCGCCGTGCAGGCCAACGTGAGCCCCGGATACCTCTCCGAGCTGGAACGCGGCCGCAAGGAGGTCTCCTCCGAACTGCTGGCCAGCGTGTGTGAGGCACTGGGGGTCCGCGTCTCGCAGGCCATCATCGAGGCTGCCTCGATGATGGCCCTGGATGCAGCGGCTGCGGAACTTACTGCGGCAACGCAGGTGAGCGTCCCCACCCGCTGATATACTTTCCCCGAAAATCAATCATTGCTGTGACTAGGAGACTGTAGGACCAATGGCAAACCCGTTCGTGAAGGCCTGGAAGTACCTCATGGCACTGTTCGACTCGAAGATCGAGGAGAACGCCGACCCCAAGGTGCAGATCGAACAGGCCATCCAGGAGGCCCAGCAGCAGCACCGTCAGCTCTCCCAGCAGGCTGCCGCGGTCATCGGTAACCAGCGCCAGCTGGAGATGAAGCTGAACCGCCAGCTCTCCGAGATCGAGAAGCTGCAGTCCAACACCAAGCAGGCCCTGACCCTGGCGGACAAGGCCCGCGCCGAGGGCGACAACAACAAGGCCGTGGAGTACGAGAACGCCGCCGAGGCCTTCGCCGCCCAGCTGGTCACCGCCGAGCAGGGTGTCGAGGACATGAAGCAGCTGCACGACCAGTCGCTGCAGCAGGCCGACCAGGCGAAGAAGGCTGTGGAGCGTAACTCCATGCAGCTCCAGCAGAAGGTCGCCGAGCGCACCAAGCTGCTGAGCCAGCTGGAGCAGGCCAAGATGCAGGAGAAGGTCGCCGACTCCCTGCAGTCCATGGACAAGACCGCCGGTGCCGAGACCCCGAACCTGGACCAGGTCCGCGACAAGATCGAGCGTCGTTACGCCAACGCACTCGGCCAGGCCGAGCTGGCGGAGAACTCCGTGCAGGGCCGTATGGCCGAGGTTGAGCAGGCAGGCGTCCAGATGGCCGGCCACTCCCGCCTGGAGCAGCTGCGTGCCGAGATGGGCTCCGGCTCCGACCAGGCTGCCGTCGCTGGTGGCGAGAACAAGGCCATCAACCAGGCACAGCCGAACGCCCAGTCGGTGTCGAACGACGCTGTCGCCCAGAAGATGCGCGAGCTGCGCGGCGAGTAGTTTCTGCTCCCCTAAGCCCCGGCCCGGTCCCTGTTGCAGGGGTCGGGCCATGTGCGTTCGCGCTGCGGAACACCTACGCCGGGGTAGGGTAGAGAAGTATGGGAACCGAAAACGCTTCCGGCAACCACAATAACCACGGCGATCGGGACGGTGGACGACAGTCGATCCGGGCGACGACCGAAGAACGAGAGCGTGTGCTCAGGGAGTTGTCTGCGGCCACGGGGCGGGGGCAGCTGGAGATCGGTGAGTTCGATGAGCGCTCCGGCCGCGCATGGAAGGCACAGACACAGACGGAGCTGGCGGACCTGCTGGACGATCTCCTCCCTGACCCCATGGCGCTGGTCACCGGCGCGGCCGTGCCGCGCAACGACGTCCCGGCACAGCGTCCTGTCGGCGATGTCGATCCCGGCACCAGAGGCCCCGGACCAGCCCGGGTCACCGGTGGACGGGGATCCGAATGGACCGTGGCAGTGTTCTCCGGGGCGGAGAAGAAGTCCAGCTGGACCTGTGGGGCCTCGCACAAAGCGGTCTTCGTGTTCGGTGGTGGTCTCATCGACCTGCGCGAGGCTTCCTTCGAAGCCCGGGAGACGGTGATCACGGTGATCACCGTCTTCGGAGGGGCCCAGGTCCTCGTGCCCGAGGATGTCCGCATGGAGGAGCACGGTTTCGGGATTTTCGGTGGGTTCGGCAGCGGGGCGTCCAAGAAGGTGAAGACCCACAACCGCGATCTTCCGGCGGACGCACCGGTGGTCCGGGTCCGTGGTGCCGCCATTTTCGGTGGCGCCGAGGCGAGGAGGGTTCCGCTCCGTCGCCGTAAAAACTGAGGCCTCAGTCGGCGGCACCGCGGGCGCGCAGTGCATCCGCGATTGCCCGGGCGCGCAGGATCGTGCGCACCACGATCGGTACCCCGAAGGCCGTCAACGAGGCTCCGAAACCACGGGAACCCCGGGCTCGACGGGCGTCCAGCACCTCGTTGACGGCCTGGACCTGCAACGGGATCAGCCGGATCGTCAGCGTCATCGCCAGCGCCACCTGCTCGACGGGAACACCGATCCGGGCGGTGGGGGCGAGGAGGCGCTCGAAGGTCTCCATCAGGACCGATACCTTGGTGGTCAAGGTCAGCAGGATGGCCGCGGCAATGGCGGAGAGCAGCACCAGGAACATGGTCACCGCCTGGTTACCGTCGGTGCGCCACCACAACATCAGCGCGACGAAGATCAGCAGCGGCAGGGCTCCGGACAGTTGCCGGATGAGGAGCCTCGCCGGCACCCTCGCGACGGCGGCGGTCAGCACGACTGCGGCAACAGCGGCCAGGCCCCATGCCCAGTCGGAGACGAAGATCGCGGTGGAGATGATGAACACGGTCAGGGTCAGCAGTTTGATCCCGGCCGGGGCGCGGTGCACCACCGAGTTTCCGGGGTGGTGGACCCCGAGCGGTACGCGGGAGGGACTGATCACCGTTGGCTCACCTCGTTCATCCGCCGGACGTAGCGCTCGATGACCTCGTCCGGTCGTCCGTCGTCGACGACCTGACCGTTGTCGATGCACAGGGTGCGCTCGGCATCGGCCGCGAGCTCGAGGTCGTGGGTGACCATGATCAACTGCTGCGGCAGGGCGTCGAAGGTGCGACGCAGCCGGTTGCGGTTCACCAGGTCCAGCAGGCAGGACGGCTCGTCGGCGACGATGACCTCCGGCGTCAGTGCCGTGATGGAGGCCAGCGCGAGCATCTGCTTCTCACCGCCGGACAGTAGGTGCGGGGACTGCTCGTTCTTCCCGGTCAGCCCGACGGCGGTGAGGGACTCGTCCACCTTCTCCGCGATTTCGGACCGTGACAGTCCGGTGCTGCGCAGCGAGAAGGCGACGTCCTCCTCCACGGTGGGCATGATGATCTGGTTGTCGGGGTCGGAGAACAGGAATCCGACGGCACCGCGGACCTTGTTGCCTCGGCGTCCGACCTTGACCCCGTTGACCTCCACGCTGCCGGTGGTGGCCGGCGTCAGGGCGTTGATCATGCGGATCAGTGTGGATTTTCCGGAGCCGTTGGCGCCGATTATGCTGATCCGTTGTTCGGAGAGTTCCAGGGTGACCGGTTCGAGCAGGGTGCTGCCGTCGACCCGGACACCGGCGCGATCGAAGGTGACCGTCATCTAGGCGGAGACCTTTTCGGGTGACGCGGTGTTCTCGCCTCGACGGGAGGTCCGGGACGGTGCGAGGTCGGGGAGGGCACGCAGGACCGCGGCGGCGATGAGCGCGGCAGCGACGAACTTGATGATGTCGCCGGGCAGGAAAGCACCATTGGAGGCGAAGGCGCCGACGAAGTCCATGCCGGTGCGGAGCACCAGACCGATCGACCCACACGTGTACTGGACGACGATGCCGACCGCGCCGGCGATGAGGAAGACAGCCAGGCGTCCGGTGTTCGAGCGGGGTGCGAGCTGTGCGATGGCTCCGATGACCAGGGCCGAGACGATGTAGCCGACGATGTAACCGACGGTCGGGCCGCCTACCGCGGCGATGGCGGGTTTCCATCCGGCCATGTTCGGCACGCCCACGAACCCGACGGCGATGAACAGTGTCACAGCAAGTCCGCCGCGCTTCCAGCCCAGGATCATGGCGGTCAGTGCCACGCCCATGTTCTGCAGGACGATCGGGACACCGAGGGCACCGATGGGTACGGTGATGCCGCCGAGGACGATGATCAGGGCGGCGAAGGCCGCGATCAACGCGATGTCGGCGGCGGTGGAACGGGGAGATGCTGTTGTCATGGAAAGAACCTTAGTGCTTCGCCTGTACGGTGTTCAACATCGTGGGCGTGATGTCCGTCATGTCCATCCGGGACGGTCTGTTAGCGTGGGGACCATGAGACGCACCGAGTTCGACAGGTTGGTGTCAGGGGAGTTCGGCGACTCCTTCGGTACCTGGATCGCCGGCAGTCATGTCCTGGAGTCGTTGGGACAGACACCTGCCGACCTGATCGAACAAGGGCACGATCTCCGGGAGATCTGGCTTGGGCTGTGCAATGACTTCGATGTCCCTCCTGAGCGGCATCTCGGCGAGGACCTGTGAGTATCTGGTCGGCAGGGCCGGTGTTCGACGCGCCGGTGGGCAATGTTCGAGTATCGAACAGAGGTTCGTGTACTCTCTATGGTGTCCGCTCGACACGGTAGAACTTGTCACCGGAACACGGGGCCGGAGACGGGAACCCCGGAGCCACCTCCGGAGTCTATCTCTGGAGAAGGCACACCGACTGCACGGGCAGCAGGAACACCGAATAGCACTGACGAGCACAGAACGAATCGAGGACTGAGATGGCCACCAGGAAGAAGACCGCAGCGGCCGGGAACGCCGGGGACGACCGCCAGAAGGCGCTCGATCTCGCGATGGCGCAGATCGAGAAGGACTACGGCAAGGGCGCGGTGATGCGTCTGGGTGACGACAACCGCCCGCCGATCCAGGTGATCTCCTCCGGCAATATCGCCATCAACGTGGCGCTGGGCATCGGCGGTTTCCCGCGGGGCAGGGTCGTGGAGATCTACGGGCCGGAGTCCTCCGGTAAGACCACCGTCGCGCTGCACGCCATCGCCGAGGCTCAGCGGGCCGGCGGTATCGCCGCTTTCGTCGACGCCGAGCACGCCCTGGATCCCGAGTACGCGAAGAAGCTGGGCGTCGACACCGACAATCTGCTGGTGTCCCAGCCCGACACCGGTGAGCAGGCACTCGAGATCGCCGACATGCTGGTACGCTCCGGCGCGATCGACATCATCATCGTCGACTCGGTGGCGGCACTGACCCCGAAAGCGGAGATCGACGGCGATATGGGCGACAGCCACGTCGGTCTGCAGGCCCGCCTGATGAGCCAGGCGCTGCGCAAGATGACCGGTGCCCTGCACCAGACCGGCACCACGGCCATCTTCATCAATCAGCTGCGCGAGAAGATCGGCGTCATGTTCGGCTCCCCGGAGACCACCACCGGCGGTAAGGCGCTGAAGTTCTACGCATCCGTACGCTGCGACGTGCGCCGGATCCAGACCCTCAAGGACGGTCAGGACGCGGTGGGCAACCGCACCAAGATGAAGATCGTGAAGAACAAGGTCTCCCCGCCGTTCAAGATCGCCGAGTTCGACATCCTCTACGGCGAGGGCGTTTCCCGTGAGGGCTCCATCATCGACCTGGGCGTCGACAACGGCATCGTGAAGAAGTCGGGATCCTGGTACACCTACAAGGGTGACCAGCTGGGCCAGGGCAAGGAGAAGGCCCGCGAGTTCCTGAAGTCGAACGCCGACCTGTGCGCCGAGATCGAGGACCAGATCATGCGCACCCTCCAGGTCGGTCCCTACGCGGCCAAGAACGGTGCCCCCGCGGAGGCTGACGAGATGGACGTTCCGGGCATGGATGCCGGTGGCGAAGCCACTGACCCGGACAACGTCCCGATCAGCGTGGTGCCGACCTTCGACGACGAGGACGATGACTAAGGTCCGATGACTGAGTCCATCTCAGACGGGCAGAGCCCTGACAGTCAGGGGGAGAAGGTCAGGGCGCTGCAGGAGGCCATCGCCGAGGTACAGGCCTCCGGGGGTGCCGACCCGATCGTCGACTCTCTGTTGGAAGAGCGGCTGGCGCCGCTGAAGGCCAAGGCTCAACGGCTGGTCAGCCACCGCGACCGATCGGTGCACGAGCTACGACAGAGGCTGTCGGAAGTCACGACCTCCGAGGGGGACGTGGTCGATCCGGAGCTGGTGGAGATCGTGGTCGACCGGTGCATCGCCAACGGCATGGTCGATGACGAGCGCTTCGCCCATGAATGGGTCCGTCAGCGTCAGCACAACCAGAAGAAGTCGGTGTCGGCACTGCGCCGCGAACTGCGTGACAAGCACGTTCCCTCGGACATCGTTGAAGATGCGCTGTCACAGATCGACCAGGACGACCAGGACGAGATCCTGCGGAACTTGGTGACGAAGAAAGCGGGCACCGTGAAGACGGTGCCCGCTGACCTGGGGGAGTACGACAAGGCGTTGCGCCGGATCGTCGGCGTCGCCGCCCGCCGGGGATTCCCGGAGGGCCGCAGTCTCGCCGCCGCCCGGGATGCGCTCGACGAGCGCATCACCGAGCTCGGCGGATGAACCGCCTAGTCGGTGTTGCGCCGTAGGTCCTTGTGACCCTCGGCGTGCCAGTCCACGTTGACGCTGTCCTTGGTCTCCAGCCCCTGGTCGCGCTGGTGGGGGACCTTGGCGACGATGTTGCGGCGTGCACGACCCGCACGCAGCTGGTACTCGATGCGTTCCGCCAGTTTCGACAGGCCGAAGTTGATCAGGACCACGATTGCTGCAACCACCAGCAGTGCCGGCAGCAGCGCGCCGTAGTACTCACCCAGCTGGCGTCCGGAGCGGACGACCTCGACGAAGCCGATGGCGTAACCCAGCGCGGAGTCCTTCAGGGCGATGACCATCTGGGAGACGATCGCCGGAAGCATCGCGGCCACAGCCTGCGGCAGCAGGATCTTGCGCATTGTCTGCCCCCAGGACATACCCAGGGCGTACGCAGCCTCGGACTGTCCCTTCGGCAGCGACTCGATGCCTGATCGCAGGACCTCGGCGATGACAGAGCCGTTGTACAGCGTCAGTGCGAAGACGACGGCCGCCAGACCCAGGTACTGGGAGGGGAAGACACCGTAGAAGCCGAAGAGGGCGTAGGCGAACAGGATCAGCACCAGCACGGGGATGGCGCGGAAGAACTCGACGACGATGCTGCTTATCCAGCGGATCGGCGCGACCGTCGAGAGTCGCCCGATGCCGAAGACGGCACCGAAGATCAGGGACAAGACGATCGACAGCAGCGCTGCGCCGATCGTCGCGATCAGGCCGGGGATGAGGTAAGTGGTCCAGGTGGTGCCCTTGAGGAAGATATTCCACTTGTCGGCGTCGAGCTGACCGCCGTCGTTGAGCTTCCACAGCACCCAGCCGAGTATCGCCAGCAGGACGATGACGGTGATGACCGTCAGGATGCGGTTGAAACGTACCGCCCGGGGTCCGGGGGTGTCATAGAGAACTGTCGCTCGTGCGGACATCAGCGCTTCACCGCCCAACGCTTGCCGGCCCAGCCGAAGAACAGGCCGGTCGGGAGGGTGAGGATGATGAAGCCGGCAGCGATGATGCCGGCGATGACGAAGAGGTCACTGGCGAAGTTCTCATTCATGGTCTTCATCAGCAGCGAAGCCTCGCCGACGCCGATGACCGATGCGATGGTGGTGTTCTTGATCAGGGCGATCAGGGTGTTGCCCAGTGGGACGATCGCACCGCGGAACGCCTGGGGAAACACGACGTAACGGAAGTTCTGCATGAAGCCGAGACCCAGGGAACGGGCCGCCTCGGCCTGGCCGAAGGGCACGGTGTTGATGCCCGAGCGCAGCGACTCTGCCACGAAGGTCGATGTGTACAGAATGAAGGCCAGCACCGCGAGACGGAAGTTCTGCAGCACGATGAAGTCGTCGCTGCTGTCGTTCGCCATCAGCAGGTTCAGCTGGTAGTACAGTCCCATGCTCATCAGCAGGGCGACCAGGGTCAGGGGAGTATTACGCAGGATGTTGATGTAGGTGGTGGACACGGTCCGCAGAATGCCTACCGGGCATACTCGCATCGCCGTGAGGATGACGCCGAAGATCAGGGAACCAATTGCTGACCAGAAGGTCAGTTTGATCGTCACGCAGAAGACCGACAGTAGTTCGGGGCCCATTTCGGCCCAGAGATCGGGATTCATGATGTTCTACCTCCTTCTTTCTTCCGGTCAGGATTCTTCAACGAAGGAGAGGTCGCCGATCGCCGGTTTGTCGCCGATGTCGAACTCCTCACCGAGGTTGTCGCGGGCGATGGTCTCGAAGGCTCCTGAGTCATGCATGTCCTCCAGGGCCTCGTTCACGGCGTCGACGTCCGCGTCATTGCCCTTCGGGAGACCGATGCCGTAGTTCTCGTCGGTCCAGTAGGAACCGTCGTCGTTCTGCAGGTCGATGACCTGGAACTCGTCGCCGTAGCGCTCCTTGTAGCGCTCGGCGAAACCGGCGAGGATGGTCGTGTCGGTCGTGGTGGCGTCCACCACACCCTGCTTCACGCCCTCGGCGCAGGCGGCGTAGGTGTCGAACTCCTGGAGCTGGACGCTGGGGAGCTCCGCCTTGACCTGCTGGGCCGGTGTAGAGCCGGAGACCGAGCAGAGATGGGTGCCGTCGGGGATGTCGTCCAGGCCGGTGATCGTGTTGTTGGCATCGACCATCAGACCCTGGTGGGTGACCATGTAAGGGCCGGCGAAGTCGACGGCGTCCAGTCGTCCGGCGTTGATCGAGTACGAGGCGGCGATCATGTTGACCTCACCGTTGCTGATCAACTGCTCACGCTGGGCCGAGGGGGTCTCACGCCAGGTGATCTCCGGCATGTCCCAGCCGTTCTTGTCGGCGATGTACTTGACCACGTACTCCGAGACCTCGACGTCGAGGCCCTGGAACTCCTTGTCCGGGGTACGCTCACCGAGGCCGGGTTGGTCGTACTTGGTGCCCAGGGTGACGCTGCCGTCCCGGATGTCGTCGAGCAGGGAACGCGGCTCGGTGCTGCCGCACGCCGCGAGTGCCACGACACCGGCGGTGGCGACCACCGCGGCGGTGACCCGCCGGAACAGTCCGGTGCGTCCCCTCGTGGATGAATGATTTCTGATCGTCATCTCGCCTCCCTAGTGGCCGTGGATCTTGGCCAGGAAGTCCTTGGCACGATCCGAGGTGGGGTTGGTGAAGAAGGTCTCCGGGTCGGAGTCCTCGACGATGGCACCGTCGGCCATGAACAGGATGCGGTCGGCGGCCTTGCGGGCGAAGCCCATCTCGTGGGTCACCACGACCATGGTCATACCGCCGGCGGCGAGGTCGGCCATGACGTCCAGGACCTCGTTGATCATCTCCGGGTCCAGAGCGGAGGTCGGCTCGTCGAAGAGCATCACCTTCGGCTCCATGGCCAGGGCGCGGGCGATGGCCACGCGCTGCTGCTGACCACCGGAGAGCTGGGCGGGGTACTTGTCGGCCTGGACGGCGATGCCGACGCGGTCGAGCAGACGGTCGGCCGCCTTCTCGGCCTCGGACTTGCTGGTCTTACGGACCTTCATCGGGGCCAGGGTGACGTTGTCCCGGATGGTCATGTGGCTGAAGAGATTGAAGGACTGGAAGACCATGCCGACGTCGGAACGCAGCCGGGCGAGGTCCTTGCCCTCCTCCGGCAGGAGCTCGCCGTCGATGTGGATGTCCCCGGTGTCGATGGTCTCGAGGCGGTTGATCGTGCGGCACAAGGTGGACTTACCGGAACCGGAAGGTCCCAGGACGACGACGACCTGTCCGGCCGGAATCTCGAGGTTGATGTCCTTCAGAGCATGGAAGTCCCCGAAGTACTTGTTCACCCCGTTCAACTGGATCATGGTTGCATTCTCGTGAACTGTCATAGGCAAAGTCTACTGCTGTAGTGCATCGAAGGGGGAAACCGTTCCAACATTGTGAGATTAAGTTTTCATTAAAGTGGTGATTCGGCAGGTCGTGGTACCTGGACTAGACTGGGCCGACGTGGCTGATACCCCAATCACAGCAGAGAAGAACAGTGCCGACGGTGCCCGTGGCGCCGAGGCGGCCGGAGCGCCCCGCACCTACGAGGTGCGGACCTTCGGCTGCCAGATGAACGTCCACGACTCCGAGCGACTCTCGGGGCTCCTGGAGGATTCCGGCTACGTGCCGGCCAGCAGGACCGGGGCGACCACGCCCGACGTGGTGGTCTTCAACACCTGCGCGGTGCGCGAGAACGCGGACAACCGTCTCTACGGCACCCTCGGTCAGCTGAAGAAGGTCAAGGACTCCCACCCCGGCATGCAGATCGCCGTCGGCGGCTGCATGGCGCAGAAGGACAAGGACACCGTCGTCGCCAAGGCCCCGTGGGTCGACGTGGTCTTCGGCACGCACAACATCGGCTCCCTGCCGACGTTGCTGGCACGGAGTGCCCACAACCAGCAGGCCGAGGTGGAGATCCTCGACTCGCTCGAGCAGTTCCCGTCGGTGCTGCCCGCCAAGCGCGAGTCCGCCTACGCCGGCTGGGTCAGTGTCTCCGTGGGCTGCAACAACACCTGCACCTTCTGCATCGTTCCCTCCCTGCGTGGTGCCGAGCAGGACCGGCGACCCGGCGACATCCTCGCCGAGGTGAAGGCTCTGGTCGACCAGGGCGTCACCGAGATCACCCTGCTGGGCCAGAACGTCAACGCCTACGGCGTGAACTTCTCCGACCCGACCCTGGAGCGCGACCGCAGTGCTTTCTCGAAGCTGCTGCGTGCCTGCGGCGAGATCGAGGGGCTGGAGCGTCTGCGCTTCACCAGCCCGCACCCGGCTGAGTTCACCGACGACGTCATCGAGGCGATGGCCGAGACCCCGGTCGTCTGCCCGCAGCTGCACATGCCGCTGCAGTCTGGTTCGGACAAGGTGCTCAAAGAGATGCGCCGGTCCTACCGCTCGAAGAAGTTCCTGAAGATCCTGGACAAGGTGCGCGACCGCATGCCGGACGCCGCCATCACCACCGACATCATCGTCGGCTTCCCTGGTGAGACCGAGGAGGACTTCCAGGAGACGCTGCGCGTGGTCGAGGAGTCCCGCTTCTGCAGCGCCTACACCTTCCAGTACTCGCCGCGTCCGGGGACCCCGGCCGCCGAGTACGCCGACCAGGTACCCAAGGAGGTGGTGCAGGAGCGCTACGAGCGCCTGATGGAGCTGCAGGAGCGTATCAGCGCCGAGGAGAACGCCAAGCAGGTGGGACGCTGCGTCGAACTGCTCGTGCAGGACGGTGGCGGACGCAAGAACGCCGAGACCAAGCGCATGACCGGACGCGCCCGCGACGGACGCCTGGTCCACTTCGCCCCCGGTGATGTCCCGGTGCGTCCGGGCGACGTCGTCGAGGTCGCCGTGACCGGTTCCGCCCCGTTCTTCCTGCTGGCAGACTCCGGAGTGATCACCCACCGCCGTACAAGGGCGGGGGACATGTCCGAGGCCGGCTCCGTGCCGACCACCGCACCGATCCCGACCACCGGCTCCGGGCCGGGTGGTGGCACAGTGGGAGTCGGACTCGGGCTGCCCGGCATCGGCCGGCCCGGCGGATCCACACGAGACCTGGGACTGACCCAGGTAGGAGCGTCTCAGGGAGGATGCGGCTGTGAGTGACAAGGCCAGTAAGAAGGCCAGCAACAAGGCTGCCACGGCTGCCACGGCTTCCAAGGAAGTAGAGAAGCCGAGTCGGGAGGAGATCAACTCCCGCCGGGCACAGGCCATCGACAAGCACATCGCCGAGCTGCAGGAGCAGAACGGCGGTGACCTCCGTAAGGCCGAGCGTGCCGCAGCGGGGACGATCGTGCTGGGCAACTCCCTGCCGGTGCTGCTCTGCGGTGGAATCCTGATGCTGGTGGTGCTGTTCCTGCCGCATTCCGGATCGGTGCACGGCTACGACGTGCTGCTCAACTCCGAGCGGGCCAACGCATTCGTCACGACGCTGCCGGAACGCATCTACAGCTGGCTCGCGCTCGTGGGCGGTGTGCTGCTGACCTTCGGCACTGTGTTCTCCCGGTCGTCCCTGGTGGTCTGGGTGAACTGGATCGTGTCCGGGATCGGCTGGGTCTACGCGATCCTGGCCATCGGCATGCGTCAGTCCCGGCCCCCGACAGAGCCCGGGGACGGCCCCGCGATCGGGCTGATCCTGGGGCTCGTCGGCCTGTTGCTGATCTTCATCACGCTGTCCAGCCGTCTGCTGCGACGTGGTGCGGTGCAGAAGGAGATCGCGGCCCGACGCCGTGTCCTTGCCGACGCGGACGAGGAGTCCCGGGCAAAGCAGCTGGTGCTGCGAACCGGTCTGGCGCCGGTGGCGACCGAGGATCTCTCGCAGCCCGAGGACAACCGTCGTGGTCGCGCCCGTGCCCGTCGCGAAGCGCGCGAAGCGGAGCAGGCTGAGTCCGGGGCCGTCCCGACGCAGGCAACGAACGAGGACACAGCCGAGGCGCCTGCGCCGGATTCCGCATCTGACGGCGAGCAGCACTAACAGCAGCGCACCACTGACAACCACGCAACGTCGACAGTGGCATCGCAAGTATCCGGCTGGCTATCGCAAATGGCCGAGATCGACCAGGATCTCGGCCATTTGCGATAGCCAGGAGTGCATTCACGATGCCACCTGATCTCCTTGATCAGGCTGACGACACCGTGATGGTAGGTTGACGGGCAAGAAGCGGGATCGCAGAGGAGCAGGCGTAGCCTGGCCCCGCCCTAATCCTCCGCAACCTGGGCGGCGGTCGCCGCCCACTCGGCCCACTGGTCGGCCTGCTCGCGCAGCTCCGCCGCCTTCTTCGCACGACCGGCCTTCTCGGCGTCCTCGGCAGAGGAACGCAACTGGTCGACCTTCGCCTGGAACTGGGCCACACGCGCCTCGACCTCGGGGTCGGTACGGCGCCACTGCTTCTCGGCGTAATCGGCGACGCGGGATTCCAGCACCCCGATCTTCTCGTCGAACTCACGCACCCGGGCGCGCGGGACGAAACCGATCTCGTCGAACTTCTCCTGCAGTTCCCGCAGTACTTCGCGCGCCCGGTCGAGGTCTGTCTCCGGGTCGATCCGGGAGTCGTACTCGTCGAGCAGCGCCTGCTTGGC